>JAIKVT010000041.1 GCA_024685495.1 Lachnospiraceae bacterium
AAGGAATTTAAAAATAATACTGTAAATGGAATTAAATAAAGCAAACAATAAGCTGCTGAAGTAGTAGGTAAAACCAGCAATACTAAAATTACATTAAAAACGCACTTCCATTTTTCTTCAAAATGAAAAGCGCCTAATAACAATATAAATGACACTTCGCTTTTTAAGACTGTAAGTATCTTATAAGATGTATCACTAATATAACGGCAATCGTAAAAAAAACGAATATATTTTACATAACTTGCAACAAAACCAGTTCCCTCATTGTAAGAAACATAAGTTGTAAACCACAAATTTAAATTATGAATCATTTGGAATAGATTATTAATTCCACCTTTAAGAAAGACAAATGGTCCAATAAAAAATAAAGTATCATACAAAGCTAATCGACATACTGCGCTCCAATCTTTCTTATAAACCAACAAAATGCCTAAAATAGCAGGCGAAATTTTCATCCCTGAAGCTATAGCCAAACATATTAATGCTATTTCCTTTTTCCACTTAATATTATTATCATAATAAAAAACAAAGACTGATACCATTAGTGCTGAAACAATAACATTATTTCCTCTCTCAATCGAAAAAATCATAGGATAAGAGAAGCAAATAGAAGCACCTATTAACAAAGCATCAAAATAAAACTCAACAGGAAACTGACGAACACAAATTTCAAAAATCATTATCATAGTCACACATAATATGATAACAAATAACATCGTCCACATAGGCTGATAATAGTAATTTAAATAACTATTATCAGGAATTATACTTACACAAGCTAACAAAAAATAACATATGTACGTTAACGGAGGTTGGTTTGCATTTCCTAATCCGATACCAACCCTTGCATTATGATAAGGATCTCTCTCGCTAACCAATCCAGTCACATTTGAAGCGTCAGCCCAAAAATCTCCTGTGCGAAGAAAGAATAAATCTAATTGATGACCATTTGGACTGATAATAATACTTATAAGCCAAACGGCAAAAGATAGTAATATTATAATCCAAAATAACCTTAATAACTTTTTTCCATCTAAAATGACATACTTTCCCAATACGTTCATAGACCCATCCGTAATTTAGCAACAATAGTATAGTGATGAAGAATAAAAAAATAAAAAAATTAAAGCACTTATAATAGCTTAATGTCTATAGCAGTAAAAATGCTTTCTTTAATTGTACGTAAAAATTTCATTTTACTTTTCCCCTTTTTAGCATCATATCTTAAAGAAAATGGTACTTCCGAAAAACGACAACCAACTAAATACAGCTTATACAAAACTTCCATCATGCAAGCAAATGAATTGCGTGTTATTAGATTCTCCTCAAACTTTTCCATAGCTTTTTTCACAATACCGTAACTATATAACCTATAACCACAAGTGTAATCATTAACATTGGGTACATGTAACAAGCATTTATAATATGCCTTTGCAAAGAAAGTAAGCAATAATCTAAAACGAGGAACTCCTATAGTTTCAGAATTATTACAATATCTTGAGGCAATAATACAATCATAGTAACCCATGTCAATTATACGAAGCATTGAAAAAATGTACTTCGGATCATGAGAATTATCTCCATCCATTATTACGCAATAGTCTCCCGGTTCTCCATTCTGAATAAAATAACGAAATGCAGTTTTTAATCCCCCACCCAATCCTAAATTATACATATGTTCAATTACTACAATTTCGCTAAACTCTGCCGCTAATCTACGTAAAACAGCTAATGTGTTATCGGTACTTTTATCATCAATTCCTACTATTACCAATTTATAATGTATGTCGCGTAATTTTTCTCCTGTCAAAAGCCATTTATTCAAAAGTTGTTCAATATTCTCTTCCTCATTGTAGCAAGGCAACATTGCAAAAATTTTTTTCATAATAAGCGCACTCTTCTTATCTTTTTATATTATTTTATCTTTCAAAAGATACATTTTTTTTCGTATGGAATAAACTACTGCAAAAGGAATTGTGATTGACAATATTTTACTCCCCACATAACGAATATAAGGAGAAAAATTTAATAAGAAAAACTCATAAGAATAATAAATCACTATACTTTGTAAAATAATACCAAAAATGAAGGTCACTATATAAATTGTTATAGACCATAAACTATATCTCTTATTAAAAACAATTTTTGAAATTAACAAATAATGAATAATTGTACTCATTAAAATA
>JAIKVT010000117.1 GCA_024685495.1 Lachnospiraceae bacterium
CGTTAACGTATATAACAACATGGTACAAATTGGCGCTAACTATTCAGTAAGCCACAACAATTCCTACTTTAACGAGATGACGGGAATCGGTCGTACGCTTAGCAACCAGTTATCCGATATAGGAATCAGCCAGACTGAAGATGGTATGCTTAATGTCGATAAACAAGCTGTCCTCGACGGTGTTACGGGCGCTAACAGAGACGATGTATTCAAGACTCTTAACACATTTAAAAATGCCCTATCTGCGGCTGCAGACAAGACAAGTGTTAACCCTATGAAATACGTAGATAAGCTTTTAGTTGAATACAAAAACCCCGGCAAGAACTTTAACGCAGTTTATGCAAGCAGTGCATACGCCGGAATGTTAATTAACCAGGCATTGTAGTAAATACCGGTGCTATGAAAGGCTACTGAGGCCCGATTAGCCGGACTTTACAAATTAGTATTATAAAGTCCCGAGACTTATGTCTCGGGATTATTTTATACTCTTGACTTATGACAGGCAAAATACAGAATCTGCTTTTCCTTAGATAAATCTTCTATTAGTTTAAGCGCCATCTTAATCTTCTCTTCATCCATTTGAGTAAACGGATCGTCAAGTACTATCATCGGTTTTTGACCTTCATACATAATATCGATAAGAGCAAGTCTTGCACAAAATGCCGCCATATCGCCATATCCCCTACTTAAATATCCCTCTTCTTTCGTTTCGCCTTCATAATTAATAGATATTGCCAGCTTTGTATCAATACTGTAATTTTCACTTCTGATAAGTGTATTCTCAGTCTCTAATCTGTCTAAATACTCCCTCATTCCTTTTTGAAGCGGTCGCATATAGGTAGACAGGAATTTATCTTTAGCTTTAGTAAGATACTCTTTCGTTTGTATCAGATAGTTGACCTTTTTTTGATATTCTTTCATCTCTTCTTTGAGTTCATCTATCTGATTACTGCTCTCCTGACACTTATCGATAGCATCTTTAACATCACGAATCCGCACATTAATCTGATTAATATCGTCGCCAATTGATCGAAGCTTTTCATCTATTTCAGCCTGCCTGTTCTGCAATTCTTCTACAGTCTGCGTTTCATCAAATGCTTCATTGGCCTTTTCGTACTTATCTATAAACTCTTTATGACCTGCCACCTTTTGTGCAATGTCTTCATATTGTTGCTTCTGTGCTTTAACAAATGCAATCTTTTGCGATACATTTTCCTCATCAATAACAGGGAATCTGTTGAGATATGAAGTAATCTTTTTTAGGTTGGCTTCTCTTTGTTCTATTAGCTTGGATCTTTCTCTGTCATCCTCAATATAACTTCTGTAGATATTATTATCTTCTTTTATCCGTTGTATCAACTCAATCTCGGCATTAGAAGAATACAAATCTTCCATTCTATAACAAGCCTGATAATGAGCAAGTTCCGTATAAAGAGACATCTCTAATGAAGTAAGCTCTTCTAATGCATTACCGCCGACTTCAACAGCCTTTTCTTCGTTAGCGATTAATGTATCATACTTCTCTGTCTTAAGCTCTATATCTGAGATCATCTGCTGCATTGTTTCATTCGCATTTACCAGAAAATCAGACAAAAACTCTCTACATATCTTCTCCGAAGTATCATACTCGCCTTTAGCCTGCTCATACTTCTCTTTAGCCTCGTTATAATTATTCTCCATCTCGGCGACTAACTTCTTAGAGCTCGTATTACGCCTCTTATTGCCGACAATGCCAACGGCAAATATTATGATAGAAATGACAATTCCTGCAATTCCAATAATAATTCCTTGTGAAATATCCGCCACTACAAGAGACACTATCGAGCCGATTAAAATTATCGCTCCGACAATCATAAGCATGGCAAGTGCCGACTTACTGTCCGAAGATTTATTCTTAACGCCTTCCTCGAAAATGTGCTTTTGCTGCTCATAGTAGCCCTTCGTCTCTTCGACTCTACCTTGCAGCCTGTTGACATTTTCAGCCTCATTTCTAACAATTTCCAACTCTTCTTTGGTAGGCTTCTTCTTGGCAAAATAATATTTAAGCTCCTGCAATGCGTCTCTGTCTTCGTCGGACAGCTTCGCATGCTCACTAAGAACTCGAAGTTCAGACAGCTTATTGGCCCTGTCTAACCAATCGTCAATCACTTCGTCGCTTAAAGGCTCTTTAAACATTTCCTTTAAAAGATCGGTCTTTTCTTTATCCGGCATCTTATTTTGAATATCGTCGCAGCGACTCTGCAAGACATCAATCTCTTTCGTAAGCTCAAAATATTCGCCGATTTCTTCATCACTCGGAACACCGTTTGTAAAGAAATCGTCTAACTCATCTAAGTTCTCTTTCTCGGATGTATATGTCTTAAGCACCAAATTATATTCTCCGGTGAGTTGATCTCTGTCGCTTTGTCTTGTAATCCTGTTACGTAATTCTTCCTTCTCTTTTTCTAAACCGTCTCTGATATTTTGCTTCTCTTCTAACAGTCTTTCATTCATTCTAAGGGATTCTTTATAGCTGTCTAGACGCTCAACATCTTCTCTTAACTCATTTATTGTATCTTCTATCTTAACAATTTTACCGCGATTCTCATCCTTGCCTTTTTTTGTATAAATCGACTTCTCTTCGTCAATTCTCTTAATTGCTTCGTCAAAATTATTAATATCATCCTGTACGGTTACAAGATCTCCTAACTTACCGTTAATAGCTCCCGTCATCTCAGGTTTAATGGCATTCTGCGGAACATAAACCGACTTGGCAAAAGAGTCCCTGTCGATACCGAATAACTCTTCGCCGAGATTCTCACTGTAATCCGAAGACTCAAGGTTCGTACTCAAATCATATAGTGCAAATGTGTCATCCTTTGCATTACTGCCAAAGAATCTCTCAACTCTGTACGATTTATCATCCACCTCAAATGTCAAATTGCCGCCATAGACAGACTTATCCCACGGTCTGTATTGCCTTCTGTCATTAAGCGCCCTCTTTTTGTCTGTCGGGTTACCATAGAACATAGCTTTAATAAAGGAACAAAGGGTAGACTTTCCCCATCCGTTGTCCTCTTCGATGACATTAAGGCCTCGCTTAAAGTCCATATCTACGTTTTTAAATTTTCCATAACCTGTAATATGACATGAAACTATTCTCATATATCCAGATTTTCTCCCTTTAATGCCTTAATCCCAAGTTCCACTATGATGGATTTATCTTCATCACTTAAAGCCTGCTTCTCTAAAAGTCTTATAAATTCGCCCTTAAGACTCTTATCGTTAGCAAAGCTGTCATAATCTACCTGCATAGTAGTAGAGTCCTTTACTTTAAAGCAATAAAATCTGTCTGCGAACTCTCTTCTTATACGTCTTACATCTATATCCACAAGGTCGTCCATGTTAGTATTGCCCACTAATTCTATTTCAAGCATATCCTTACTGTCGATACTGTCGGACACTTTATGTACCTTATCTATAATATCTTTCATCGTATCATCCGGATTGACACGGACTTCTTCTTTATAAATCTCTCTTTTTGCAAATGGGATAAATGTGTCAGTGATCCTGTTATTCTCATCAATATCCAAAAGGACAAATCCCTTCTTGCCAACCTCATCAAATCCGCGGCCTTCCAAGCATCCCGGATATACATATATCCCTCTGTCATCTAACTGTTGTCTGTCATATCTGTGAATATGTCCAAGCGCCAGGTAATCTATATTCTTATTCTTTAGGTCGTTAAAATTAATCTCGTATACTTCTTTATCTTTCTTCTCACTAGCAGAATCAGTGTGAAGCATAACAATATTACATTTCCCCGGATCTAACACCAGATTAAATGCTACGTCCTTATAATTATTCTCGCTAAGCTCAACACCCTTAATTACAATATCTCCGTATTCGTATGCCTTCCAACCTCTGTCATTAAAAAGCTTAACATTTTTAGGAACACTCCTTACGTCGTCAAACAATTCTCTCTTGTCGTGATTGCCCCTGAGCATCAAAAAATCTATACCCGGATTATCTCTCATGACTTCGAGGATATGCTTGGTTGCAGTTTTAACATTCGTCGTCTTGTCAAATATATCTCCGGCCATAAGAATAACATCTACGCCCATCTTATTCGCATAGTCCACCAACCTATCGTAATTGTATAATATTTCTTCCCGTCTCTCCTTAGCCTTATCGCCACTTAAAACACCTTTAAGCGATGACTCAAGGTGAAGATCCGCGCAGTGAATTATTCTCATTAAAAACTCCTTAAATCTGCTTCTATATTCTATATATTGTACTCTACCAACTCATTAAGGTCAACTTATACCAATTTTCTGCCATTTTTTCTTGATTTTTATTATTTAAAATGTGATAATAAAATTTAGTTATAAAAGAAATAAAAATTTCTATGGAAATATCATTCTAGTATACGAGATAGATACAATCCGTATCCATCTTTTCTACGACCTATATACCCCATTTCTTGAAATACCAATGTACTGATGATAGTTGAAATTTTAGGGCGCTTTAGCGTTTTATGGTGCATTTTCCCAATGCTTATGCATTAGGGGCGTAAAATATTATATATTGGAGGTTCTATCTATGTCACTTGAAAAGATGCAGTTTCTTAGACAGTACAAATTTGCTACCAACATCCGTATAGCAGTTATAGCTGCCATGGCAGCCGTTTCTGTTCTATATATCGATGGCAGCATTCTTTCTTTTATAAGAACAGGTTTTATCACTTTCGGATTCATATTTGCTATTATAGCACGAATCAGAAATAAAGCAGAAAGCAAAGACGGTATTGTATGCCTGCTATTAATGACTCTGTCTTATGCCTTTTTGTATTGCAGTTGCGGCGACCCTACGTTGTACGCATTCATGTTCCCCTTCGTACTCTTAGTAGTCTTAGAACAGGATATCAAAATAGCAATACTTGCTACTATAGGATGTGTTGTTATTAACGCAATATTCGTTGTTGTATATATGTTTACAACAGACAGAAGCGGAATATTCCAGATAATAATTAACTGTATAGTTGTTGCGTTAGCGCTTACTGTAGGTTTACTTATTATCAGACTTCAGGTAAAAAGCAATACTGAAAAAATCGATGCTCTAAATCAACAAATGGATGAGCAAAAAACTACAAGCAACAGCATTATGTCAGAATACAAAGTTATGTCAACAAATTTGGATTCTGCTTCCGGAGTAGTTTCAACACTTACTAACAGTATCAAGCAAAGCAACTCTTCCGTTAACGAAATTGCTCAATCTATCAGAAGTACTGCTGAATCACTTGACAATCAAACAGCCATGACAAGTGATATCCAGGAAAATCTTATGGGTGCCGGTGATGAAGCGAACGCCATGAAAGAAACTTCTCTTCGTGCCGCTGAAGTTGTAGATAACGGTGCAAAGATTATTGAAGAGCTCAAGGAACAGGCTCAGCAAACTGCAGAAATTAACAGAACAACCCGTGCAACGACAGTTGAGCTTAACGACAGAATTAAAGAAGTTGAAGCTATTATCGGAACAATTCTCAGTATCTCTGATCAGACAAACTTACTTGCACTTAACGCTTCTATCGAAGCAGCAAGAGCCGGTGAAGCCGGCAAGGGCTTTGCGGTAGTTGCCGATGAGATTAGAAATCTGTCAGAAGAGACAAAGCAGTCAACAGAACAGATTACAGACATTATTAATAAGCTTACAGTCGATGTTGATAACGCCAGCAATAATATGGCTAAATCAGCAGAGAGTTCAGATAAACAAAATGATATGATTGATAAGACAAGTGAAGGCTTTGATGAGATCAAGGTTCATGTATCAGAGCTTATCGATTCAATCAACAGCATTACGGGAACCGTTAACGATATCGTATCAGCTAACAGAACTATTATGGATGCAATCACCAATCTGTCAGCTACGACCGAGGAAGTATCCGCTTCGGCAGACAGTTCTATCTCAGTCAGCGATGACAGCTTAACACAGATGAATGAGATGAATAATCTTCTTGAGATTATATTCGATGCTTCTAATAGAATGAAGAGTCAGGTTAACGATGAAAGTGTTGTAAATGACAATGAAACAACTAATTAAAGTAATAACTGACAACAAATAATTAGTTATTCCTCTTTATAATACTAATATAAAAAACACCTGCTGCTAAATGCGGCAGGTGTTTTGCTTTCTCAATTATAACAAGTGTGCTCTTATGTCCTCGTCAGATCTGTTAATTAGATATGCAGGTGCAATATCAAACACTGTCTTAGCGCCAACTACACCTTCCTTAGACAATCTTGCAACCGCTCTTGCAAAGCTTAAGATAATGCTTGAAGTAAATCCCGGATTAGAATCAAGCTTAATGGAATACTCAACTACATGTGTATCTTCAAGATCCCAGCCTGTCTTACCGCTTCTTATAACGAATCCTCCATGAGGAATACCGCTGTGATTCTTATTAAACTCTTCTTCGCTAATGAAATTAACGGTTGTATCATAGTCTGCGAAATAGTTAGGCATTTCACAAATCTCTTTCTCAATTGCCTTAGCATCAGCTCCCTCTTCTAATACAACAAAGCATTCACGTGTATGCTTCTGTCTTGTTGTAAGCTTAGGATTGCTTCCGCTTCTTACTGCTTCAAGCGCTTCCTCTACCGGAATTGTATATTGCTTAGCATTCTTAACACCTTTAATTCTTCTTACAGCGTCTGAATGTCCCTGGCTTACGCCTTTGCCCCAGAATGTGTAATCTTCACCGTCAGGCAAAAATGCATTGCCATATAATCTCATAAGTGAGAACATTCCCGGATCCCATCCGCATGAAATAAGGCCTACATGACCGTTTTCCTTACAAGCCTTATCTACATTAGCAAAATGTGTAGGAATATTCGCATGTGTGTCAAATGAGTCAACAACATTAAATAATTTAGCATATTCCGGTGTCTGCTTTGGCAAATCAGTTGCGGAACCGCCGCATAAAATCATTACATCAATTTTGTCCTGATAAGCAGCAACATTTTCCACAGAATCAACCTTAACTCCCTTAGTCTTAATCTCTAACGAAGAAGGGTCTCTTCTTGTAAATACTGCTACAAGTTCCATGTCATCATTTTGCTTAACCGCAGACTCAACACCTCTTCCGAGGTTACCGTAGCCTATAATACCTAATCTTACCATAGTGCTCTTTTTCCTTTCTTGTTTTCTTTTTCTATAAGTAATCTTTTACCAAAGAATACTTTATCACAAAAATTATTTCGCTTAAAGAATTATTTACAGATCAACCTTAGGTACATTTTCAAGAGATTTCTTAATATCGTCATCTGTAGGAATATAATCGGTCATTGTACCGTTATTGAAATCTTCATATGCGAACATATCAAAATATCCTGTTCCCGTAAGGCCGAATACGATAGTCTTCTCTTCGCCTGTCTCTTTACATTTTATAGCTTCATCCATAGCAACCTTGATTGCATGTGCGCTCTCAGGCGCAGGAAGAATTCCTTCAACTCGTGCAAATTTCTCTGCAGCGTCAAATACTTCTGTCTGAGTTACAGTAGTTGCTTCCATTAATCCGTCATGCTTTAACTGTGATAATACAGCTGACATTCCGTGATATCTAAGACCACCCGCATGTGAAGGAGATGGCATAAAGTCATGACCTAATGTATACATCTTAGCAAGCGGACATACTCTTCCCGTATCACAGAAGTCATACGCAAATGTTCCTCTTGTAAGAGAAGGACATGATGCAGGCTCAACAGCGACAATCTTATAATCATCACCTTTCTTAATCTTATCTCTCATAAACGGTGATATTAATCCACCGAGGTTAGAACCACCGCCGGCACATCCGATTATAATATCAGCTTTCTCTCCGTATTTATCTAAAGCAGTCATAGTCTCAAGTCCGATAACAGACTGATGAAGAAGAACCTGATTAAGAACAGAACCAAGAACATATCTGTATCCTTCTTCAGATGTAGCCTTCTCAACCGCCTCTGAAATTGCGCAGCCAAGCGAACCGTTACCGTTAGGGAACTGTGCGTTAATAGCTCTTCCTACTTCAGTCTCCATAGAAGGTGAAGCAGTAACGGAAGCTCCGTATACTCTCATAACCTCTTTTCTCTGAGGCTTCTGATTATAAGAGCTCTTAACCATATATACTTTACAATCGAGATCAAAATATGAACAAGCCATGGAAAGAGCCGTGCCCCACTGACCTGCTCCTGTCTCTGTTGTTACACCTTTGAGTCCCTGCTTCTTTGCATAATAAGCCTGGGCAATCGCTGAATTGAGCTTATGAGAGCCCGATGTGTTATTTCCTTCGAACTTATAATATATTTTCGCAGGTGTACCTAATTTTTCCTCTAGGCAATATGCTCTGATAAGAGGTGAAGGACGAAACATTTTATAAAAATCTCTGATTTCCTCAGGAATATCTATATATGCATCTGTCTCATTAAGTTCCTGCTTAGCAAGCTCAGAGCAGAATACATGCTCTAATTCTTCTAATTTAGCCTTCTCTAATGTGCCCGGATTAAGGAGTGGTGCCGGCTTATTAGTCATATCTGCACGTAGATTATACCACTGCTTTGGCATCTCCTCTTCTGTAAGATAAATTTTGTATGGTATCTTTCTCTCTGACATATCAAATCTCCTTCCTTGTCAAATTAACCATTTCCCTAATTATTATATCTTGATTTCATTTATGTAATTCTTCCCTTGGTCTGCGTTACGGTATGCACCTAACTATATTCATTTATGCAATTCTTTCCTTGGTCTGTGTTACGATATGCACCTAACTATTCTGCTGCCGCTGCGGTTTGCTCCGTCTGTGGCAGATTAACGACAACCTCATTAGATGTCCTAAATACGGTATCGCTCGAGCCTAATTGATTAACTACAATCTTATCGCCGTTCTTAACGCTTTCCGTATCAATTGTCAGGCACTGGCCACTCTTATATCCGGTCGCCACCTTCTTGCCGTTAACAAACACTTTACTCCATTTTGTAAAGTTCTGACCATATATATGAACTTCATCGTTGAAGTTATACATTCTGTCGATTATAACGTCCTTAACACCCATTACGAGATTAGATGCAGGATACAAATCCTGTCCTCTGTACGCATATCTCTTGCCATAGAGTAAATCGTATTGAAGTAAATTAAGACCGTCCGTGTATTCTTCGGATTTGACAGAAACACCACTCTTGGTTCTGTCCTGATTATAATTAATCATCGTACCTTCATGAATTCCCAATCTGTCTAAGAACATTGGCACAAGCTGATACGACGTCATATCCATATCCGCCTTCGACATGCCGAAGTTATTCCATATTACATACTTCGTCTTATATAAATCATGTGTAGAAATTTCATCTTCCGTAAGACCCATTGTCGGCAGGTGATCGCCAAAGAATATTACTATTGTATCTTCATCTCGCTGATTAAGCGTCTCACAGTAATTTTTCATAAATGTGTCCATCTCATGGAGTCTGTTGATATAATACGTCCATTGATTGGTAAGCTCTTCTGTCTTACCTTCACATTGAACCTTTATGGCCTGATCGTCAGGATATGCCACCTTAGGATAATCACCATGAGTTCCAACCGTAATTGTATATAACATATCAGCGCCCGGTGTTGAATCCATAGCATCCATTGACGCACCGATTAATATATCATCCTTAGGCCATGAGCCCATCGGCGTATAATCTACAATATCAAGCATCTCTTTACTCTGGAATGTATCAAATCCCATAAGTGTAAATGCATGCGCCCTTGAGTAGAAATTACCGCCGTTATTATGAACAACATGCGAAGAATAACCTATATTTCTAAGATCTGATGCAACCGATTCGCACCTGTCTATCTCCTTTAATACAGTCTTTTGCGGATACTCGCCGGGGCCTAAGAACTGACATGACATACCTGTAAGAATTTCGAATTCGGTATTACATGTACCTGCACCGACTACCGGAACAGTTAACTGTCCTGTAGAAAATTCCTCTTCAAGACTGTGGAAATACGGAATCGGATCTTCAGATGTCTTAATAAAGTCAATCTGTGATACGTCAAAATGCGATTCTAAAAGCACTACTATTATATTAGGCTTCTTGTCTTCTTTAATAGTAGATTTATTACTTGTCTCATCTACTATTGCAAGCACATTTTCTTCATTATAATCTATAGGCTTACTCATACCTCTGTCAAATGCACTTGTAGCAAAGCCGTATAAGAATCCATAGTCAAAGTATCCCTGCTGTAAATTACCGAAATATGCCGCTAAAACTTCCGTCTTTTGTAAAAATTTAGTCGTAAAAGGAAGTGATGTGAAAAGAAGCGCCACTAATAGGGCTCTTAACCAAAAAGGCATCTTATAAGTTACCTTTTTCCCTTTTCTAAATAGCTTAACCATTAATAATGCGTAGATTACAATTGCAGCAATGGCAATAAGCCCCTGACCTACACTGAAATAATTAGTTCCCTGCATAGTCAAAAGGTCTGTTATCATATTTAAATCGGTAAAACCAAACGGCGTTACACGATTCAAAAGCACAATACAGTTAGTAATTCCGAGTGTTACGAACACAGCGGACACTATCATACGACACAAGGTCTGTCGTTTGAATAAATAACATAAACTGTATACAACAAAGATTACAAAGGAATTATAAAGATACGCCCCCGGATGCTCACCTACAAAGCTACAGGCGTCAAGGAAGGAGTGTCTGGACATCCACTCTATAACAAAACACATAGCAAGTGATAAAGGTATATGTGCAATAATAGAGTACTTATTCAGAAAGGCAGTTACTTTTTTTAATTTCTCGTTCTCCTTAAGCTTTGTTACAAACTTAGGAGTCGGTATTTTTTTAGCAGTGCCCTTTATTTTGTTACCTATATTCTTAAAGAATTTCCCTACTTTGGAAAATACATTTTTCATAAATCGCTCCAAAATGTGACTTAAAAGTTATGTCCGACATTTAACTAAAACCGTGATTTGTTAACCATGTCCGACACAAACTGCCGATAAATTATATCACTATAAATGGTTTTTCGCAAGGAATATGATATAATACGATATATTACGGTAAAATTACATTTATAAATTTTTATAGAAGGATAATAATATGCGTTCAAGATCACGTTTTCCCAGACTTGACAAAAGTCTTAAAAAGCAAATCATTATAGCTGTAATAATATTTATAGTTGCATTTATTGTGTTTGCCATAATATTCAATGCGCGAAAGACCTATGCGTCTGACGATATGTCTGATGCTACTCTTCCCACCATATCATCAAGGGCGTTTGATAACGAGATAGGCCAGCTCCACGGCTACAAGGACGAGATGGACGCCTGCTATATGAGAGATTCCGTTATCCCATTAAGCAGCAACAGGGAACTTCCACTTAATATTAGTGCTCACGGCAATAAAATCGACTCTATATCATATGAAATCAGATCTACGGATATGGAACGTAAAATCGCCGAGACAAACGTTACGGAATACACTCAGACTGACGGCGGCGACATCGACTTAAACATTAAGATAGAAAATCTCACAGAAGAAGGCACCGAGTATCTCTTCATTATTAAATTGGAAACAGGTGGCGAGACTGTTCATTATTACACAAGAATTCTTATTCCCGTAGATTGTCATGAGAAGGAGCTCTTTGATTTTATCAAATATTTCCACGACACTTCTCTGCACGGCAACTACAATGATCTCGCCATGTACTTAGAGACATCACCTAATGCCAATCAGGACACATTAGCCGAGGTTACTCTTGCTTCGTCCGCTTATCAAATCGGATTTGGCGGCTTAGAGGCGACGGAAGCCACTACTCCCATAATGGAAGTTAAGGACATCAATTCGGATTACTGCGTCTATGAGATAACATACCAATTGCAACTTGGCGAAGGTAACACTGTGTCTTATTTCAATGTCAAAGAATACTACAAAGTCAGATATACACAAAGCAGAATCTTCATATTAGATTATCGTCGTAATATGGAAGAAATCATTAACAAAGACCATGTCGTCCAGGACGCCAACACCATTAACCTTGGCATCACATCCAGTGACATCAACTATCTCTCTAACGAGACGGGAACCATTACCTGCTTTGAACAGGGCGGAGAGCTCTTTGAATATAACCAGAACAAAGGAAAGCTTATTAAACTATTTAGCTTCCTTGACGGAAATGTAAATGACAGCCGTAACTTCTATGACTCACATTCAATTAAGATTCTCGAAATTGATGAAAACGGCTGCGTTAATTTCGCAGTATACGGCTATATGAACAGAGGTCCTCATGAGGGCCACTGTGGTATTGATTTGTATAAATACGATGCCTCAACCGGAAAAACTATAGAAGAAGCATTTGTTGCAACAACATGTTCTTATCAAATCTTAAAAGCCAGCTTCTCTGATTTGTTGTATAAGGCCAATGATAAGTATTTCTACGTTATGATAGCCGGCAACTTAGTTAAGATTAATCTTAATAATGATACTATGGAAAATGTGCTTGAGGGGCTTAATCAGTCGCAATACGCCGCCTCTAAATCAGGCCGTTTTATAGCTTATACAACTACGGAAAACAGGGCTACTTCCTTAACGGTAATGGACTTAAGCGACGAAAGTTCCTTTACAATTGATGCCGAAGAAGATCAGTATATCAGACCACTCGCATTTATGGATGACGATTTGGTATATGGTATTGTAAATGCGTCTGATATAGAGAAGAACATAGCCGGTGCCACAATTTATCCGGTATCGGACATCTATATTATGCAGGTGAACCTTCCAAGCCATCCTATATTAAAGCACTATCATAAGGACGGTTATTTCGTTACGGATGCAATACTTAACTCATATACTCTGACGTTAGAACGAGTTACCAAGACCGACACAGGTTACGCTCCGGCCGATGTGGATACAATTAAAAATGCCTCAGGTGAAGCAGGAAGAGCTGTTGATTTTATATTTAAAAAAGATCCGGTTCGTGGAGAAATTACCATATTAAAGAGTGCCAAACCTGACGATCAAAATCCTATTCCCGCATATAATTATGAAAAGGCTGATATCAGCTTTATGGGCGGCAAGAATACAATAACGGTTAATGCGAATAATACTAATGACGAATACTTCGTATATGTAGGAAGCCAGGTTCTTATGGCAACCCACAATACCGCCGATGCAATCAAGGCTGCCGACGAGCAAATGGGTATTGTAGTAGATAACAACTCTTCATACATATGGAAGAGAGGACGTAAATCATACGTCAACGCCTTTAGCGGACTTCATGTCGGTGAACAGGATGCCAAGGCTGACACAATTTCTAAATGTATAAGCACAATGCTTGTTAAAGAGGGACTTAATGTAGAAGTTAATACTTACATAGAAGATGGTGACGGACCATATGAAATTCTTAAGAGTATAATGAAAAACTACACCGTACTTGATCTTACAGGCTGTAACCTTACACAGGTACTGTATTACGTATCACAGGGAAGTCCTGTACTCGCAATAACGGGTCCTAATGATGCCACACTAATTGTAGGCTATGACTCAGGCAGCATAGCAACATTTAACCCTAATACGGGTGCATATTCAAGGCTTGGACTTATGGAAGCAAGTGCAATGTTCGAAGCAAACAACAACGCATTCATCTCATACATCAAGCGTTAAATGAAGCCAATGCTAACAGATAATATGCCAACAAATTATGCGTCGCGTATTACAAATTAAATATTAAGAACCAAAAAATCCCCCGAATTGATTAGGAAGAAAACCATATCAATCCGGGGGATCTATTAATGTCTAATTGTTAAAACTATACTTAATAAGTCAACTTATAAGACGAAAAATCTTAATTCGCCACCTTCATCTTCTTACAGAGCTCATCGTATTCTCTGTTAATCTCTTGTATAGTTCCTGTATCACCGTCAAGATTATCAGGATGATAAATCTTGAGTAAGTCTTTATATCTTTTCTTGAGAGATTTCTCAGAGCCGACACCGATAAAGAATATCTGTGCTCCGGCTATCTGTTCCGTATCGCTGTTACCTCCGCCGTTCTCCTCATTAAACTTGAGAACTTTAGAGTAAAATGCTTTCTCTCTTTCGAATTTCTTCTTGTCGTCTGCTAATTTTTGAGTCTCTGTCTCAAGAACCTTCCATTTCATATCGAAAAGGTCCTTCTCTCTTGAAATTCTGTCTCTTTCTGTCTTAGTTTCTCGTTTTAACTGTTCGCTTTGAAGTTCAAGCTCTTGCTGCGCTCTGTCAATAAGCACTTTAGTGGTTTTAAGATTTCTGTGTAGTTGTTCTATGATTTTTGCTTGTTCTCTCCGCCACTGTTCGAATTCTTTCGCATCGGTCGGGGCCGGCACGAAATCATATTCCATTTGCATGAATATCTCCTTCTTACCAATAACAGGGTGTTCAACAATAAATTCCTAAAGATTATACACTATGTTGTTGTAAAAAGCAAGTACTATTACTAGATATTGTGAAATAATTTACATTCCTAACATGTCGAAGTTTTCGTAATCAATTATGATTTCACAATCTCTGGTAATTTGTTGTTGGTGGTGGATGTAGGTGGTCTGTGTTTCGATGTTGTAATACCAGCCTTGGATATTCATATCATAATCGGAATATCTTAAGTACTGCTGCAAAGGCTGTCCGTCTACAGTGACTCCAATCGGACTATTAAATAAAGATTTAACTTCCAGCGTCATGTCATCAAGCCTTGTCTTATAGTCGCCTTCATGTGTAAATTTCAAGACGGTCTTTGTTCCTGCCATCATGTCGATATGCATCTTATGATATTTTCCGCTCTTATAGTTATATGTAATTCCGTCGTCTTCATAATACGTAAAGCTGTTGTCTTTATCGGCTACACAAAGTACGCGAAGACTTGTTATTGTATCCTGTGTCAGATTTCTCATCTGCTCTCCGTCGAGCGGCAATATAGCTCCGCTTGTAAGAAGAAGCGGAATGCTGCCCATCTCTATGGGAATATCTATCTCACATCCGCCTTCATATACTTTAGATGTAACATGATCTTCAAGATAAGAAAATCCATAATACTTACTTCCCGAAGGCAGGTAAGTCTTTCGCACATCATTGCCCTTCTCTAACACATTTGCCACAAATAAAGAATCCCCAAGCACAAATGTATCGTCGTTATCGTAGCATTTATCATCGTTTGGAAATGCCACCATTAAAGGATTAATAATCATATCGCCGTTTTCATGACTGGCTGCCATAAGAGAGTACAAATAAGGAAAAAGACGATATCTAAACAATATGGCATCCCTTATATAGCCCGTGTACTCGGGATACATCCAAGGCTCCGTTACGGTATTATCGGTGTTAACGGAATGGATAGAGAATCTCGGCATGAAAATTCCCGCCTGTACCCATCTCACAAAAAGCTCAGGTTCCGGCGCCTCGCCATAAAATCCGCCTATATCTGCACCGTAATTGCTTACACCACACATAGACATTCCCATCACTGTTGCCTGGTTATACTTAAGCGTCTCCCATGCAGTCTTATTATCTCCCGCCCAGGTCTGTGCCAAACGTTGTATTCCACTGTGTCCGGCTCGACATACTATAAACGGTCTAACATTTTCATTTTCTTCCCTGATGGCCTCAGCCGTAATCTGGCACATAAGATTGGCTTGTATACTCCGAGTATCACCGATTGTTGAACCTTTGCCGTCAAATGAGACCACGGCATCCTTATCAACAATACTGTCGTACTCACAGTTATCATTCCATACTGATGTTGTGCCCTTCTTAATCACATTTTCCTTAAGAAGCTTCTTCCATTCCTTACGACACACAGGATTGGTATAATCGGCAAAAACGCCTTCACCGCCCCACCATATTCCGGTGGCATACGTATTCTCGTTTGAATCCTTAACGAGAATATCCTTAGATGTAAAATCATCAATGTTGGGATGAGCCAACAGCACACCCGGTTTAACATTCGGAGAAACTACTATTCCCCTCTTTTTCATATTCTCAAAAAACTTCTCGGGATCCTTGAACCTGTCATCATTCCATGTAAATACACAGCGCTTCTCTCCTTCCTTTGAATCGTACGCCGTATATCCGCTCGAAAGCTGAAAACCGTCAACAGGAATCCCTTCACTTTTTACAGTATCTATAAATCTTGTTATATGCTTGTCACAATCCTTCGAAAGCTCGCTGTAATACATGGAGCTTCCGAGATATCCGAGTGCATATTTGGGAAGCAACGCACTCCTTCCCGTAAGAAACGTATAATCGGATACTACTTTCTTAATATCGCATCCGGCCATAAAGAACAAATCTATGTCTCCGCCGTCAACTTCGTACGTACTGTGAGGCTTCCAATAATTACTGTGACTTCTTCCCATGTCAAATGTGCATTCTCGCATATTATGATAGAAATAACCGCAAGCCTTCTTAGACACTTTATTTGCCTTAATATAGAACGGAATATGCTTATAAAGACTATCGGAATTAACGGGATCGTAACCCATCGTATCATTCTGGCTCATTGTAAGAAATTTGCCGCGCTTATTAAGATGACCCGTCTTCTCGCCAAAGCCGTAGAAATAATCACCGTTCATTATCTCACATGTATGAAATCTCCTGCTGTTAGAATCACATCTGTAAGCAAGTTGCGGTGTGTCTCTATGTAAAATGGTATTATCCCGATCATATATTTCCAACATGATAGGATTCTTATTAATTACCAGTTTTAATTCCTTCCCCGTAATTGTGGTTTTATTATCGTCATCATCAATTGCAGTCTGTGCAACCTCAATTCGCTTTCTGTCCTTACCTACCA
>JAIKVT010000127.1 GCA_024685495.1 Lachnospiraceae bacterium
TGCAACTAATCTTGGCAATATTGCATCTAATCGAGATGCTGAATATGTCAGGGATTTTTCGATTAGTTTTAGGCCGACTTGTGCGTCGTCAATTCAATCGTGTGTTATGGGTAATAAGCAGGTTCTTATAATCAATCAACTCTTTAAGGATGATGTGTATGTTGAGCAACTAATTAAGAATCTTTCGAATGGCGGTGTGTATGAAGTTGCAGTAGAAGAGATTTGATTTGGCGTAGCATATGAAGCTGCAATTGAGAAGATTATATTTGACGGTTCATATGAAGCTGTAATAGAGAAGATTAAATCATACGGGAGCAATGCATGATTAAGAAACTTAAAGACAACATAATATCTCTTATGAAGCCTTCCGGGGAACTGTCGTATGCCAACAGGTTCACGGGTGCGGTATGTCTTCTGGTAGCACTCTTGGATCTTGCACTGATTATCACGAATAATTACATCGGTGGTGAGCGGGCTACTCTCGTCGAGGAAGGCATTAATGTAGGTAACGATTATGTAATAGTAGTTGCAATGATTGCTGTTGGAGCAATGGTGTGGATGTACAACAGTAAAATGGACGGGTACTTACATACATCAATTATTTTCGGAATAATGATAATTGTGCTCCAGTTATTGTTTCAATGTATGGGTACTTACTCTCTGTCTTTTTCATATGTAATAATTATTCTGACAATTATATACGGTAAACCTATTTTGATTCTGATTATAGGTGTGATACTGATTTTAGCGGAATTTGTCAATTATTGGACACTCCAAGCATTTGAACATCAAAGAGAGCAATTAGGCTATGTAGTAGAGCTGACGGATGATATGAAGCAAAGCTTCTTAGATTCGATGTTTTTCTATATGCCGATGACAATTATGACTGCAATATTTACCAGTATATGTATGAGGCAATTGTTTGGATATGTCCTTGACTACTCAAGCAAAGAGGCGGTAAATGTTTCCAAAAAAAATGCAGCCGCAGAGATACAGCAGCAGATTATAGGCTCAACACATGTAGATGAGACAGCCGCTGATAATATCAGCTTTATGCCGTTTCTTAAGACGGCGGATTATGTGGCCGGAGATTTTTATGACTATTACAGTATCGACAGATATCATATATGCTTTATGATTGCCGATGTGTCGGGTAAAGGAATGGCTGCCGGACTTTTCATGGTTAGAGCAAAGGATGTGCTCAAGGTAGTTGGCAAAGACAAATTAGATCCGGCAAAGGTTATTCAAAGAGCT
The DNA here is from genome assembly GCA_024685495.1 of Lachnospiraceae bacterium. Classification (GTDB taxonomy): domain Bacteria; phylum Bacillota; class Clostridia; order Lachnospirales; family Lachnospiraceae; genus RUG191. Next base: position 1,255 of record JAIKVT010000127.1, read on the forward strand.
AATGAGGAATTATATGAGAACAATGCAGAGTGTATGTTTGCATCGGCATGGTTAGGTATAATTGATTTACGAACAGGTGAAGTCAATTACACCAACGCAGGACATCCCGGCCCGGTATTAATAACTCATAACGGAAGGACGCTTATTCTTAATGAAATATCGGGACCGTTACTCGGACTTTTCCCGGGAAGCAAATATAAGAATCATACCGTTAACATTACAGAAGGCGACAGGATTTTATTATATACCGATGGTGTTACGGAACAGCCCATAGGTGGAGGACTAAGATACGAGGAGAAAGGTCTTGTGAAATTTATAAAAGAGCACACCGATACGGATAACTTGTGTGACGCTGTTTATGAAGAGCTTATGAGCTATGGCGAGAAGCAGTTCGATGACATAACGATGCTGCAGCTCAATCTCAATCAGCTTAAGGCCTCAACCAGCAAAATCGGCAAGGAGATTAACAGAAAATGTATTCTTGCAGCTGAGCCTATGTCGGTTAGAACATTTCGAAGTATTCTTATGGAAGAGTTTGAAGACAGTCTGGTAGATAAGGCAGTGCTCAATGAAATCTACGTTGCGTGCGAGGAAATGATTACGAATATCATTAAGTATGCTTACAGAACTGATGATTACAACGGTGGCTTTGAAGTTATAATTAAGGCAGAAGATGATTATATAGATATTACACTTGTTGATTCGGGTATACCGTTCAATCCGTTTTTGCGAGATGCGTCGGTTCGAGCGAATAGGGAAGATGCGATTACCGAAGGCGGAAGAGGAATCAAGATATTTACGGATATAATGGATGAATATTCGTACAGATTAGAAGATGACTTGAATATTGTTACGGCACGAAAGAATGTGTAATTATATGGGAAATGTGTAATCAGGCGAGAGTTTGTATATTATACGGAAATGTGTAATCAGGCGGGAAATGTAATCACAGAAATGGAGGTAATTCTATGGCGACAGTTTATAAGTTAGAAGGCGCAATAGATTCTTTTAACGCAAAAGAATTTGAAGATAAGATATTGGCATTTCAAAAGGAGCACGGAGAGTTAATCTTAGATGCTTCCGACTTAGAATATATGTCGAGTAGTGGAATCAGAGTGCTTGTTAAGCTTTCCAGATTGCAGGGTGAAGTCAGAATAGATAATGTTAACGATTCGATGTTCTCTATCTTCTACTCGGCGGGACTTACGGAGATATTTAAGATTAACAGAGAGATGTTAGAGCTTAAGAACGACGGCTGGGAAGTTGTCGGCAACGGCGCATCGGGAACGGTCTATAAGATTAACAATGATACAGCCGTTAAGGTATATAATGAGGGTACGAGATTCGAATATGTGAATCAGGAAAGAGAGCTTGCGAGACAGGCATTTATCAGTGGTGTGCCGACTATTATTCCTGACCGTAATGCCAAGGTGGATGGACGATATGCGACAATTTTCGAGCTCGTTAATTCATCTTCACTCGGAGAAGAGCTTTCGGGTAATCCTGATCGATTCGAGGATTTGATGGATCAGTATGTCGCTATGGTTAAGGATTTACATTCCATAGAAGACAGGAAAGGATTCTTCCCTAATCTTCAGGATTTGTGGTTGCAATCCGAGCATATGATTAGAGAAGGTATGCCGAAAGAAGATGCGGATTTTATAATAGATGTTTATAAGAATTCTAAGAGGAGCAGTAACCTGCTACACGGAGATATTCATCCGGGCAATGTAATGATAAGTGGCGGAGAAATGGTTCTCGTTGATATGGCAAGTATGTCTACGGGACCGGCACTTCTTGATTTAATTACGGTATATCGACTTCCGATGTTTGGTAAGGATATAGGTCTTCTTGAAGCGGCAGAAAGCTCAATGGGAATACCGCAGAGTATGTTTGAGCCGTTTTGGGATTCATTTGCAAGACGTTATTTTGAGACAGATGACAAGGCTGTTCTTGATAAAATTAAAGATGATCTATATGGTGTAACCGCACTTGATTTGATGTTCTCAATTAATACAATTCCGCCTGAGAATGCCCGCAATTTCTACAGGATTGTCGGAGAAAATATTATGGAGAATGCCATAAGACCTAATAAAGATAAGATTAGGAAAATCTTTGAAGAAGGCAAGCTCGATTACTGATGCGGAGGATGACATAATGGTTAGAATTGTTGACAAGGCGAACAAGCAGCCGGTCACGAAAAAAATCATGTACCATAATTCGGACATATTTATCAAAGCCAGAGACTTCTATCACGAACACGTAGAATACAGAAATGAACAGATAGCTGTACTTGATGATAATGATGAAATTATGTATATGCTTTCCTGGGAGGTTAATAAGATAACATATCCCCGTCTCAGTAAGAAGGTTACGC
>JAIKVT010000180.1 GCA_024685495.1 Lachnospiraceae bacterium
GCCGGGGCGCAAAACTCTCTTTACGCTATCAAAAAACTGCTGCGGATTAGGATAGTGGTGAAAACTGTTGGTACATATAATTACGTCAAATGTGTCATCCTCGAACGGAAGATTCTCACAATCTCCCACAATCCAATCTACACCCTCAAGATTCTTCGCAGAAGCCACTTCAATCATCTTAGGTGTCAGATCAAGTCCAACATAATGCTTCGTGCTATCCTTCTCATGAAGAATCGAAATCATCGGCCCCGTACCGCATCCGCAATCAAGTAAATCATGATATTTTATTTTGCGAAGCTCCCTTTCTATATAAGGATAATCATCCTTACACATCTCATATATTCCGGCGTGATTTGATTCATATACCTCAGCCGCCTTAGTAAATTCACCAATGGTTAAATTTTTATATTGTTGTGCAGTTTTCATTGGTAATCTCCTTTCTTCGTGGTGGTTAACTTTTACTGGCTTGACTTTAAATTACTATGGTCTGTTATTATTTGGGTTAGTTATTGCTAACCAACGGGCGCTATAACACCGTTAGTCGCTGCTAACTATAAGGTATTATAATTCCTTTACGAACTTTTTTCAACAAAAGTACTTATAATAAATTGAATAACCTCATCGTTGTATCCGGTCCTGTATTCCCAACCTGCATTTTAACCTCTTCCCCAACATATGAGTTCTTAGAGACCCTCGCCGCATAAAGCTGCTCAGTAAAAACTGACACTGCTTTTTCATTGATTACGCAACAAGCCACATACATATCCGGAGTAAGAATATCCAATATTGTCTTGCCCGTATTAATTACCGAATCCACAATTATAATGTTCTTTGTATCCGGCCTTTTGAACTCCTCATATTTTGGCTCATAAGTTTGAAATTTGCATCCCATCGAAAAATACATACCTTCAGCAAAGAAAATACCTCCTCTCATAATAGCTACTATAGTAGTATCCTGTGGATCAAGTCTGGGCATCTTCTCCGCCAAAAGTCTACCTAATTCCATATGTGCTTTAACTAATTCCGGTCCTGATATACCTGAATCAGATTTTGTTATTTCAATAAGTTCTTTTACAACCTCACTCTTCTCTAGTTCATACAAGTTTTAATCCCTCCATATCTTTTCCTTTTAATGACCTACTTATAGACGAATCCTTTTTTGTAACAAGAAATCCCTCATCAGCCTGCTTTATCATATAGTAGTCATTCATGCTATCACCATACGCAATAACTCTCTTCCCGGTTTTCTGCAATTTTTTCGTTACATACAGTTTAGTCTCGGCAGACATCTCCGCACCAAAGTAATATGGAACACCAAGTCTCTTAGAAATATAGTCCCATATCCTTTCATGGCCTGATGTAAGAATATACGTATCTCCATCTATTTCCTTGCACACTTTTTTATTCAATGAAACGGGCATCTGCGTTAGGTCGTCAAAACAATATTGCTCAAATTCCTTGCTTTGTTTCCAGGATTGGTATCCGGTATAAAAATTCCCATCATAAAGATGAGTAATATATCCAAACACCTTATTTGAGCTATCTTCAACAGTTATCGTTTTATCCCCGTCCATGAGGGTTACGACGTCGCTTTTACTCTTCAATAAAATATCCTTTACACATTTATCAGCCAAAGAGACACAACTATACCCATTAACCACTGCTCTTATAAAATCAATTACTATTGTAACATCCTCAAATTGGTTCTCAGTTGGGTTATCAAGTACATAAAAATCCTTGTTATTCTGATGACAATATATCCTTAATCCCTCGATTTCACTCTTCTGCCACGCCTCTAAATCAAACGACAAATACCTCCGGTTGCGTTCCGAGGTTTCCATACGCTTTCTTAATACTTCCGGTGAGATATACAGATATAGAAAGACATCATATAATCGCCCGTCACTCTCCGTAAAAGATATTTCATCTCCAAATGAATAATGACCATCCATTATAAATGTCTCTGTACTTATTAGTTGCTCCGCTAATTTCCGGCGGGCCCTATTCTTGACTTCCTCATTCCCAGATTCAAAATTCGGACAGATTTTATGAAGCATTTTACTTCCGGCTACCACCTTGATAAAATCAATCTTATCTAAAATGTATGATTTTCCTGCTGTAGGCATTCCATACAAACCGATTCTCATAATGTCTCCCTATAACAGTAGTTTCGATCAAATTGAATAGATATCTTTTCTAACTCTTCAAATGGCGTATTGCTACTTCCAATTGGTGGAAGATCAATACAGTTTCCGCAAAAATAAACCTTTCCGTTAGAAAAAAAATAATTGTTTATACCCGAACCACATTTACCCCCATACATCGTGCAATCGAGTCCACCTCTTCTTACCGAAATCTCTTTCTTTGCCAATTCAAGAAATTCTCTGTATTCTTGAAGTGATATCCCATATTTACCTATCATACGTGAAAATGTTACACGGGTTCCATAAGGTTTAAAAAAAGATATAACCTTTTCTGCATTCTTTAAGCTGTCCTCTCCGACGGTTGCATTAAATGTCGGGTAATGTCCGGTAACTCTTTTATATTCTTCAACATTCTTTACGGCTTTATCAAATGACTCGCAACGATTCATGTCATGAAGTTCCCGATATCCGTCTATCGAAAATCCCACATTGACGCGATGCTCTTCAAGAAACATCCAGTCCTCCTCCGAAAGGTCAACAGTCCCATTGGTTATAGTATATACGCTTATGTTGTCATAGCCATCAAGATACTCAATATACGATTTCAAATTAAGCCAGTCTAAAAAGCTTTCACCATTTCCAACAAAACCAATCTTGAAAGAACCTTTAGCATATTTTTTGACATTATCCAATATTGAAAACACATTCATATCTACATTTTCAATAATCCCTTTTTCATGAAAGTGACAATATTTACACCTAAGATTACATCGATTATTTATTGAGATACATATCCTATCAATCATTTTCTGCCTTGCCGTCCTCCCTTATTGCGCCTCTTCTTATAATTCGCATTTTTTCTTCGCCCGGTCATTAAATACTCCTGGTAACGTTCTTCTGCTGTATAACCATCCCTGTCTACAATCTTTTGATCAGCACCGGCCTTGATCAAAATGTCTCTACAATCAAGCCATCCCCAATAACAAGCTTTAATAAGTGCCGTAAAACCGTTACCATCTTGCTGATTAAGACTTGTTCTCGAATCGTTACATAGTTCTTGAACATATTCCTTCTTGTTATCCCAGGCCGCAATCATTAGAGGCATATTTCCATCATTCTTTTGGCGAATCTTTCCCGCATCTCCGGGATTACGGCTTCCGATGTTTGGATTAGCTTTACATTCATGCAAAAGGAATTTAAACATCTCAAAATCTCCGTTTTGTACTGAATGAGAAAGCGGAGGAAAGTAATACTTTCCATTATCTCGTTTATCAACATCTGCACCATGGGAAATAAGCCATTTAATCTTCGCCTTTCTTTTTTTCATAGACTCCCTTCTGTTCCTTACAACAGAAATAATCAGAGTAAATCCATTTCCCTCAGGAAGATATGCATTGATATCGTAAGCATTTGGAACAGATATACCCAGCACTTTCTCTATATCATCATAATAATCTGCATAATAATCATTAATTTTCTTTATACTATCAGCATCCACAAGTTTTTGCTTAGTAACAATGTATTTTTCAAGAGGTAACGCATTAATTCCTTCATACCCACTAAGCCTTGCCGCAAAACCCACATCATCGGTTATGATATCAACCTGACAATTGAATTCTTCTACTGCGGCTTTTGCAACAGCAACAATCTTGCTATCATTATTTCCAACATCTTTATCCCCAACATAGTCTCTGGTTAAGACATTGGGATTGTCTCCAATACTTTTTAAAATCTGCCAAGCCTTTGTCGCCATATTTTTCGTATTACGATCTTTTATATTATCAAGTTCATCAACAACTATATTAGGTACAATAACTCTGCAATACTCTTGACTAAGTTCTTCTATTAATTGAGCATTCTTAAGCAAAGCCGATGTATCAGTTACAACAACCCTGCTTCCACGTAAGAACTGTTCTTTCTGCTCGGGTGTTAAGCCAAGTTTGTTGCAATAATCTTCTGCAAATCCAAAGACCGTTTTATAACGAGTGTTCCCACCTACTTTTTCTGCACGAGAAAGTGTAGATTTATCACAGCCGATTAAATCGGCCATATCAGATTGAGATTTATGGTTTTTCTTTCTAAGTTCAATCATTCTCTTTCTTAAGAAATCAATTTGTACCTGTTCGTTCATGGCAGAGCCTCCTTCGATTAAGCTTCAACTCACACCCTATGTGACTATATTCTTAACGTATCATTCGGCAACATTTTTATCAATAAAAATCGTATTATCGCAACAGAATAACGTATAACGCAACTGTAATAAATTTGAATTTTTCTGCCCTCAAAAAAACAGAAAGGCACTTACTTTAGTTTCCTAAAATAAGTGCCTAATAATGCGTTCTCGAAACAATTCATCTTTTCAAATCATTAGGATCAAGCATATCCTTTTTGGTCAACCGATGATTGGAGAACTGCCAAAGAATAAAAGCAAGAAAAGTAGAAAAATATCTTAAGATATTTACACGTCCACATATTCCTCAATCGCATTCGCTGCTTCTTGAAGTCCATTTTCTTTTCTTATCTTTGCAGATATCTCTTTAACACTCTCGTCGTATCTTCCACTCACAAGATCGATTAATGCCTCCCTTATATCCTCGACACTGCACAGACACTTGCGGATGTATAAAGGTATCGGCCCGCAATTTAATCTGTGATTCATTCGTCCGTAGAAATGTTGATCAAACGCCAACGCAATAATTAATGTCGGAAGTCCTGCATATAGCCCCATCCCGTTGGTCGTATTACCGCCGTGGTGAACTACTGCACGCACTCTCTTGAATATATAAGGATAGGGCACGTCATCTATATAATAAATCTTGTCTGTATTAACCTTGTCATTATTCGGTATTTGAAATGCTTGGACAATTGCTCTAATGCCCGTCTTCTTTAACGCCTCTATAGTTCGCCGTTGTAACTCGACAAGTTCCTGCGATTCTGCTTTGCCAAATGCAACAAAGATTGGTTTGTCCCCCATTTTTAAGAAATTCGTCAACTCTTCCGGCTCTTCATAATCTGCCGATGCATCTTCAGGATGATACCAATATCCTGTAACATGTATATGTTCTCCCCATGTAGGATCCGGAACCATCAATTCTCTACTTGTTGGGTAAAATGTAAGAACCTTCCTTCCGTTTAATTCCGTGTAAGTGCTACTTAATTTCCACTTGGGCAATCCTATCGATTTTCTCCATTTATTCATCGCAATCATAGTAAGAATATTCAAGCCTTGGGGAAGTCCCGCATAACTCTTTAACACTTTTTCCGAATCATATTCATCACAATACAATGAATATAATCTTGTGGCATCCATGGGACTAAAGAACACTCTTGCACAATCAATTCCAAGATATTCCGCCGCATGTCTTGCAAACGGCGAGCAAGTCCCGTATATCACAAGATTAGACCCTTTTATTGCATCAAGCGTCTGTTCCATATATTGGGGGTTTTCTTTTTTTAATTTAAGCATCCCGATGGCAAAATCCAGACTTGTCTTATAATCTATTACAAGATACTTCATGACATGATCTGCATCTGTAGAAAGTGAGATGAACCTAATTCCCTTATCCTCGATTAAAGGTCGAAATGCGTCTGATGTCAATATCCGAAATTCATGACCTCTCTTAATCATCTCTTCCCCGAGTTCTACTAATGGATTGATGTCTCCTCTGGTTCCGACAACAACTGCTGTAACTATCATCTTTTGTCTCCTAATTATTCAGACTCTTTCCCTCTTAGTCTATAGCAACTTTTATTACTTATAGTCCATTATTATATGCACCTGAAATAGACAATTGATCCATTTACATGACATTCTACTTTCTTATATAACTTGTGAAGTATGTGCAAAAGCTGATCCTCTGTCGGAAACGGTGGTGTAAACCAACCCTTTTTTGCAAGGATATATGTGTCAATACATCATCATAAATATTTTTTGACGCTTGATATGCGCTTCGAATCTTATCCTCACCCATCTTATGACCTCTATTATCCTTGTTCTATAACTCCACAATTCTGCTTCTCCCATCTGATTAATCTTTCCTATCATAAAATCTAAATCTACTTGTCCTTCGTCGAAATGCCTCGATACAAAGCTTTCTGTAAGCCCTGCATGACTGAAAAACACATTATCTATCTTTTAATCCTATCAATTCATATTATATTTCATTCAACCTTGGACAATATAAATGTCAACATTAAAATGCACTCCCTTTTCTTTGTTGCTTGCCAGACCATCAAATGTTTCCTTCTTCGTTTCTAATAATCAAGGCTATCCTCATTTAACAAAAATTCAAATAGGCTCATAATTGTGATTCCCTGTTCATTTCTCCAAATCCTTGCATTCCCAGATACAATGATTATTTTTTTAAAGGAATCAGATATTCTTATGAGCGATGCCTGCTCTTGATCCATTTTTTCCTTATCAGGCAAGGCAAATGCCGACTGTATGTAATACCGTTTACTCCCCTGATTAACCACAAAATCTACTTCTAATTGTTTCTTGGTTCTTTTTCCATCCTCGGCAGCTCTAATTTCCACAACACCGACATCAACATTATATCCACGATATATTAGTTCATTGTAGATTATGTTTTCCATGATATGTGTCTCTTCGTACTGTCTAAAATTCAGAAACTCATTTCTTAATCCTATATCGGTATAATAGTACTTGGATGGCGTACTGATATACTTTCGTCCTTTAATATCGTAGCGTTCAGCCTTCTGTACCATAAAGCTTTCCTGTAGATACTTTAAGTAATTGGCTATTGTCGGCATAGATATTCCCTTACGACCACTACTGGTAAATGTATCAGAAACTTTCTGCGGATTTGTAAGAGAACCAATAGCAGAAGCCAGCAGTTTCATAAGTTCTTCCATTCCACTTCCGTCATTAATATCATATCTCTCGCAGATATCACGCAAATATATTTCCCTGTTTAATCGCTCCAGATAAGCCGCTTTAGACTGATCATCCGGCTCTGAAAGTATATGAGGGAGTCCTCCATAGTATGTATAATCCTGCCAGGCATC
>JAIKVT010000203.1 GCA_024685495.1 Lachnospiraceae bacterium
AAGCTGAACTTTCGGGTTCAGCTTTCCTACTTTTATGGAGTATTATGATGGAATTAAAGCCACCACTGACTATAGAAGAACAACTTGACGAGTTGAGCCGCCATCACATACAGATAGATGACCCGATCAAAGCTCGTGAAATCCTCACCAAAGTCGGATATTACAGGTTATCAGGGTATTGGCTAAAGTATAAGTACGCAGGAGAGGACACAACCTTGTCGCAGGTCTATTGCGTCTATGCGTTCGATGAAGAACTGCGATCACTACTCCGTCGGTATATCGAGATTACGGAGATGTTCTACAAGAACCTGATTGGAACTGAATTTGCCCTCCTGAAATGCAAAGAGCCACCTCACAACCAGCACTACGATGAAGCCAATTATTATGATAAAAAGGGCATCCGTGCCACATTAGACCGATTTGAAAAAGAACGGCAATATTACCGTGAAAGTAACATCGTAAAGCATCACAAAGCTAAATACGCCAATAGAATGCCTCTGTGGGTCATGATGGAGTTAATGACATATTCCAGTATGTCAATGTTCTATAACGCACTCTATATTTCCGACAAAGAAAAGATTTCCGGTAAAATAGGAGTCAGCTATAAAACTCTAGAAAACCATCTTCATTGCCTGTCCGTACTAAGAAACAAGTGTGCTCATGGTGCAAGAATATACGGAACAAAGATCACGCCTCCTGCCCGCTTTACGAAAAGCTTTTTAAAGTCACATTCTCAAATATCCAACGACTCACTTTTTGCCTATGTCCTTGTGCTGATAAAACGCCTTCCAACAGATGCCGAAAGAAAAGCATTTCGCAACCAACTAAACCGTCTATTAAAAAAATATGAGACACAGATAAGTCTTTCAGACATCGGCTTCCCGGAAGACTACAGAAAAGTACTGTATTTAAAAAATCTTAATAAAATCGAATAAAGCAGCTGACTGTGATCACCATATCCACATCAACCGCTTTTTACATTCTTGCAAGAAGGAGACAGAGAACTGTCCCCTGTCTCTACATCTGAGTTCTTTCAATACAGTTCACCTCTTAGAGTGTTGTAAAAAAAGCGGGGAACTTCCCCGCCCATGATGGACCTGGGTCTTACGACCAGCCCAAATAAAACCAATGTTTTATAGCAATCAATATTAAGCGAACTATCAGAAAAATCAAGTAAAACTTTAAGAGAGGGATCACCCCCTGAACCATGATGAACCTTTATCGAGTCAAGTGGGGACGGTTCTTTTGTCTCATAAAAATGGCAAAAAGCGATATCTAAGGATGATGGACCTCTTCGGAGGCCCTTTTTTTATGGAGAGTTCGAAAATATTTTTGTAAATAGGAATCGCTATTTGCAATTTTATGAAAAACTGTTGTAAGATTTTGGCTGTGATTTTATATTTAAATATACAAGGGTTAGCATATTGAGGATTTGTTTATGGGAAGAAATGAATTTGAATGGAACAGGATGATGGAAGGAAAGCTGTACTCACCTTACAAGGTGGGAGATGATTCCTGGGGAAAAGTTCACATTGCACAGAAGAGATTTAACGAATCTGATTTTTGGAAAGACCGCAGCGCATTGGAAGAATTAAAGAGGTGCTTTGGAAAAGCGTCCGATGACATGGTACTCACTCCGCCGGTGTATTTTGATCACGGAGACAGGGTGTTTTTTGGGGAACATTTTTACGCTAATACCGGTCTTACAATACTGGATGAAAATGAAGTGGTTTTTGGAGATCATGTCTTTTTGGCTCCTCACGTGAGCATATATACAGCAGGTCATCCCATTGACGCAGAGATTCGCAATACAGAAGTAGAATATGCTCTTCCGGTGAAAATCGGATCCAATGTGTGGATTGGCGGAAATGTAGTTATCAACCCAGGTGTTACGATAGGTAATGATGTTGTGATAGGCTCCGGCTCTGTTGTTACGAAAGACATTCCAAGTCATGTAATTGCAGCCGGAAATCCGTGTAAGGTTATAAGGGAAATAACGGAGAAAGATAAAGAAAAGTGGGAATCGCAGTATCGAGAATACTTGCAGGACTCCGGTGCTAACTGAGGTTATTTTTGAATATAACGGATTAGAATGATGATATTATTAAACGATTATTTCCACAATGATAGACGGGCAAATAATGGTTCGATTAGTGTCTCGGGTAAACTTGAAGCATTTGTTGGAAACTATTATGTTTCAGGCGAAGGAGTTCCTAACGAAAACATCCTCTTGATCTATTA
>JAIKVT010000170.1 GCA_024685495.1 Lachnospiraceae bacterium
TATTAATAAGGTTACAACAGAATTTACCGCCGGTGGCATTGAGCATGATGATGATAAAGAATATGGTTCAATGGAGGATTCCGCTGAGGATGCATTAGAAGCGGCAAAGAGAGAACTTCTTGAGGAGACGGGATACGAGGCCGATAATTGGAAGCATCTTCTGACGATACCGGCTAATGCTACGATTGCAGATAATTATGCACATTTATTCTTAGCAACAGGGTGTAAAAAAGTCTCAGATCAGTCACTTGATGAGACGGAATTTCTCAATGTGGTAAAATATAGTGAAGATGAAATTGAAGATATGATTAAAAGTGGAGAGTTTGAGCAGATAGTTCATATTACAGCGTGGTTTCTTGCGTTGAGAGCTCAGGGATAATGCTATGAAAAAGAGACTACTATTATTATTAATGATGATAGTTCTAACGGGAGCGGTTGTATGCGCATGCAGCTGTTCGAAAAAATCAACGGAAAATAGTGCTAATGAGACGGGCACTGCCAATTCATCTAATGTAACGACTGCGGTAAATAACACATCAATTAATTCCGCTGCAAAAAAAAGCGGTGAATTTGGCTACGACAAATTAACAGATGTGGATTTTGGGGCTAGTTCAGGCGACAATTGGAGCATGAATATAGTTACTAATCATGACGGCTCTTTTAGAATCGAGGAGTATAAATTGGATACAAGTGACACAGATGATGATTATCCTAATGGAACGACTCATATTGTTAATGCAACAGGTAAGTTTGGCGAGCTTGAGAAAGTCGACGAATACACCTATAAGTCTAATATTCAATCAATACAATATGATGTAGAAGACGGAGTTATCGTAGATGGAATGCGTATGGTGTATAGCGAGTCATCTGTCAGAAATAATGATATGGTATATTTCTATCTGCCGGGCAAGCAGATATCCGAGATAAGTAAGGAATATATCGATGGTATCAATAACAGTTCACAACTTAATGATAAGGCACAGTTAGATTTCTATGGTTTGTTCATTACTGATAATGCAAGTCATTATATAGCACTTAAGAGCAATTAATAGAGAAGGGCCAAAAGGCTCTTTTTTATCACCGGTGAGTTAGCAGTTGCTAACTAAAGAGTGTTTTGATATTATTTATGCGTAGAAAAAGGAGGGTGAAAAATTGGGAAAGACAGAAAAGTATAATCACATGAAGTTAATAAAAGAATACGCCGGAGGGCATCGACATCTTATTACATTGGGAAGATGTCTTGCTGCAATCAGTGCAATTATGACACTTATTCCATATTATGAATTGTGGAAGATTATAAGAACAGCAGTAAACGGAGAGAACCTTGATAATATTGAGGTGTATGCCTGGACTGCCGTAGGACTTATTGTCGGCGCATTGCTTGTGTACATTGTGGCACTTTTTTGTACACATATTGCCGCATTTCGTGTGCAGTCTAATATGAGAAGCTCTCTGATGAGAAGAATTATTACACTGCCTCTGGGAGTCTTTGATGAAGACGGAACAGGTAAGATTAGAAGAATTGTTAATGATTCGACGGCGGCTACGGAGACATATATAGCTCATAATCTGCCGGATAAAACGGTTGCGATGGTAACTCCGATAGGGTTGCTTGTCTTAGTATTTGCCTTTAACTGGAAGATAGGTCTTATCTGTATGATTCCGGCAGTAATCGGATTTTTATGTTTTGCATTTATGATGGGAAAAGGCATGCAGGAGAAGATGAAGGAATATCAGGATGCACTTGATAACATGAGTAGTGAAGCAACTGAGTATGTAAGAGGCGTGCCTGTAGTTAAAACTTTTGGTCAGACGGTGCATTCCTTCAAACGATTTAAGACCTGTATCGATGGTTTTGGAAAATGGGCGACAGAATATACTTTGATGCTCAGATTTCCTATGGCAGGTTTTATGACAGCTATTAATTCTATATTTGCATTTATTGTTATTGCTTCATTTGTAGTAACAGGTGATGGCATAGGAAGTGCAGATATTCTTAATATTATGTACTACATTATTATCACGCCGCTTATTACCGTAGCGCTTACTAAGATTGCATATTCCGGCGAAGCTGAGATGACATTAATCGATGCACTTAAGCGTGTAGATAAGATTATGGAAATTGAACCGTTAGAAGAAAGTGAGTCGAAAAAAGAGCCGACAGATCACAGCATTAAGTTAAAGAATGTTACCTACAGATATAAAGATGCAACCCGTGATGCCCTAAAGGATGTGTCTTTATCGATAGAACCCGGTGAGCATGTCGCGCTTGTAGGTCCGTCGGGTTCGGGCAAAACGACACTTGCCGAGCTGCTTGTGAGGTTCTTCGATGTTACATCCGGAGAGATTTTGATTGGTGGTGTAAATGTCAAAGAATTATCTTCACAATCTTTGATGCAGCAGGTTTCGTTTGTGTTCCAGGATAGTAGGTTGATTAAAAAATCTATTTTTGAAAATGTGCGTATGTGTAAGCCGGATGCTTCCGAGAAGGAAGTCTTAGAGGCGCTTAAGAAGGCACAGTGTATGGATATTATTGAGAAGCTTCCCGAAGGAATTCATACTGTAATCGGAGAAAAGGGAACATACCTATCAGGTGGTGAGCAGCAGCGAATTACGATTGCAAGAGCGGTACTAAAAGATGCACCGATTTTGATTCTTGATGAAGCGACAGCTTTTGCGGATCCTGATAACGAGACGAAGGTACAAGCCGCATTTGCCGAACTATCCAAGGATAAGACACTTATTATGATAGCTCACAGATTAAGTACCGTGATGAATGCCGACAGGATTTATGTCTTAGATGACGGTAAATGTGTTGAGACAGGAAATCATGAAGAACTTATGAATAAGAACGGACTGTATAAGAGTATGTTCGATGAATATACAAGGTCTATTGAGTGGAAGGTAGGTGCGTAAAGATGATAGAGAAATTACAACATAAATATGCTCTGTCAAGACAGGGCGCAAAAGATATGATAAAGGCTTGTGTCAGTGTTGCGATTACCAATATTGTTCTTATGATGCCTGCCGGAATTTTGTATGTCTTGATTAAAGATCTTCTTGAGGATAACTTGGGACAAGATAGAATTGTATTTTACGTAGTAAGTTCCGTATTAATTCTTATACTGGTTTTTGTTACGAACTATATTCAGTATAATGCAACATTTCTTACAACTTATAGAGAAAGCGGAGTGCGAAGAACGACCTTGGCAGAGAAGTTAAGAAAGCTTCCGCTGTCGTATTTTGGCAAGAAAAACATAGCAGACCTTACGACTAATATTATGGGCGATTGCGCTATGATAGAGACGGCGTCAAGTCATTGGATTCCTGAACTTATCGGTGCAGTGGCATCAGTAAGTATTGTTGGAGTGAGTTTGTTTTTCTTCATTGATTGGAGGATGGTGCTTGCGGGCGTTTGGGGTATACCGGTTGCTTTTATTATCATAATTACATGCTCGGGCGCAGAGAAAAGAGCAGTTCAAAAGAATCAGGCTGTAAAGCTTAATATGGCAGATGGCATACAAGAATGTCTGGAATCTATAAGAGATTTAAGAGCGAACAATGCTGAAAAAAGATATATGGATGAACTCGACGGTAAGATAAAAAAG
>JAIKVT010000225.1 GCA_024685495.1 Lachnospiraceae bacterium
TGGAATGAAGTAATGCCTTGTGACACAAGATTAAGTGCGTTCATCTTAAGTGTAACCATTCCTTCTTCCATTGCTACTTTCTTAATATCATCAGCAGTTCCGCCCTTATGAATCATTGCTTTAACTCTTGGCGTTACTGTAAGAATCTCATATACACCGATACGACCGGCATAACCTGTCTGACCACATTTGTCACAACCACACGGTTTATACATCTGGAAAGGTTTATCTTCGGGAAGACCCATTAAGTGTTTTTCTTCGATACTGGCTTCTGTCAACTCTTTACAATGATCGCAAAGTCTTCTCACCAATCTTTGCGCGATAACTCCGAACACTGAATCTGCTAACAGATATGAATCAACTCCCATATCCATAAGACGACTCATGGCACCGGCTGAAGAATTAGTATGAAGTGTAGATACAACAAGGTGTCCTGTAATAGACGCTTGAACAGCAATCTCTGCTGTCTCGCCGTCACGAATCTCACCAATCATGATGATGTCCGGATCTTGTCGAAGTATTGAACGTAGAGCCGATGCAAACGTAAGTTGCGCTTTATTATTAACCTGAACCTGATTAACTCCTGCGATATTAGCTTCCACAGGGTCCTCTACCGTAACGATATTAACGTCTTCGTTGTTAAGCTCATTTAACACCGTATATAAAGTAGTGGACTTACCTGAACCTGTAGGTCCGGTAACTAAGAATATTCCATTAGGATTCTTAAGAAGCTTATTGAACTTCTTCTCGTCATCAGGAGTAAGTCCTAAGTCTCTCTTATCTTTATTAAGTGCTTTCTTCTGGGCAAGACGCATAACGCATTTCTCGCCGTAAACTGTAGGAAGCATAGATACACGAATATCGTATTCGATATGGTCTACTACCATCGACATACGACCGTCCTGCGGCTTCCTCTTCTCTGATATATCCATGGCCGATACAATCTTGATACGAGCTGTAATAGCATCTGCCATATCACTGTCATAACGAAATCTCTCGTGGAGCACGCCGTCTATACGAAATCTTACTCGAACGCAGTTCTCCAATGCTTCAATATGAACATCGGATGCTCTTTGTCTTGCGGCCTGTTGAAGCATGGAACGAACCAACTGAACTACGGGAGAATTATCTACCTGATCATCTAGGATGTGATCCTCCTCATCTTCCATGTCACCGAAGTCTCTCTTACGTTCTGTTTTGAATCGCTCCATCGCCTTACGAGTCTCAGCATCTGAATAATACAAATCCAAAGCATTCTCTATCTCGTGAGCTGTTGCGATAACCGGATCTAGTTGGAGATTAGTTACGATGGTAAAGTTATCAATTGCGTTCATGTTCATCGGATCTGCCATTGCAACTCTAACCATATTAAGATTATTCTCGGAATAATCGATAGGAATCATCGTATATTTACGAAGTGTCTCGCCCGGAATAGTCTTAAGTAACTCATCATTGATATGTTCTTCATTAAGATGTACGCGGGGAATCCGCATCTGATTAGACAAGGCGTCTGCTACACTATCCTGTGTAACAAATCCTAATTTGATTAACTCTTCCCCAAGAAATATGCCGTCTTCCCTTGCGGCTTTCGCGGCAAATTCAACCTGCTCCTGAGTAACAAGCCCTTCATCAAGGAGCATGTCACCCATTCGTTTACGTCCTCTTCTCATCCTTACCCCCGGTGGGTCTAAAATTAAGTAATATATAATCTAGTACTAAAAACCCTTATACTATTATATGCATTTTTTATCAATACGTCAACACTACTTATTCACATATTGTTGTGCTTGCGTTTCGTTATTAAGGTTAAAGGTTCTATCGTCGCCAACGTAGATAGCACAAGAGTTTCCCTGCTTAACGTAATAGTATATAAAAGGTTCGTCTTTACCCACTGCGTTTCCTTTAGCGAACGGTTGTGATGTCATATTCGGAACTGTATCAGGTGTAGCTTCGACCGGTGTTCCTACCACAACATCTCCCTGCTTATTTAACGCAGACTTGGTTATTGTATCGGCAATTTCTTTTGCCGTCTTAACATCTTCCTGTCTGTTTTTCGTCTCCATGTTCCGAAGAATTATAGGAGTAAGAATAGCTAAGACAACTACAATAACGGCAACGATAATAATCGCAACCATCGGGCCTTTAGATTTTTGAGATTCGTTCATGATTCTTCCTCTTCCAATAGTTTTTTTAAGGAGGCTCGCCATTATAGCCTCGCTTCGCGAGTTGGCTCGCCGTGCAGTATTGCGATTTCATCGCAACACAGCATATAGCACGCCATAAGCCGGGTTCTGTCGTGGATGATCATCTATCTAATGTGGCTGTCGCCAGTCACCTTAAGCCTCCTACCTTGAACAATAGCGGGCCACCTGATTCAATCTTGGAGTTGCTTCGGATGGGGTTTACAATGCCTTGGCTGTTACCAGTCAAGCGGTAGTCTCTTACACTGCCTTTTCACCATTTCTGCACAAATGTACAGTTGTATACTTTCTGTTGCACTTTCCTTAGGGTTGCCCCCACCGGACGTTATCCGGCATCCTGCCCTGTGAAGCCCGGACTTTCCTAGAGACTGTGTCTCTCGATCATCTAGCATACTACATAAATAATTTTATCTTATTTTTAATCTGCACACAACAAAAATCTATACGAGATAAGCTCCACCGCCGATAAACTCCCTTAGAATTGAAGTATTAGGGATATCATCACTCGGCAAAGGCATAAAATAATCAAGTAATTTAATCAGCCTCTTCGCCTCGGCATATTGCTCTGACCTATGGTCAACTGCATATAACTGCGGAAGTGCATATACCTTGAGAACGGACAACTCATATAACAGAGCCGAGTTGATGATGAAGTCTGCTTCTTCCTGGAACTTGAAAATGTTCTTAGTCTCACCACGCCTTACCGAATCCCACATTGCAAGCGTGCCTTCAGCAGATGTGCCACGAGTCCTTGAATCTCTTACAATTCTTCTAATCAACCTGCAATCGGCCATCGACAGCGGATTATGTTCATCAATGGCAAGCGGTGTTAATGCACTTATATAAATCTTATACTTGCTTTCCTTAGGAAGTGAATGCGACAACTTATCGTTAAGTCCGTGTATTCCTTCGATAACAAGTACATCATCATCTTCTAATTGCAGATATTTATCATTATATTCTCTCTTACCTGTCTTAAAATTAAATGTCGGAAGTAAAACTCTCTCTCCGTTAAGAAGCGCCAGCATATCTTTATTAAACTGCTCAATATCTATGCCTTCAACACACTCAAAGTCTTTCTCTCCAAATTCATCAAGAGGAATCTTATCTCTGTCAACATAATAATCATCAAGCGGAATAGGATGTGGCTTTAATCCAAGACCTTTTAACTGAGTAGATAACTTATGTGAGAAGGTTGTCTTACCCGAAGAAGAAGGTCCTGCAATCATAATGAATTTCTTGGAACGATTTTCATATATCTTTCTGGCTATATCTCCAACATTCTTCTCAAATAACGCTTCGCAAATAAGGACCATATCTCGTCCCGTACCACTAACGATTTTCTCATTTAGAGCTCCCACAGTATCTATACCTATAGTCTGGGACCACTCTGTAGCATATTGCAGTTGTCTGCAGTATTTTAAAGAAGGATTAAAAGGCTTAATCTCTCCGGTAAATCTTTCGGGGAATAAAAGCACAAGTCCTTCATAGAATTTCACAACTTCAAAGTTCGCAAGGTATCCACAAGACGGTGCCATAAAGCCATAGAAATAATCATAACATTCTCCCATCTTGTAAATGTTAATATTAGAGCTGGTTCTGTATTTTAGAAGCAATTCTTTTTCATACATCTGCATATTGTGGAAAAGATGTCTTGCTTCCCTTGACTTCATTACGACTTTCTCAATAGGGCAATCTTCAGCTACAAGTTCACGCATCCTATCTTCGACCTGCTTAACAAACTCCTCCGTTACAGGAATAAGTTCTATGTCATCAGGACTGTTTTTCTTAACAAGATGGCAGAAATATCCGTTATCAATTGAACGCATTACATGAACATCATATGCGAAATCCTGATAGATATCATATACTGCTTTCTGTAACATCAAAACTACAGATCTTCTATATGCCTTCCTTGCATCCTTATTGGAGGTGTTAAGAAACTCTATCCTGCCATCCTCTGTAAGCGGATGCGTCAGTTCCTTGAGGTAATTGTTATATACGCTTAAGATAATAGGAAATTCATCATCCTTCTGAAACTCTTTGGCAACATCAATTATTTGAGTACCCTCCGGATACTCTTTAGTTACACCCTCAACTTCTATCTTATAATTTCTACCCATAATATACCCCCTTTCCATAAACTGCATGGAAACTCTATTATAGAATTCTAAATCACCGTATAAGGATTCTCAATCGGCTCTTTATATATTTCAAAATCGCTTACCGTATTATTGCCCATGAGAAATTCGCTCATATAATCAATAAAAAGATGTTCTAAGCCATAGTGTCCTGCATCGATTATAGCCATTCCTTTAGCCACACTGTCTATACCATCGTGATGGCCGATATCTCCCGTAATAAGAACATCGGCGCCACCTGCTACGGCATTATCAATATCACTCTTGCCTGAACCGGGACATACAGCAATACGTTTCATTATCTTATCTGTATCTCCATATACATTTACAGCAGACAAATCAAATTTATCCTTAACATCTTTCGCTAACTGTTTAAGCGATACCGGTGTAACGGCATCTCCTATTCGACCGATTCCCTCATCGTCACCGTATGTAACATCCAAAGGAACACAGTCTCTAAGTTCAAGTCTCTTGGCAACCACATCTCCCATACCAAATACATCAAAATTAGTATGAAATGCAACATAACTGATATCATGTCTAATCAGCTTCATTATTCTTCTGCCTATAAAATGATCGGCAGTTATTCTCTTAAGTCCTGAGAAAATAAGCGGATGATGTGTAAGAAGCAAATCAGCATTAGCATCTATTGCATGTTCTATAACTTCATCAGTAGCATCAAGTGCTATATATATTTTCTTAACTTCTTTATCATAATCTCCGACTAACAGTCCTACATTATCCCAATCCATAGCCGCATCTATAGGCGAATGATTATCCAATTTATTGATTAAATCTTTTACCAGCATTAGTTAGCCTTTCTATAATAGTTACATGTTCTAATATCTGAGTATATTCTGAGTTATAATATTTACTTAAATATAATAATTACTTAAATATAATAATTACTTAGCTGTAATATTCTCTTACACTATCACGTACCAAGTCACGCTCTGCAAGAAGTTGCTCAAGTCTTGCATTATCAGATGAATTAGCCTTGATATTCTCGATAGCTTTATTACAATTCTTTAAATGGTACTCAAGATATGCTCTATATGTTTCATTACCTTGTTCAAGAAGATTGACGCTGTGATAGTAGCCCGGCTTCTCCTTTATAGTCCCGTCCGCATCCGATAGGCTCTCGCCGGTATATTTTAATTTCCACGCGAAATAGTATTTACCATCTTCAAAAACAATGTCTTCATCTACAATTGCATACCCCTGTAGGAGTATATAATTGTGTAATGTCATATATTCACTCTGAGGTTGAATTACAATCTTATCAAGATGTGATAGTACTTCTTTGCCATCGTCAAATATATGCATCATGACATTTCCACCCATGCCACATATACTTACGGCATCGGCTTCGTCTTGTCTAAGGCTTTTAACTCCGTCGCTTAGTCTGGTCTCGATACAATCAGATAAACCGAATTTATCAATGTTCTCTGACGCCTTGTTAAGAGGCCCTTCATTGATATCCATAGCGATGGCTTTATTATAATTTCCGGACTCTATAAGCTTAATGGGAAGATAGCCGTGGTCACAACCTACGTCACATATCACATTTCCCATATCGAGGAGACGAAAAACCATCATTAGACGTTCGGACATCGGAATCGATTGTCTGTTCAAATTACCCATATTACTGCTCTAAGTAATCCTTCAGCTTACGACTTCTTGAAGGATGGCGGAGCTTCCGTAACGCCTTAGCCTCAATCTGTCTGATACGCTCTCTTGTTACATTAAATTCTCTACCTACTTCTTCAAGCGTACGGCTTCTTCCGTCCTCAAGACCGAATCTTAAGATAAGAACCTTCTTCTCACGATCCGTAAGCGTCTCAAGAACTTCCTCTAATTGCTCACGAAGCAAAGTCTGAGTTGCCGCCTCAGCAGGTACAGGCACGTTATCATCCTGAATAAAGTCACCAAGATGCGAATCTTCCTCTTCACCGATAGGCGTTTCAAGAGAAACCGGCTCCTGACTTATTTTTTGAATCTCCCTAACCTTTTCAACCGGTATGTCCATCTGCTCTGCAATTTCTTCGCATGTAGCTTCACGTCCAAGTTCTTGCAATAACTGACGAGATACACGAATAAGTTTGTTTATAGTCTCTACCATATGAACCGGAATACGGATTGTTCTTGCCTGATCGGCTATAGCTCTTGTAATAGCCTGTCTAATCCACCATGTTGCATAAGTCGAGAATTTATAGCCTTTTGTATAATCGAATTTTTCTACAGCCTTAACGAGACCTAAGTTACCCTCCTGAATCAAATCCAAGAACAGCATACCACGACCAACATATCTCTTCGCAATACTTACAACAAGTCTTAAGTTAGCTCCCGTAAGCGCCTGCTTAGCGTCATTGCCGGCATCGACAATCTCACGCTTCTTAGCAATCTCATCTTCGAGCGAAGCAATCTCTTCTTCGCTTAACGAGCCTTCTTCTTCGCCTTCACGAAGTTGAGCCTGAAGTTCCTTCATCTCGTCATGAGCTTTAAGACCATCTTCCATCTTCATAGCAAGCTCGCGCTCCTCATCTGCCGTAAGAAGCTGGACCTGACCTATATCTTTAAGATACATTCTTACGGGATCTTCCGTGCTGACACTATCTGCCGCGCTAAGATCAACCAGGTCTTTATGGTCTTCTTCATCGGATTCAATTCCTTCTTCAGAATCATCGGGACGGATTACGGCAATCTGCTTACTTTCAAGATAATCAACAGCTCCCTCTAAAAGTTCCGTATCAATGCTGTCTTCCTTGAAGAAATCTTCTATCTCGCTATACTCTAAGATGCCTTTATCTTTACCAATTTCACTAAGCTTCTCGAGCTTCTCGTAGAATTCCGCCGTACTAAGACCGTCAGACTGACCACCTTCACTTCCTTCAAAGTCTCCGGAATCATTGACGCCGCTAAGACCACCTACGATATCACTTATCTCATCACCATAGTCATCGTCTTCGACATTATCAATATCATCGATATTATCATCTAAATTATCGAGATCTTCTTCATTGAGTTCTTCCTCTTCGTCGAATTCGGCCTCGTCATAATCTAAGTCATCGTCATCGTCGTCAAACTCATCGTATTCGTCTTCGTCGTATTCGTCTTCGTCGTATTCGTCTTTTTCGTCGTATTCGTCTTCGTCGTCGAGCTCTTCTTCCTCATCTACGACATCTTCTTCATCCTCATATTCTTCTTCGTCTTCTATCTCTTCTTCGTCGTATTCTTCCTCGTCTTCGAGCTCTTCGTCTTCATACTCCTCATCTTCAATTTCTTCTTCGATATCATCGTCCATCTCATCGTCGAATTCTTCTTCTAATTCTTCCTCTAATTCTTCCTCTAATAATTCTTCTTCAACGACTTCTTTCTTTTTTCTTGGCATAACTGTCTCCTTTTTTATTATTCTGGTGCTTAAGTCTACTCAAAGGACTTAGGGTTATATATTAATTACCGTTTGATTACACATTTCCCATAGAAAATGTCACAATAAATCCTGCGTCTCGATTGCGCGAATATCCTCTTTAATCTGCCTGATTCTTGCACCTGCTCCCGCCTGTGCATTATCTACGCTGCTAAGGCCCTCTTTCTTAAGCTTGATAAGCGTCTCTTTCAAAAGGACCTCTTTATCTTTATCGGATTCTATCCCGTCAATCTTAGTATGAAGCATCTTGGCAATTTCTTCATGTGCACTATTATCTTCAAATCGACACATTATTGATGCGGGGTCAAAGTCACCACCTTCCTCATAAGCCTTAACCAAATCCGTCGCCACATCTCTATAAAGGCCTTCCTGAAAATCCAACGGATTTATAAATTTAGCAATCTTAGGATAAATATTCGGCTCTTCAAACAACCATGTAAGAAGTATTCCCTCTGTCTCCCTTAGACCGGCTTTGCCTTTTTTCTGAATGCTTTCCCTGCCGACAAGTCGCTTCTTATTCTCGTCCTCCTCGGAAAAGCCGTCATTCTTAAAATCTTCTTCGCTGTATCCTCTATAGAATTCTTCCTGAATCTTTTTTAATTCTTTATCATTCTTCGATACATCCCGAACGAGTTCTCTAAGACTATCGGGACTTACGTTATATCGTTCAGATAACACCGCTATGTAGTTTTCCCGCTCAATGTCGGTTTTAAGAATCGCTATCCTTCCCGCCATATTACGGAAGAATCGGTTGTTCTCTTCAGGGTCGCTGACATCAAAATCTCTTTTTCTTGCATCAATTGCAAATATGAAAGCATTCTCCGCCTTCTTAATCCTATCTTCAAAAGCTTCGGTGCCGTTTGCTTTGATAAATTCATCGGGATCCTTATAATCTCCCATAGTAATGACTTTGCAGTCGACATCGAGAAGCTTGAACATTCCTATCGCCCTAAGCGTCGCATCGATACCTGCCGTATCACTGTCAAAGCATGTATATACTTTCTTGCCGCCCCTTTTAAGCCGCGACACATGGTCTTTAGTTAACGCCGTACCTAAAGCAGCAATAGCATTATCAAATCCGGCTTTCTGAAGTGCGATAACATCCATATATCCTTCACACAGGATGTACATATCCCTTCTTGTACGCTTGGCAATGTTAAATCCGTATATCGTCTTCCTCTTCATAAACAACTCATTTTCACGAGAGTTTAGATACTTAGGCTTAGAATCATCTAATACTCTTCCCCCGAGTCCGACCGGATCACCCTGCTCATTTACAATTGGAAATATAACTCTGTTAATGAAGTAATCTCTCGGGCCTTTCTTCTCATCAAAAGCCACAAGACCGCTTTCCTTCATCATGGAATCGTCATACCCTTTATCTTTCAGAAAATTGTATAAATTATTCCATCCACCGCCTGCGTAGCCTAATGCGAAATTACGCATTGTTTCTTTGTCAAGGCCCCTTACATCTTTAAAATAATATCTTCCCGGCTCACCTGCATTCGAATGAAGCCTCGAATAATAGTAATTAGCCGCATCCTTGTATATATAAGAGAGTTTTGTTCGCTTTGTTTGCCTCTCTTTCTGGGCCTTAGTCATCTCTTTCTTGGGCAATTTGTAGCCGCACCTGTCTGCCAACTCTTCCACTGCCTCAGGGAAATTACATTGGTTATAATCCATAAGAAATGTGAATACGTTGCCACCTTTATGGCATCCGAAACAAAAATACATCTGTTTGCCCGGGTTTACGCAAAATGAAGGAGATTTCTCATTATGAAAGGGACAGAGTCCGAAATAATTCGAACCGCTTCTCTTTATTTGTACATACGATGACACCACATCGACTATGTCGTTACGGGAACGAACTTCTTCGATGTCTTCTTCTGAATACATACTATCAATCCCCTATAATTAAAAATTATCTACCTGCCATGCTTTAGGCATATAGTATTCATCAAACTTACTGATTGCGTATTGATCTGTCATTCCAGCTATATAATCACATACAACTCTCTCGACAGCCACACCTTTATTAATCATGTTATTATACTTCTCAGGCATAGAGTCAAGGTTATTCAGATAATACTCAAAAAGCTCTTCTAACATACGGTGAGCCTTTTTTTCTTCGGCTTTCGCCACATCATTGGTATACACATGCTTGAACATAAACTGTCTAAGGTCAAACATAGCTTCACTGATTTCATCAGACATACAGATATGTTCATTAGCCATACTTTGAGTGACGACATCGTGAATTAAAGTATCCAATCTCTCTTTCGTACTTCTTCCGATTGTATTCCTTATATCAATAGGTATATCTGACTCTTTCAAAAGATTTCCTCTGATTGCGTCATCTATGTCATGATTAACATAAGCTATCTTATCTGACAATCTTACAATCTGACCTTCCGGTGTCGATGGCATTAAGCTGGTCTTATGATTAAGTATGCCATCCCTTACTTCCACAGTAAGGTTAAGACCTTTGCCGGACTTTTCTAAAAGCTCAACTATTCTGATGCTCTGAACATTATGTTCAAAGCCACCTACATTTTTACATAGTTCATTCAAGATTCGTTCCCCTGAATGGCCAAAAGGCGTATGACCTAAGTCATGTCCTAAAGCAATAGCTTCTACCAAATCTTCATTAAGACGAAGCGCTTTAGCTATTGTACGGGCATTCTGAGACACTTCAAGAGTGTGAGACAATCTCGTTCTGTAGTGATCTCCCTTGGGAGTTAAAAATACCTGTGTCTTATTCTTAAGCCTCCTGAATGCTTTGCTATGAAGAATCCTGTCACGGTCTCGTTGAAATAAGGGGCGGATGTCACATTGCGGCTCATCTACGTCCCTTCCCTTAGAATTCTCATTTAACGTTGCCCATGAGCACAGATTCTCGCGCTCCATTTGTTCAATTTGTTCTCGAATTGTTAATTCTGACATATTATTATACCTCTCTAATAATATAGTCAATAAAAATGCCATTTCCTTTTTTTATTTTAAAATTTTTTTATTTTTTTTGTTTTTTACGCAAAAAACGGCATTTTAATACCATTTCCCATAGACAAGAAAAGCCAAGACCTGCATAAAGCAAGTCTTGGAATCTTAAAAATACAATATTAATTGTGCTAACAGATAAATACTGTTTAATAAACATTTTTTGATAAGCACTAATTGATGATAACTATATAAAAGTTATTTAATAATAACTATGTTAGAGCCAAACCATTTAGTACTAATCTGTTCCATTCCACCGTTAGCGGCAAGTTGATGAAGTGCATCATTAACCTTGTCACGAAGTGCTGTATTCTCTTTAGCAAATCCTACACCATATTGCTCTGTAGCGATAGGCTCTTTCAAGAGACGGAAAGACTTCTTCTCAGAATTAATCTTATACTCTGCCACTCCCGAATCCATAATTACAGCATCAACTGCTCCTGACTCTAAATCCATAAGAGCTGTGTTATAATCTGCAACTGTTACGAGATTACCAAATGTTTGTTTAAGCGCTGCTCCATTACCTGAATTAAGTGCAGTTTCTGCAGAAGACTCCTTCTGAACTTCAACTGTTTTGCCGGCAAGATCTGCATTAGTATTAATCTGGCTGTCAGCCTTAACTACCACTACCTGTTCATTATTCAGATATGGCTCAGACCATGCATACTGATTTTCTCTACCATTAATGGTAAATCCGTTCCAAATACAATCGATTGTGCCGGAATTAAGTTCAGCATCCTTAGCGTCCCAATCGATTGGTTGGTATGCAACCTTCATTCCGATAATATTGGCAACTGCTTCAGCTAACTCCAAATCAAATCCTGTGTAATTACCCTTCTCATCCTTAAATCCATAAGGTGGAAATTCAGCGTCAAATCCTACTACTAATGTAGAATCATCATTCTTTACAACAGTAGTTGATGTCGTTGTTGTGCTTGAACTGCTTGAAGAACAGCTACATCCGGCTATGGCAAATACCATAACAGCTATGAGTGATAATGCAATAATACTTTTAATTTTTTTCATAACATTTCCATTCCCTTCTGTTAATATTATAATTTTCGTCCATTCATTAAAGTATCATATTAATAAGGAAAAGTAAATATAACAAATCACCAAAAGATATGATTACAACGCCATGTCAAATGATGGTATCGAAGGCGCTGCAGGTGCATCTGAAGATACCGGCGCATCAACACTAGGTGTTGCAACATTGAGTTTAACTATTGCCTTAAGATAATCCATATCGGCTTTCATAATTGCTTTATACTCACTCGTTCGATGCTTTGTCTTAAGCTTCTCGAATTCTTCTTCACTCATATGCGGATCAATAATTTCCATTGACTCCATAAGCTGCATTGCATCTTCTAATTCTTGCAGTTCTTCTTCACCAAAGCTTGATATAAACTCGTTAATCTGCTGCATCATTTCTTCAGACATCTCTTCCATACCGCTGTCTTCAATCTGCGATATAATGTCTTCCATCAATTCAAATCTCTCTTCGAATATAGCATCCTCCTGATTAGAGATTTCTTCTTCCACAGCAGACACAACTTCATCCATCATGTCTGTCGAATCCTGACTCGCATCTTCCTGCTTCTTAAGAGAATCATCTCTCTTGATAGTATTGGATACAAGTTCCTCCTGCTCTAAATTATGCTTTTTCTTACGAGCCGCCATCTCCATTCTCTCGGCGTGAATTAAAGCTGCTTGTAATTCGTCCGCATCATCGGTGTTAACGGAAAGCTTTCTCTTAACTTCCATAACTTTACGCTTGGCCGCGATCACTGCCTGCCCCGCACTAACCGATGTCTTAGCGCTAATAATTCTGCTTGATATGGCTTTATAATTATATTTGTATTTGTTAGTAGGAAGACTTTTTTTCATATTCTCATAAGTAGACGTAAGGTCGAAAAACCCATTCTGCTTATTCTGAACTGTTCCCGTAAAAGTCTTTTTCTTAAGTATCTCACCATAAGGCACAGCTTCCACAGCCTGAACATTATTGAGATTTCTCATAAGTGTTCTGGTCTGCTCGGACAACGAATTACTCTTTGCCTTATTCTTATCACTGATACGCGTTGAGATTGATGAAGCAATTGACGATTCTTGTCTGGCGGAATTATTATTTCTTAGAATCCCCGAATTATTCCATGTCTTATTATTAGAATTAACATTTGTAATCGGAGAAAAATATTTCACGTTCATATTGTTCCTCCCTCTCTATATGATTACAAATTATTAACCTTTAAAATCAATGGAATTACCAAGTGCCATCTCAGCTTCAGTCATTACCGAATTAGAAGCGTTGTTGTAAGCATAAGTCGTTACTTTAGACAGAAGGCTTTCCATAGAGTCAGCTTCAATTATGTCTATATCTTCATATTTCTCTTCAAGCTTATCGTGAATCTTCTCTTGTAATTCTTTCTGATTTTCCTTCCTCTCAGCACGCTTCTCTTCTAATTTCTCCTGAGCATGTGCTTTCTCTTTTGCCTTCTCGGCTTTCTTCTTCTCAGCGTTCTTCTCAATACGTTCCTGCTGTTGATCAAGAGATTTCTTAACTGTAGCAAAGAAACTCTCATTACCGTTAGAATCAACCGACATACCAAAATTAGCTACATTGGCACCCGAACTTGTCAAACTGTTCTTAGCCTCTGTGAGCTTCGCCGAAGCGGATGAAATAATCCCTTCGTATTTCTTACGGAAATTCTCATCGGTAGCCATCTTCTCTAGCTTCTCTTCATCAAGAAGAACCACCATCTTATTGGCATTGCCATAAGATGCGGCATTAGCTTGGGCCTGGCTTTTCATGTCTTTGCTGACTGCAATAAACTCCATATTATGGAACTTTGATTTCAGTTCTTCATAATACTTTGCTGCAGTCTCCGACAGCTTGACATCACCAATGGTAAAGCCGTAATCGGTTTTCTTCGGTACAAGGGAACTTGAACTACTGATTGACGACCACTTCTTAGCACTCGACGTACTTGAAGCGGCATTAGACGTCTTGTCAGACTGTGACTTACTTGCATTGTAAGCCTGACTTACCTGCGTATACGCAGAAATTTCGTTAATACCTGCCATGTGCTCTACCTCCTTGTAGAATAAATGAACTCCTTTTCCCCGAAAACTAAACATAGACAGTTATAGTCTTCTGTTTCCTATATCGGCATTAGTTAAAGGAAACTTTAGGATTATTTATGATTCTTTAGGATTCTTTAGGATTATTTTACATTTTATATATGTTTTCCTTCATCATTATGTTATAATGCTTAAGATTATTTTGACAGGAGATTTAATATGAGTTTTCTTGAGATATGCAGACAATTATTACCCGGCATGGGTATCACATTACAAATATTTTTTATAACACTTCTATTCTCTATTCCTTTAGGATTAGCTATTGCGATAGGACGTATGTCCCGATTCAAAATCGTATCGTGGATATTTCGACTATATATCGATATTATGCGAGGCACACCATTAATGCTTCAATTGTTGGTTGTTTATTTTGGACCGTACTATATGTTCGGCATAAATATCAGCAGTTCATATAGAGGCATTGCTGTTATGATAGCATTCTCCATAAACTATGCCGCATATTTTGCAGAGATATATCGTGCCGGAATTAACTCAATCGACAAAGGTCAATGGGAAGCGGCATATATACTCGGCTATAACAAAGTCCAAACATTTGCCAAAATTATATTACCGCAGATGAAGAAGCGTATTATACCTCCCATGACTAATGAAATGGTTACGCTGGTTAAGGATACATCATTAGCTTTCTCAATTGCGTATGCGGAAATGTTTACGGAAGCTAAACGTATTGCTTCGGCTCAAACATCAATGATGCCTTTTGTTGCTGCAGCATTGTTCTACTTTTCTTTCAACGCAATAATATCATTGCTGTCTAACAAGGTTGAAAAGAAGCTTAGCTACTACGATTGATATCTGATATAGCTAAAAGAAGCTTAGCTACTACGATTGATTAAAATATTTTTAAATAAGGACATATTATAATGGCAGTATTAGAAATGAAACATCTTAAAAAGGACTTCGATAATACCCCGGTCTTAAAAGATATTAACCTTACGGTTAACGAAGGAGAGGTTGTAAGTATCATCGGACCATCCGGATCCGGAAAGACTACTTTACTTCGTTGTGCTACATTATTAGAGAAAATGGACGACGGGTCATTACAATATCTAGATGACACGATTGCAAAATCCGTAAACGGAAAAAGTGTCTACGAGAATAAAAAAGCTCTTAGAAAAGCTACGTCTTATTATGGATTGGTATTCCAAAACTTCAATCTTTTTCCACATTACAGTGTACTGAAAAACATCACAGAGGCTCCTATTCTTACACAAAAAAGAGACAAAAACGAAGTTAATGAACAAGCAATGTCTCTTCTGTCTAAAATGGGATTAGAAGATAAAGCAGACGCTTTCCCCGGTCAATTATCGGGCGGTCAAAAGCAGCGAGTATCAATTGCCAGAGCTTTGTGTATGAACCCTAAGATTCTGTTCTTTGACGAACCTACATCGGCACTTGATCCTGAATTGACATTAGAAATCCTTGCAGTTATAAAAAAACTTGCAGCCACTAACATGACAATGGTTATCGTAACTCACGAGATGCTGTTTGCCAAAGAAGTATCTGACAGAATGATTTTTATGGATCAGGGCGTCGTTGTTGAAGAGACTACTCCCGAGAATATGTTCCACTCAGACAATAAACGTACACAGGAATTCCTTGGCAAATATACAGACCTTTTATAAACTCAAATTATATTATCAAACGATACGAACAGTTTCGGTATCAGATTAGAAAATTGAATACACATTTTACATATTAAAAAAAGTCGCCCTACTAAGTGTAAGGCGACTCTTATTATACATAAAATCTTATATCTACTCTTCAGTTACTTCTTCCGTCGGAGCCTCTTCAGGCTGATTAGCATCATCCGGATTCTGTCCCGGTGCCGCATCAGTCAGATGACCGTCAGCGATAATAAATCTTCCTACGATTTCTGAAATCTCACCTGAAGATGATGCCACATCGCCCTGAGTAACCTTAAGATCTGCTACGCTGTTTTGTACCGTAATGGCTGTAGCTGAAAGTTCCTCAGATGTAGCTGCATTCTCCTGTGACAGTGCAGACAAGTTAGAAACTGACTCATCAATCTCTTTACTCTTAACATTAAGTTCTTCGTTAACTCTCTCAAGTTCACCGATTGCTTCTTCAACGCTCTCTACCGAGCTTACAATTGCTTCGAAGCTTTCCTTGGTCTCACCAACCGCATCGTTCTGCTTCTGTACGAATTCCTTAACCACATCGGCTTTCTGTGAAGCGTTGCTTGTTGCAGTAGTAAGTTCTGAAAGGATAGCATTAATTGTATCAACGTTGTCCTTAGACTCGTCTGATAATTTACGAATCTCATCAGCAACAACGGCGAATCCTTTACCGGCCTCACCTGCACGAGCAGCCTCGATTGAAGCATTAAGTGAAAGGAGGTTAGTCTGATCTGCTATATTAAGGATAAGGTCTGAAGCTTCTGAAATCTTCTCACCTGATTTCTTAATATCATCAATAGCATCAAATATTGCATTAAATTCTACATATGATTTCTCATTAATACCTGCAAGCTGTTCAACAACACTGTTACCTCTGTCAGTAACCGAATTGATCTCGTTGCTTGCCTCAGAAAGGGCTTTGGCTGATGATTCAGAACGCTCCATAATTGATGAAAGTTCTGTCATATTCATTGAAATATCCGATACATCCTGCGCCATAGATGTAGATGCATTAGCAAGTTCATCTGCTGCAGAAGATACATTGTCAATTCCCGTTCCTGTAGCATCCGTACCCTTAGATACAGTGCCGCTTGCAGTAACAAGTCCACTGGATGTATGTCTAAGTATTCCTACGATATGCTCAAGAGCATCTTCTGTATCATTAAGAGCTTTCTTCATAACACCAAGCTCATCCTTAGAATCAACCTTGATAGGTTCATCCGATAAATCATAATGTGAAAGCTTTACTAATCTGTCAGATACTGTTCTGACGCTGTTAGCAATTAACTTTGTTACATATAATACAAATATCGTCATAGCGATTGCTATTACAGCAAATACGACAATAATTATAATCATTGTGGTGTTAATACTACTCTGAAGATTCTCGCTGTCAATTTCAGCCCATCTCTCAGTAATATCAGTCATCTCTGATATATAATCTCTAACTACATCAAACTTCTGCGAGTACGCAACAAATTGACTCTCAGGAATCTTTCCACCTGATAAATCATATAAAGCTTTCCACTCTTCAAACGCTTTGTCAAAGGCTTCTGCATTCTCTGCAAAAGATTTACCGCTCTCGCCCTTCTCATTATTCAATGTATCGTTGGACTTTGCAATCTCTGCGGCTTTGTCTACTCTCTCCTTAGCCTGTTCAATATTTTCATTATAAGTTTCTATAGTCTCTTTGCGTATATCATCAGTAAGTTGCGTTGAACCACTCGCAACCATATTATACAACATCGTAGACGCCTGCATCGCCTGATATAAATCCCTGTCTCCGTTAAGAAGATTAGAATTAACCTGATACAAAGTATCGTGATACATCTTCTTACATTGAGTAACTGTACTGTTAACACTAATGAACATCATAATTACCGATGCTATCAATATAATTAAAGACGGAAATGTCGCTAATGTTAACTTTACTTTAATTGAAGCATTCTTCATTGTGTTTCTCCCCTCTGATTAGATTATGTAGAAATATACAATGTCAAAAATCACACATAATAATTTTACTCTTTTTGTATAAAAAAATCAATAAATTGGGGGAGAGATTACAGACGATTTGAATATAGACATATGATTGATAATTTATTGCAATAAAAAAAATCGGAATGACAGGATTCGAACCTGCGGCCTCGTGGTCCCGAACCACGCGCGCTACCACCTGCGCTACATCCCGATTTGCTGTTACTTTGCAAAGCAAAGTGACTACACGTGGAGCCCCTTCGGCGTAAGCCGAACTATAGTGGGCGACACTCAATATATTATCCTATTATTCTTTACATTTTGCAAGTATTTATTTGCATAATTTAAGGGACAGCCAAAAAGCCGTCCCTTATGTTGAACTCTATATAATTCTAAATTACTACTGTGGCTTATTTGCCTGTTGATATTTATCGATAACAGGGTAAATGTGTAAGTTAGGATCATCAACCATCTTAATCTCAGTGTCAAGCTGAAGAAGCTGAGTATGGTCTTTATCACGCATTTCCCAGTTAGGCAAACCTTCGCCGTTAGGATTTCCCGTCTTAACAAAGTTAACGAAATATTTCTGCATTGTGTCAGACAACTTGTAATCTTCGTCGCTGTAAAGTCCGGGATGTCTCCATAAGTTACCGTATGCATACGGAAGTTCTCCCGCATGGTAATTAGAAAGGATGTTATTAGTCTTGGTAAAGTAATATTCATAAGCAGGAATGCCCTGTTCAACTAAGTAGTTATTCCATACATAATGCGAATATGTAAACCACATTGCCGAATATGCTACGCAAAGTGCACCCTTAGCATCTCCGAGCGGATCGATTATAAAATGCTGATCTCTCTGAGGTGTATTGGCCGGAACAACCTGAGCCATTTCCTTCTCATAAGGTTCTATAGCTCTCTTTAAAAGTTCCTCGTAATTTTGCGATGTAGCCTCATAGCCTAACAGGAATGCATCTGCTTCTTTGGCGTTAAATCCGTTGAGAAGTGCTTTCTCGTGGTTTGCTCCTCTCTCATAAGTAACATAAGGCATCTCCGTTATGGCGTAACCGTCAAGCGTCATGGCATTCTGCTCTGATTTCGTAGTCACAAGCTTATCAGCAGGAACACTTCTAAGGTCTGCTGAAGATGATGCGTTGAATTCAGATCTTACTGTATTACCCTTTTCTAAAGCAGTTGCATAATCTCTGAAAGTATGGAACGGCTTGTAAGGTAAGATTGAACTTGATTCAGCTATAGCATAATTGAACATTCCTTCTGATAATGGCGATACACATAAAGCATTTACAGAAGAAGAACCTGCCGATTCACCGGCAATTGTAATCCTGTTAGGATCTCCACCGAATGATGACACATTTTCCCTAACCCATTTGAGAGCTGCAATCTGATCTAATAATCCATAGTTACCTGTTGTGCCGTTAGGTGATTCTGCCTTAAGATCGTCAGCGGCATAATATCCGAATACGCCTACACGATAGGCAATACTAACAACAATAATTCCCTGCTTAGCTAAATCTTCGCCTCTGTATTCCGTATATGATGAATGTCCTGAATTAAGCGATCCACCATGGATATAGAATAATACAGGAAGACTCTCGCCACTGTAACCTTCGGGAACAAATACATTAAGATAGAGACAATCCTCACTCATTGCTTCTATGTATTCGTCACCTAATTTCATCTGATAATCATGCCAGCCTAATATATGAGACAGGCTGTCATATAATGTATTACCACGCGACTGCATAGCCATAGGTGCGAAGTAATCACATGCCTTTACACCTGACCAGCTCTCTGCGGGCTGCGGCTCTTTGAATCGATTCTCTCCGACAGGTGGTGCCGCATAAGGAACTCCGGCATATACCTTAACGGAATGATCCTCGTTATAAACTCCCGTCAAATCTCCTTCATTAACATGTACCACTGATGTCACATCAGGATTCTTGTTATCTACTGCAGGGACCTGCTTCTCAGGCGGTCCCGTAACTAAAGTGTTGACAACAAGTAATGCGAAAAAGCCAAGCCAACATAAGGCAAGAACCTTTTTTGTATTTTTTTGCTTAGACTTCAGATAGAATCTTAATACTATGAAGCCTGCTGCAAGTATAACTCCTATAACCCATCCGATTATAAGGTTTTTGGACAATTCAAGAATTGCCAGATAAAGAATTGTAATAATAACAACAATAATCGTAAAAGCCATACTCTCCCTCTCCTTAAAACATTTCCAATAATTAACCTTCTGCCATCTGCATCTTAAAGAACAGATCAAGCTTATCACGCAGCGCCTGCTTATCAATCGTCTTAAGCAAATAATCAGTAGGCTTTAAATCAAGCACCTTCATAATGCTTTCTTTGTCATTCTTACCCGTAAGAAACATAACGGGAATATCCGCTGTTGACGCTTCGGATCTAATCATCTCGAGCACTTGAGGTCCGCTTGTGACGGGCATCTCATAATCGAGGAGAATAAGGTCTGCATCATTTTTGGCAAGCCAAGTTATAGCCTGCATTCCGGAATTGGCAATTGATACGTGATATATATCCTTTAGCCATTCAAATACCATGGTCATGTAAGCCATATCATCATCTACAATAAGCACACTCTTTCGCTTGGAATACTCGTCTTCCCGGCTGACAAACTCTTCCACTTCATCTAAGAGCTTATCCATAGCAAGCGGTCTCTCATAGAAATCAAGTATGCCACCTTGCGGAATATATTTCTTAACTCCTTCATACTCAATTTCCGTGCCGATTACTATAATCATCGAGTTGTTCTCAAGGCAAAAATCCTTGAGAAAAACGAGTGCATCATTATGCTCTTTCGTTATACCATCGGTATATAAAATCACGAGGCCTATGTCATCTTTAATACCTTTTAGTCTTTTGACACTAAGTTCTGAAAATATGACATCAATCTCAATTCCCTTAAGCTTCATCTCAAGGCCTCTTACCGTAAATGTCTCAGCAGTACTTACTATCAGAATCTTATCATCCATAACTTATTACTCCAAAATTTTACTCATACCTTCCCAATCAAGCTTGGCAAGACACTCATTCAACTCATCAAATCTCTTCTTATCATCCGGCGGCAAACGATAACCTGCTACGGACTCCATAATCATATGTGTCAATTCATAATCCATAATCGACACAAATTCTTTTAGCGATTCATATGCATCTTCAAGCAAACTCTCAGGAATCTCCGGTAAAGATTCATCAGACGATAACTGCGATAAACAGTCCTTTAAACCTTTTATCTTATCAAGCAGCTCATCCGTATCGCGATTTATAATATCAACATCTACAGGCTCATCACTTGCTTCTTCTAAAGCCTTAGCCATATCAGATATCTCTTTAAGTCCTACAATTCTTGCAGAAGATTTCATGGCGTGAACTTTGATATTATAATTCTCCCAATCTTTATCTCTATAAAATGTCTCAATCTCTTCTACTTTATCGTTAATTGTATCATAAAAGGTCTTAAGAATCGATAAGAAACTGTCTTCACCGCCGCAATATTTTACAGCCGCTTCAACATCCATTCCGTCTACCGACAAAAGCCACTTTGGAAGTGTCTCACTATCAAACGCTCTTGCATTGAAAGCCTCCTCATCAGCCGTCTTATCTTCCGACGAAGATGCAGCACTAATCTCCTTCATTACGACCTTTTCATCAGGCAAATATCTTATTAATAATTCCTCTAATTTGGCAGAATCAATCGGCTTGGTAATATAATCCTTAAAACCTGCGGCCAAATATTCTTCTCTGGCTCCTGATATCGCATTTGCCGTAAGAGAGATAACAGGCGAATCAGGACACTTATGTCCCCCTAAAGTCTTCATCCTCTCTAAGCATTCCATGCCGTCCATATGGGGCATACGATGGTCTAAGAAAATGATATCATAGTAATTCTCAGTGACTTTCTTAAGACACTCTTCGCCGCTTTCAACCGTATCTATCTGAAGCTTCGTACTCTTAAGCAGATTAACAATTACATCTAAGTTCATCTTAGTATCATCGACAACAAGAATGCGAGCATCGGGCGCCGTAAATTTCTCCTTATACTGCTTATGCATCGCACTGGTACGTGTCCATCTGTCAGCAAGATCTCCGATTGGCTCATCACGAACAACACCCTGCTCAAGATAAAAGTAGAAATCAGATCCTTCGCCGTAAGTACTTTCGAACTTCAACTCACTACCCATTAAATCGAGAAGCTGTGAAGTAATATTAAGTCCAAGACCTGTCCCTTCAATGGTACGGTTCTTTTTCTCGTCCATCCTCTGAAAAGCATCACCGAGCTTATCCTTATCTTCATCTTTAATACCCATGCCGGTATCCTTCACAGATATCTTAATAACTAAAGGATTAACAAAGCACGAATCAATATCTTTCTTGCATTCTTCACAGATAACTTCTCCGTCCTTTATTTTCTTAATGCTTAAAGTAACGCTTCCCTCTTCCGTATATTTGATGGCATTGGTAAGAATATTGGTTATAACCTGCTTAACCCGAATCTCGTCTCCGAAAAGCACAGACGGAATAGTCGAATCAACATCCAATTTCAGCGTCAGATTCTTATCGCTTGCACGCTGTCTTATGACATTATATAAATCATTAATCACGGAAGTAAATTCATACTCTACCGGAATGATATCCATTTTACCCGACTCAATCTTAGAAAAGTCTAATATATCATTAACAAGTCCTAACAGATTAGTAGACGCGGATCGAATATTCTCAGCGTAACCTATTATCTCGCGCTCATTACTTTCCCTTAGAATCATCTCGTCCATACCCAGGACCGCATTGATAGGAGTCCTAATCTCATGAGACATATTACTAAGAAATGCGGATTTGGCATCGTTCGCCGATTCTGCTTCCTTTACTTTCTCAACAAGCTCTCCCGTCATTTTATTTAAGAATACTGCCATTCTCTCCTGCAAGGGAATATATCCCGTACGTGTTATGGGCCTGGCTTCAGTGGGCTCTAACATGTCTTCCGTTATCTCATCAACATTTTCACCCTCTTTAAAACCGACAGCAACATGCGCACTGTTAAGTATGCCGCCCCTGCCGTCTCTGTACGCAATCTCATTAATTCCATGCATCATGGCCAAATCAGGATTATTAACCTTGAAATTATCCCACTCGTAATGAGCATGCTCCTGCAGGAAATTAAATCTGTTGCCACACACTACAAGAAAAAGAGCTTCCGGCTCAAACTTAGTTATAAGCTGATTACTGTAATCAGATGCACTTAACACGAGCGGTTTTGTCGCAAATGAAAATCGAAAATCACAGCCTTCTTCAAATTTTCTATTATAATAAATACATCCCTCATCGTCATAATCAAAAGGAATGAGACATACATCTATTCCGTTATCATCTATTATGAAAGGAAATTCACATGTGTTACTTACCAGATATTTGTTAGCATCAACACCCAGATATTCTTTATAAATATCTGTTGCCGGTTTACCGTTGATTCTTGCTATACATGTCTCACCCGGTCCGCCTTTATCAGCCAACTCTACATTCAAATGACGACCAATCGGCTTCCAACCCAAAGCGTATTTCATATGAACATGGAGTTCTTCACCCGAGAACACTACCGCCACAAAGCCAGACTCAACAAGATCATTTCCCATAGCAAATTGGGTTTTAGCAATAATATCATTAGTTACTTCAAGTTGTCTGTTTTGACTGTTAGCATATACCGTGATATTTCTCGGCAGCTTCCTTGTAGATAATGTTCCAAAGAACGGCATCTGTCTGTATTCCTGTGACGCCACATCAAGAAAAGTCCTAACGTCTAACTCTATATTACATACAAATAATTCCACTGCTCGAGGATTTTCGATTTGATTTAATCTATCCCGAAGAATTCTTCCTGCATTAATCTCATCTCCCGGCTCACACGGTAAATCTACCACTTCTACATGAGAACTCTCTGTTAATATAAGATTAAACCTGATTCCAAGTCCATTTGGCGGTATATCCGCCACAGCAAGTACACTTATTGCCGCTATCTTAATATCATCAATGCCGGCTCTGATTTTAGAAATCATTTTCTTAACACTCGAAACATTACATCCTGCTTCATATATAGTAAGAAGCGCATCTTCATGAGGTGTACTCTGAACAAACTTCTTAATTTCATTAATTGTTTTTCCTATATGTAACGGATT
>JAIKVT010000281.1 GCA_024685495.1 Lachnospiraceae bacterium
ATATTAAGTTCTACAGCAGATGGAAAACTCCTCATACAGACGACAGCAAAGTGTATCAGCGCGAATATACAAAAGAGAGAATGAGAGAATTAGACACACCGGGCGAAGACACAATTAAAGCGCATACAAACTGCTCTGATAGAACAGCATTAAGTGATTTATTATTCGCTTATTATTATCTTGGTGATGTACGAAACAGCACAAACCATGCTGCCGATGAATTTAGCGGCTTTATAAATATTATGAATGAATCTGATATAAGTGAGCGTATGATTCTTATCAAACACTCTATAGATTATTTCTTATATTGTTACGATAATGTTCTTTCCATAATGGAAGCCGACAAGGCAGAGCCTAATGTTATTAAGGTAGATACCACAGACCTCTCCGGCTATGCGAATGAGCTTAGAAAACAGTACTATGATGAAAAAAATAATAAAGAATAATTCTTTCTAACATTAAAAAAGACAAGGCATATTGAGTGTTACCTCAATTTGCCTTGTCGTTTTGTTATTGCTTATCAGGTCATGTTATTGCTTATTGGTTCTTGTTATGCTTTTTGGTTCTTGTTACGCTTTTTGGTTCTTGTTACGCTCCGGGATAGTAAAGAGCGTGTGCTACCTTGTCATGTCCGTATGATCCTGATACATCATATGTCTCTGCATTGAATCCAAATGGATCTTCTCCGCCGTATGTTGTCTTATCAATTCCACTAACTAATACTTTAATATTAGAAACCGTACAACTTGTATTAGCCTGGAAATGAAGAACATATGCTTCAGCCGTATTAATGTTGGCTAAATACTGTCCTACTAACACACCATCGACATAGGTCTGCATAACACCTGATGAATAATACTTAACCTGTAATCTTACGGTCTGACCGCTGCTTATATTCGGAGCAGTTGTATTGTTAGAATAATATTGCGCTCCATATGAATTAGATGCAACCGGGAAATTAATAGATGCTGTAGCGATCTTTCCCTGTCCGTATCTTGCATCGCTTCCCGCCTGATAATGTAGCTGTAATCCAACTTGTCCTGATTTATCTTGAGATCCTGCAATTACAAACTGCATACCATAATCATCATTGCTTCCGCTCATTGTAACATCACCCGAGAAATCAATCTCCGGTATTTCTCCATCTACGTTACAATCATCAAAGCTTCTGTCAGAATAAAGCCATCTGAAAGAGCCGGGATTAGAAGCCTCTCCGCCTCCATCTGAAGTAATATCACAGTCAACTGCAACCTTAGATGTATATTTTGGACCAACTGCCAATACTTTCCAAGCAATCTCATCATAAAGCCATCCGCCAGCCAAAAGACTTTGCTGCTCTGCATAATTAGTTGTATAGTTATGTGCTCCGGACTGCGCATTAGGATTATATGCTACATAAAGATTAGCATCTCCCTTTGAATAAAATGCAGGTGCCCAATCATTATCAATCAACCATCCAAGATCAACTAATCCTTGAGCCTCTTCTTTATTCAATGTATAGTAGTGATCTCCACCTTCAGCATTAGGATTATAGAGACGATATACCGGCTCTCCGCTTCCTGCACCATACCAACCAAAGCCTTCATCAATCCATCCTATTTTTTGTAAATCCTCATATTCCAGAACATTTTTTGTATAGAAATGCTCTCCCGTGCTTTGATTGTACAAACGATATACTTCATAATAATCCTGTGCCGCCTCTACACTTGCCATATTACCTGTAAAGGTAAGTGTCGCACTTAAGCACATCGTAATTCCAAGAAATACAGCCCCAATCTTTCTGACTATCTTTTTTCTCATACACTCTCCCTTCTTCTTTAATCATCCTTTTAAATAATAGAATTTTAACACATTTACCCGTGAAAAAAAAGAAATTGGCTATGCTTATTCTACAATGCAAGGTGTACCATTTTAACCATTGATAACCAATCGGAAATAATCATACTCATTTTTGTTGAAAATTTTAATCCGGTCTTGTCTATATGACTGTAATATTTTTCTTCAGCCAACACCTTCGCTCCATTTCCGATTTCCTTAACAAGTTCATCAGCCGAATCAACATAGAAAAACATCTTAGCATCCTCGTGTCCGACAGTTTTCATATGCTGTTTTTTCATCATATTCATACCGCTTTTATTAACAGTATCAAACAAAACTTCTATATCACCGTACTTTCCAAGCATCTTAAACAATTTCATAACATTTTCTTTCTCAAAATAATAAAACAGTCCGCTGGCCGTTATAAGTAACGGTTCGCTTGGATGCTCTTTTCTTATATTCTCAATCCATTCTTCCTTTAAAGCATCACCTGCGATATATTTTTCCCTGTCCTGCTCCGGCAACAGACCCTTTCTATATTCAATAACATTCGGAAGATCTACTCCATACCACAAAGTGTTCCCATTGTCATCTCTGTAAAATGTTGTTTCTAACCCCACACCTAATTGAACAATTATTCCGTTCGGCTTTCTCTTAATAAAATCTGTTATGTAACGATCCATATTCACAGATCTGCTCGCAGATGCAAGATATGTATATTGTGTCTGTTTATCATTATCAACTACACTTTGCGGCATCTTTGATTTTAACTCCAATGCCTTCTTATCGTATAAAATGTTTCTGCAATTTTCACCTGCATATATCCTTCCGAGCATCGGCACATACAAAGTATCCTCTACTACTCCCAAGTCTGATCCGTTCATATCTTTACCTCTTTCTTCGTTTATTGATTGTATGTCTCATTTATTAAGTTAGTCTTTGCTAACACATTTGTCAAGTTGAAGTTAGATTTGTCAACTTAGAAATTTCTCAACTGTCTATTTTACTAATAACCCTATAAATACTATAATAAACTACAGCATTACAAAACAACGGAGATTAAATGCATGAAAAAACTACTTACTTTATTTCTAACCTTTTTGAAAATTGGAGCCTTCACTTTCGGCGGTGGATATGCAATGATTCCGCTTATCCAAAAAGAAGTTGTCACTAATAAAAAATGGATTGAAGATAAAGATATATTAGAAATTGTTGCCATAGCGGAATCTACTCCCGGACCTATTGCAATCAATGCCGCTACTTTCATCGGCTATCGGATTGCAGGCTTTATGGGCGCTCTTGCTGCCACTTTAGGCGTAGTTCTTCCGTCATTTGTAATAATAATTGTTATATCCTATATATTGGAAATGTTTGAAGATTTTAAAGGTGTAAAGTACGCTTTCAACGGCATCCGTGCCGGCGTATTGGCACTAATTATAAAGGCTTTATATGACATGTATAAGCAGTGTCCAAAAGGCGTCGTGTCTTATATTGTGATGGGCGCTTCTTTTATCCTTGCAGCATTTCTTAATGTAAATGTGCTTCTGGTTATATTAGGTTGTGCTCTGTTCGGACTGATTACCTATCTTATCAAGAATAGGAGGTCCGGCAAATGAACTACCTGATTCTATTCGTAACCTTTCTTAAAATCGGAGCCTTCACTTTCGGTGGCGGCTATGCAATGCTTCCTCTTATTCAGGAAGAAGTTATAAGTCACGGCTGGACAGATGCCGAATCACTTATTAATTTTATCGCTGTAAGTGAAAGTACACCCGGTCCCTTTGGAATTAACATTTCCACTTATATCGGTAAAGAGGTTGAAGGCATACTAGGCTCTTTGTGTACTACTTTGGGCGTAGTCCTTCCGTCATTTATTATAATCTTGATAGTTGCAAAATGTTATGACAAATTCAAAGAAAGCTCCGCTGTAAAAGGTCTCATGAGCGGCCTTAAACCTGCTGTTATCG
>JAIKVT010000285.1 GCA_024685495.1 Lachnospiraceae bacterium
AAGTAAAGAACTATCTCATCATTAACAATCTTAGATGTCGACTTCGCAGCATCCTGATTATCTAATTTTGTCTTCGTCTGTCCTTCGAATCTCGGATCGGGATGCTTTATTGAAATGATTGCAGTCATTCCGTTTCTTACATCTGCTCCCGTAAAGTTATCATCTTTTTCTTTGAGATTGCCAAGCTCTCTCGCGTAATTATTGATTACAGTTGTAAATACGGTTTTGAAACCGGTAATATGTGTACCACCTTCAGAGTTATAAATATTATTACAAAATCCCAAAATGGTCTCATGAAATTCATTGACATATTGAAATGCAACTTCAACCTCGATACCGTCAACTTTACCTTCAAAATAAACAATAGGTGTTACAGTCTCATTTTTCTTATTCAATGCTTTGACGAAGCCTTTAATTCCATCAGGCTCATGGAACTCAACATGTTCAACTTCTTCACCCCTCTTATCCTCATAGATAATTGTAAGATTAGGATTAAGATAAGCTGTCTCATGCATACGTGACTTTACATCATCGCCACGAAAATCAGTCTTCTCAAATATCTCGGGATCGGGCAAAAAGTTAATCTTAGTTCCTGTACTTTTTGTCTTACCGATAGTCGGCAAAAGTCCTTTGACCAATTTCTCGGTTGGTTCACCTTTTTCAAATCTGTCATGATGAATATAACCGTCTCTTGATATCTCAACGTCCATATAAGTGGATAACGCATTAACAACCGAAGAACCTACACCATGAAGTCCTCCGGATGTCTTATATGCTCCGTCATCAAATTTACCGCCGGCATGTAGAGTTGTAAATACGAGTCTTGAAGCGGGTACACCTTTTTCATGCATTCCTACCGGTATACCTCTTCCGTTATCGACTACCGTACATGAACCATCCTTTTCTAACGTGACATAAATCCTGTCACATTCTCCTTGTAAATGTTCATCAACGGCATTATCGACTATCTCGTATATAAGGTGATTTAACCCCTTTCTTGTAACAGACCCGATATACATACCGGGTCTTTTTCTTACAGCCTCTAAGCCTTCAAGTACAGCTATACTGCTTTCATCATATTCTTTTTTAGCCATTAAACTAAATCTCCTGAAATTTCTTTATATATTAAAGTCTCGCTTAGCGAAACTAATTCCCTATCTCAACTTAGAATAACCAAAACCGTTAACCATAGCTTCAATAGGAATACCTTTCTTACAGAAAGGACAATCAGCGGGCTTATATGATTCATAGCCCGGCAAATCTTCAATTGTAAACAGTGGAAATACAAGTGTAGACTGTACTACTTCTCTTGTAGAGAAAATAGAACTTACACCGACCACATCACCACCGTAGTACTCAATACATTCCATACTTTGTCTTACTGTCTCACCTGTTGACATTGTTGCTAACAGTAAGAATATTTTTCTGCCTTGGATAGATGGCTTAATATTCTCTCTAAAAAGCAACTGGTTAACAGAGTTAACTTCCGGACAAACAACACGAATAGATTCACGTGCCGCACCTGATAAGCTAAAACTTGATTTCTCCAACTCCTCGGCAAGATAAGCTCCAAGCACTTGAGTTCCGTCCATACAAACAATTGTATCTACCACTTCAATCTTATGTAACATCTTAGATGCAAGATGCTTTGCAGCTTCTCTCGCTTCTTTTGTTCTAACCTTCATAGATGTAACATCAACATAATAATTAATATGTGATTGAATTGTGGCAAAATGTCCGGGCACCGCATTAAGAACTATTTGTTCATCATCGTGTGCATGGAATTCGATAAACCTCTCATGAATAGGTTTTCTCTGCCTGTTCTCTTCTCTAATGTTCCTATTCTCCTGAATAAAATCTGAAATTCCGCCCATATCTTGTCTCCCCTCTTTAATACAAAAAATACCTTCCATTTATATAATAACACATTTATAAATTATATGCCTGTCGAACCAAATCCATCGACACCTCTGTCTGTTGAATCGAGGT
Organism: Lachnospiraceae bacterium; assembly: GCA_024685495.1. Lineage (GTDB taxonomy): Bacteria > Bacillota > Clostridia > Lachnospirales > Lachnospiraceae > RUG191. Next base: position 1,990 of record JAIKVT010000285.1, read on the forward strand.
CATCGGTTTCACTAAACTCAACTTCCAAGTAAGGACTTATAATAAGTTGTGCCATTTTCTGTGCAGGCTTTATTATTCTTGTCTCATCACTGTCATTATGAAGCGGCACCTTAATCTCTCCTCTGTAATCGCTGTCAATTACCCCGGTACAGTTAGCAGGTCGAAGGCCCTCCTTAGTAGATAATCCGCTTCTGGCATATACGCCGCCGAAATATCCGTGTGGAATAGCCATACTGATTCCTGTACCTATAAGCTTGGTCTTACCGGGTTCAATCTCAATATCTTCAGTGACATCAGCAAACAAATCATATCCGGCTGCTTCATCACTTCCTCGAAAAGGCACCTTGGCAGTATCTGTTAATTTCTTAATCTGTATGTTCATTCTATCCTGTTCTTTCTTATACCTTAAATTACATTATTATACGCTTTATCAACCGTCTAAAATGGCACACAAAAACGCGAGCATCAATATATTGTGCTCGCGTTAATTTTACCACCCTATATATTGCTAGTCAACTTTTTTATTTTTACTTGACGAAAAACTGAATTTTCTTTCTTTATGTTGAATCAATCTTACTATATTAGCTCTATGCTGAAACAGCGCAAGTGCTGTTGCACAAAGCATTACAATGTAAATCTCCGGCAAATATTCAGTCGGATATGCAAGCCATGAAAGCTGTGAAAAAGACAGCCATCCAAGTTGTCCAAATACAATAACAAGTACACCGTAAGCAATTGAACCTACAACAGAACCAAGTGATACGTATCTTGAAATTAATACTGTAATAATAAACAGACTCAATGATATTACAAATATCATAGGAAACATTATCGCAACGAGTCCTGCTGAAGTAGCGATACCTTTACCGCCTTTAAACTTCAAAAACACCGGGAAATCGTGTCCTAAAATTGCTCCGACACCTGCATAAATCATATCAAGTCCTATATAATCTGCGCTGTTTCTGAACATAAAATATACAATAAACATTGCGATTACAGCTTTAATAAAATCTACAACAAAGGTTACGGCACCTGCTTTAACACCCATTGTTCTTAGTGTATTAGTAGAACCGACATTACCGCTTCCCTCATGTTGAATATCTACATTCTTCGCTTTTCCGAGAAAATATCCCATTGTAAAGTTACCTATTACATAACCGATAAGTATGGCAACTATTCTATATATTATCTCATTAGTCATCTTTTCTCTCCCTAATTACGAACTTAATTGACGTACCTTCGAATCCAAAGGCTTCTCTTATTCTATTTTCCAGATATCTTACATATGAAAAATGCATAAGAGATTTGTTATTTACAAAAATTACAAATGTAGGTGGCTTAACTCCCGCCTGTGTTGCATAAAAAATCTTAAGCCGCTTTCCTTTATCAGACGGTGGCTCATGCATTGCAACAGCCTCTATAATTATTTCATTAAGTACTCCCGTAGCAATACGCATTGAATTATTGGCAAGTACGGAATCTATCATATTATATAATCTGTTAATTCTCTGTCCCGTCAACGCTGAGATATATATAATCTGTGCATAAGGCATAAATGATAATATGCTTCGAATATTTTCAGTAAATTTATTGACTGTCTTATTGTCCTTTTCAATGGCATCCCATTTATTGACAGCAATAATTATTCCCTTTCCTCTCTCATGTGCTATTCCCGCTATCTTCGCATCCTGTTCCGTAACGCCTTCGGTCGCATCAATCATAATTATTACAACATCGGATTTTTCAACAGCCGTAACGGCTCTTATAATCGAAAATCTCTCTAACTCTTCTTTTATTTTAGACTTTCTTCTGATTCCGGCCGTATCAATAAATATATACTCCCGACCTTCATACACTACCTTAGTATCTATTGCGTCTCTGGTAGTACCTGCAATGTCTGATACAATCACCCGGTCTTTTCCACACATTTTATTGACAAGAGAAGATTTGCCTACATTAGGTTTACCTACTATTGCTACCCTTGGAATCTCATCGTCTTCTTCCTCTATGGCATCCTCCGGAAAATGTGCAATCACTTCGTCAAGCATATCACCAAGCCCCAACTTTGAAGAAGCTGAAATCGGATAAGGCTCACCTATGCCCAAATTATAAAATTCATATACATCGGGCATATATTTATCAAAATCATCAACCTTATTAACAACTAATACAACAGGCTTCTTTGATCTTCTTAACATATCACAGACCTTTGAATCTGCATCTACGAGTCCCTGTCTTACATCTGTCATAAATATAATAACATCGGCCGTATCAATGGCAATTTCAGCCTGTTCACGCATTTGAGATAATATGATATCCTTAGATTCGGGTTCGATTCCGCCTGTATCAATAAGTGTAAAATCATATTGAAGCCAACTTATATCCGCATATATTCTGTCTCTTGTTACCCCGGGGGTATCTTTTACTATAGCAACTCTCTCTCCTAAAAGAGAATTGAACAGTGTTGATTTTCCCACGTTAGGTCTGCCTACAACGGCGACTACCGGTTTACTCATAATTTACTCCACAAAATTACAGATTGAATTAATATCTTTACTCAACATAACTGAAAGCATTCTTAATCCAATCTATATTATTTCCATCTTTATTATTTCCATCTATGGCAATAACGTCAAAACGCATTAGATGATCTAAACTTATACTATATTGTTTGATATATCCTATCGCAACTTTAGATATCTTTTTTTGTTTCTTATAATCGACGGCGTATATGGCCCCGCCTGCTTTTTTATCGGTTCGGTATTTTACTTCACCAAAGCATAAATATTTATTTCTAATACCATTTTCAATTACATAATCATAATAGATGATATCTATCTCACCCATCTTATGAAAATGATAATTTGTTGTTATTATTTCAGCACCGTTTTCTATTAAATATTGTTTAGCAACTTCTTCGTACTTCGAGCCAACTGTTCTGTTATCCAATAATTTCTCCGTTAATACGTCAATATTCGTTACTTAGGAACATATCCGTCAAGCTTAGCCTTAACTTTGTCCATTCCGTCAACAAAAAGTAAGATTTCTGCAACAACTTCATATAATTCAGGTGGAATGACATCACCAATCTCTAATTTAGATAATGTATCAGCCAATTTATTATCTTTATAAAAAGGCACATCATTTTCTTTAGCCTTTTCGATAATCTTATCTGCGACAGCCCCTTTACCGGATGCTAATATCTTAGGTGCTACATCCCCCGGTTCAAAAGCAAGCGCGACGGCCGTCTTATCTTTATCTATCTTATCAAATTCTTTAGGCTTCCAACTTTTTTCAGCCATACGCACCTCAACAATTAAAGTATATTATAACAATTAAGACAAATCATTTTAGTAAAAAAGAAACTCTTTAACAGTACAAAAAATATACTTATTACACAAATATTTAAGCTCTGACATCAAATGAGTATCTCGATAACGGTGTCGTCTTACCCTTAGTGTCATGACTTAGGAAATCATTTACAAGATTAACCCTTTTACCTTCATTTTCAACATTAATATTACAATTATATCCTTTGTTTTCAATTTTCTTTCTCAGGATATCTATATTATTCATAATCAGTTCATAGCTTCTGTCATCTTCCATATAGAATTTGGTATCAACATTTCTGTTATTAAGCTTAACGGATATATCGGTAGAGCCGAGATGATCCATATCAAAATGTAAAAATGCACTTATCTCGTCATCATCAGCTTTACTCATCTTGTTCTTATATACGAAAAGTTCTGTGTTAGTATTCTGATTAGACATTCTAATCGGAAGCTGAACATAACTGAATGTCTGATTTACCTGATTCATAAATTCAATATTACTTCGTATCTCAGCAGTTGCACTTCTAACCTGACTGCCGGCTTTATCTAATGCTGCCGTAGCCTGCTCTAACCTGCTCATACTATGCTCTAATTTCTCGTATAGTTGTTTTACGGGATCTTTCTTGGCAACATCAGCAGGATCTAATGTCCACTGTTGATTTGTCATATTATTAATTAATGCTTTATATGAATCGGAAGAAAACAGATTCTTAATTACATGCTTTGATACATCGACATTGTCAATATAATTTGCAAATGCTTTAACAAAATCAGTAACATTGGCTTTAGGATTGAGATTGCCGTTCTCGTCAACTAATTTAGCATTGTTACTTAAGAAATTCGTATCATTTTTAATCATTTCATTTAAAGCTTTATACTGATCTTCAGTAAGCGTATGTCCAATAGTATTAACAGGATATGAATCTCTGTTATAGTTAAGTGTAACATTCTGTAAGGAATCGGATGTATTAGCCGCATTCATCGTATTAACTGCATTACCATCTGCATTAGCAGCAACTGTAGCATTGGCTGTATTAGCGGCATTGTTATTAGCAGCAACTTCCTTGCCGACATTCTCTGAACTGTTATTAACCTGATTAATAAATGAATCTATGCCGTTTTTAATATCAGCTCCTGTCTGAGTCGCAGTTGCATTGCCGTTAACGGCATTTGCATTAGTATTGATATTTTGAGCATTGGGATTATTGGCTCCGTCTTTACCGACAAGATTCGCGGCATCTTTAATAATAGCAGGTTGTCCGTTTTCATCGGTTGCATATATCAATTCACCCTTTGCATTAGTCGCCTGCATCGCAATTGCTTCCGCCTCTTTACCGGAATTGGAAGTTGATACTGCATCCCCTGATAAAATATTTACTATCTCTTTATTGAGCGCGGTTGCCTGTGCATAATCTAACTCTTTTGAAGATAACATCTCAGGAATTGATGAAGAAAGCTCTGATAACATATTCATTACAGATGATTGATTTGATTGATAATTCTCATATTGTGCCGCCATCTGAGGAGTAATCTCTATACCGGCTTTATTCATCTGAATAATTGTTGACACATTAATGTCGCTGTTGGAATTGACAATTCTCGCCATATTATTCAAAGATGCAGAGTCAATTGGCATCTGCTCTCTCATCATATTATTAACCATATTAACATTTCTCTCATTAACAGCGAGATTAGCCGAATCAAGCGCATTAAGCAATGTGGGATTGTTCATTGCATTATTACTTACCGGCTTAATTTGAATTGTCGAACCGTCATTAGACTTAACTTGAAAGAACACGGACTGACCCTGTTCTAATAGAATATCCCTTGTTAAAGTAGCTGTAATATTCTGGCCGCTACTAAGACCTAGGATTACGGTATTACCCTTAATGGAATTAACCGTACCTTCGAATACCTGACCCGCAGTAAGCTTCTGAACAGTCGAAACTAACTGCTCAACTCCCTGTGACTTAGTGGAAATCTCACCACCCGTCGCCATATTATTATTATATTGATGAACGAGATCAGATATTTGCATATTTATTCCTCAATAAAATTTCTTATGAATTTATCACGATGAATCGGTGATTTACCCAGTCTCTTTAATCCGTCAATATGCTCTTTGGTTCCGTATCCTTTGTTATCTTTAAATCCGTACCCGGGATACTTTTCATCCAATTCAACCATCATACGGTCTCTTGTCACTTTAGCAATTATTGAAGCGGCCGCAATAGATATCGATTTGGCATCACCTTTCACAATTGAAACCTGCTTAATATCTATATCAGGAATATGAACGGCATCTACAAACAATAAATCAGGCTTCACATTTAAATTGCCTATAGCCTGTCTCATCGCCTCATATACGGAAACTGATATATTATCGGTCTTATTAATTGAATCAACATCAACAATTCCGACTGCAGAAGCAATTGCTTTTTCTTTTATTTCATCAAAAAGCTTCTCTCTTTTTGTTTCGGACAATTTCTTCGAATCATTAATATAATAAATGAGTAAATCCTTCGGAAGTATTACGGCACCTGCAACAGTAGGTCCCGCAAGCGGTCCTCTTCCCACTTCATCAATGCCACATATATATTCATAATCGCTGTACTTTTTCTCGTATTCCGTCATCTTAAGTACGCGAGCCTTTTCCTGTTGCAATTTCATAATCTTTCTTTGAGCCTGATTAATGAGTTTAGCAACACCAGGTCTTCCGTCCTGTATATACTCACGTATAAAAGAATCCAACTTCTCGTCAGCGGTCTCTTTATATTCACTTTGAATTTGCTTTATAGATTTTTCACTCATATTATCACTTATCCGTTAAAAAAGTCATCTTATTGAAAGGATAAATTCTAACCCACGCACGACCTGTAATCTTTTTGCCTTCGATAGGACCAACATTTACAAATCTCGAATCACTTGAGTTATTACGATTATCTCCAAGGACAAAATATTGATCTTCACCTAACGTAATATGATTAGCCGCTTCACCCGGATTATTAATTCTCTGAAGCCCGTAGTTTTCTTCTAACTTCTCACCGTTAATAAAAATATTACCGTTATAATCGATATATACCGTCTCTCCGGGAAGACCTATAATTCTCTTTATATAATAGGTCTTATTAAAAAATGAATTATCAGATCCTTCTCCCTCATATGGAAATACAATAATATCAAATCTCTCAGGGTCTGAAAATCTGTAAGTCAATTTATCAACTATAAGATTATCTCCGTCACTTAATGTGGCTTCCATTGACGAACCGCTTACCTTTGTTCTCTGTCCTAAGAAATGTAATATAAAAAATGTAATACAAAAGATAACTAAAACATATAACAAAAATCTCAATATTTCTTTTTTCATATCTCTTTTTTCAGGTTCCGGCTCTTCGTTATTTATTTCTGTATCAGAATTATTTTTTCCGTATAATACTTCATCTTTTCTTGACATTATTCTAAAGAAATCCTTCCTATCTTACCACTTCTAAATTCATCTATAATAATATTATATGTCTTATTATAATCTTTTTTGTCGCCCTTTTGAATACAATTTCGATTAATTGCTATCGCATTTATTATATCATTAATATCTAAAGATTCATCGACGTTGTAGCGACTCTCTATCATACCCGGATAGTTCTCAATAATATAATTTATAAGACCGATTGTAAGTTCAGAATTGTCTATAATATTATCGTTAATAGAACCAATGCAGGCTATCTTAAAGCCTATACTCTCATCTTCAAATTTAGGCCAAAGTATTCCGGGAGTATCTAAAAGTTCAACGTTCTTATTAAGTCGTATCCACTGTTTGCCCTTTGTAACACCGGGTTTGTTGCCCGTCTTAGTGGCAGCTTTACCCGCAAAAGAATTGATAAAAGTAGATTTACCAACATTAGGAATTCCTACAACCATTGCACGAAGCGGTCTGTTCTTAATTCCTCTTTTTTTATCTCTTTCTCTTTTTTCTTCGCAGGCTTTTTCAATTATCTTACCGACTGATTTGGTATCATTTTTCTTTCTTGAATCAATCGAAGCTACAAAAAAGCCTTTCTTCGTAAAATAATCTTTGTAATATGCCGTCCTATTCGAATCAGCCAAATCACTTTTATTAAGAACGATAAGCCTTGATTTGTTATTAGCCAAACTGTCAATATCAGGATTACGGGAACTTAGAACTATCCTGGCATCAACTATCTCAATTACAATATCTATTAATTTAATATCTTCCCTCATCTGACGAATCGCTTTCGTCATATGACCGGGATACCATTGATAAGCCATACATTTCCTCTTAATTAATTGACAATTCCAAAATCTCCAAACGATGTTTTAAACCATACCTTACCGATGATCTGCTTCTTACTTATAAGCCCTATACTTGTATATCTGGAATCTTCACTGTTATTTCGATTATCTCCAAGAACAAAATATTCGTCGTCACCTAAGGTAAGTTCCGTATCGAGAATTCCCTTATAGCTGATTGCAGCCGTATCTGCAACATCATCGTATTTCTCACCATTAACATATAATCTGTTATTCTTAATTATAAGCGTATCACCCGGAACGCCGACAACACGCTTAACATAGACGGTGTCTTGCTCATCCGATAAAGACTTAAATGCAATAATATGATTATGATTAGGCTTAAATACAAGATATCTTACCCTGTTAAGAAGTACGGATGTATTATCTTCAATTGTGGGTTGCATAGATACACCTGAATTCTTTACACTTGTAAAAAGGGAAAATACCAATAAAAAAGCGACAAGAATTATCAAAGCAATAATACCTGCATTAATGGCTTTGCTTTTAAATTCCTGAATCTTAAATCTCTTACGTCTTCTGTTAAAATTCAGCCCTCTTGAAAACTTGTGACGAAAAAAGGCTTTAATTTTTTCTATCTGTTCCATATATATTACCTAAAAATAATAACAACCATATAATAGAAAAATATCATTAGTAAAAAAGAACAACCAAAGGTTGTTCTTTTCCTTATCATTGTATTGATTCTTTAACCTTTGCTCTCTTACCAACGCGATCTCTTAAGTAATTAAGCTTAGCTCTTCTTACTTTACCTTTACGAACTACTTCGACCTTAGCTACGTTGGGACTATGAAGCGGAAATGTCTTCTCAACACCGACTCCGTTAGAGAATTTTCTTACTGTAAATGTCTCACGGTTAGTTCCATTCTGTCTCTTAATTACAGTACCTTCGAAAATCTGAATTCTCTCACGATTTCCTTCCTTAATGTTACAGTGAACCTTAACGGTATCACCTACTGCAAATTCATCAACTGACTCTTTGCATTCTGCCATTTCGATTTCTTTAATTATTTCACTGGCGTTCATAATGTGACCTCCTATTTATTCTTCGACGTTCTTAATGTATATAACACCAGAGGACCATCTATTATTCACAACTTGTGTAGTATATCACGAATGTCAAGAAAAGACAAGTAAAAATATACTTTATTTCTAAGACCTATTCATCCAACAAATCGGGACGATTAAGTCTTGTTCTAAGCACCGACTGCTCATATCTCCATTCGTCAACTTTAGCATGATTACCTGACAAAAGTATCTCGGGAACTCTTTTGTCATTCCATACTTCAGGCCTTGTATATTGTGGATATTCCAACAGATTATCCGAAAACGACTCACTTACTGTCGAATCATCATTATGAAGAACACCCGGTACAAGTCTTGATATAGCATCAACCATTATCATTGCCGGAAGTTCTCCACCCGTAACCACAAAATCTCCGATTGATATATAATCGGTTACTATTTCTTCTAATACTCTCTCATCTATCCCTTCATAGTGTCCACATAATAGGACAACTTCATCTGACTTCGCATATTCTTTTGCTATATTTTGGTTAAATGTTTTTCCCTGTGGCGTTAAATATATACATGGAATTTGTCTTCCTGTCTTCTCTACAATTGACATATATGCATCATACACAGGCTGTGCCTGCATAACCATTCCGGCTCCTCCACCATAAGGGTAATCATCCACCTTCTTATGTTTATCAAGTGTATAATCCCTTATATTAACAGCTTCTAATTCTATCAGCCCATTATCAATTGCACGTCCTATTATACTGGTATTTAAACCATCTAGAATCATTTCCGGAAATAATGTGAGAATATAGAATTTCATAGAATAAATCCTTTCAAAAGCAATGACTTTACACTAGTTCTTTCAAAAGCAATGACTTTATACTAGTTCTTTCAAAAGCAATGACTTTACACCAGTCCGTTCAATAAATGAATTGTCATAACTTTATCTTCTAATGACACATCAAGAATACACTGCTTAATGGCAGGTACTAATACTTCTTTTCCTTCATGTGCGATTACATATACATCATTTGCTCCTGTCGGTAATACATCTTTAACGATTCCAAAATCTTTACCTTCATCGGTAACAACATTTAGCCCGATCAAATCGGCTATAAAGTATTCATCCTCTTCACAGGCAACAGCATTTTCTCTGTTAACATATATGCCTTTTTTTACAAAAGGTTCAATATCATTAATATTGTCAAAATCTTTAAACTTTAAAATAACAAGATTTTTATAATATTTTACTCCCTCTATCTTTAGGGAAACATTATCATCTTCAGGCTCAAGTATAACCTCATCAAGCTCTTTGAACCTGTTGACATCATCTGTCAAAGGATACACTTTAACCTCACCTCTTATTCCGTGAGTTTTAATTATAGCACCTACCTGTAAAAAGTCTTCCATCTAATCTCCGATACTCTTTGTAATTTAATTCAGATGGTGAAATGTCACCATCTGAACTCTTTTACTTTACATTATATCAACAACAACTTTCTTATCTATCTTAGTTGCGGCTGCTTTAACGACTGAACGAATTGACTTAGCAATACGTCCTTGCTTACCAATAACTTTACCCATATCCGATTGTGCAACATGAAGTTCTAAGAAAATCGTATGACCGCTTTCTTTTTCAACAACTTCTACTTCATCCGGATACTCTACGAGGGCTTTAGCAATAACTTCTACTAATTCTTTCATATGCGCACCTCACTTATTTACTTCTCAATTCCGCATGACTTGAAAATCCTTGCAACAGTCTCAGTAGGCTTAGCTCCGTTAGATAACCATTTCTTAGCAGCTTCTTCATTAACATGGAATTCAGAAGGATCCTTTGAAGGATCATATGTTCCGATTTCTTCGATAAGTCTGCCATCTCTTGGTGCTCTCGCATCAGCTACAACAATACGATAGAAAGGATTCTTTTTCTTTCCCATTCTCTTTAATCTAATCTTAACCATTACTTTTTTCCTCCTAATAAAAAAATTAATAATTTATGTTAAAAAGGTAGATTCATTTTTCCCTTTTTACCACCAAACATACCCGGCATCTTCTTCATCATCTTTCGAGATTGCTCAAACTGTTTAATAAACCGGTTGACTTCACTTATATCGAGTCCTGAACCCTTAGCAATTCTGTTCTTTCGGGAAGGATTCATAAGCTTAGGATTTGCTCTCTCTTCGGGTGTCATACTAAGTATTATGGCCTCGACATGAGCAATGCTTTTCTCATCCATACTGCCTTCAATCTGAGACATCTGTTTACTGTTAAGTCCCTTCATTCCCATTCCCGGAAGCATTCCAAGCAGTGATGATATACCACCCATTTTCTTCATCTGACTCATTGACTCAAGATAGTCATTAAAATCAAACTCAGCTTTCTTCATCTTACGAGACAACTCTTTAGCCGTCTCATCATCGATAGTTTGTTCTGCTTTCTCAATAAGTGTTAAGACATCTCCCATTCCAAGAATTCGTGATGCCATTCTGTCAGGATAAAACTTCTCTAAATCAGAAAGCTTCTCGCCCATACCGCAGAATATAATAGGCTTACCTGTAACCGCTCTAATCGAAAGTGCGGCACCGCCCCTTGTATCACCATCTAACTTGGTAAGTATTATTCCGTCGATATTAATTAATTCATCAAATGTTGATGCAACATTTACCGCATCCTGACCGGTCATTGCATCTACAACAAGGAATGTCTGTGTAACATTAACATTTTCCTTAATGGAAATAAGTTCGTTCATCATATCATCATCGATATGAAGTCGACCTGCCGTATCGAGAATTACAACATCAAAGCCTTTTTTTCTGGCATGCTCTAAAGCAGCTTTGGCGATATCTTTAGGCTGATGCTTATCTCCCATCGAGAATACTTCAACGCCCATCTTCTCACCGTTGACCTGCAACTGTTTAATAGCAGCCGGTCTGTATATATCGCAGGCAACAAGTAAAGGCTTTTTGCCTTTTTCTTTAACCTTGCCGGCAAGCTTTGCCGTTGTAGTCGTCTTACCTGCACCTTGAAGACCAACCATCATAAATACGGTTATCTCCTGCCCCTTGGCGTATTTTAACTCAGTTTCGGTCTCGCCCATGAGCTTGACCATCTCTTCGTTAACAATCTTAATTACCATTTGTCCCGGATTAAGACCGTTAAGCACATCGGTTCCTACAGCTCTTTCCTGGACTGATTTAATAAAACCTTTTACAACCTTGAAGTTAACATCTGCCTCTAATAGTGCAAGTTTAACTTCTTTAAGGGCGCTTTTAACGTCTTCTTCGCTTAGACGACCTTTGCTTTTAAGACCTTTAAATACATTTTGAAGTTTTTCTGAAAGATTCTCAAATGCCATATAAGTCTCCTATTATCACAATACAACAAAGGGTATTATACTAATATAAAAAAGAACTGTCAAGTATTTTTTCTTGACAGTCCAAATTCTATTATATTTATTTAAATTAATCTTAGTCTTATGTTTAAATTAATCTTAAACCCACTTTAATCTTCAGCAGGCACCTGCCTGTCTTTTTCCTCTAAAGTCTCAAGTATGTCGGCATATCCGCTCGTTGAAGCATGTTGCATGGTCGAAACGTTCATATGTACACCTATAGCCTTTGCAGTCTTTGCAATAGGTTGAACCGTTCCTGCTCCTGCCACGCAGCCTCCGGGGCATGCCATTCCCTCTAACAGATATCCGTTATACTTGCCTGCTTTAGCTAGGGCTAGAAGCTTTCGGCAATTATCAAGTCCGTCGGCTTTTTCCATCTTAATCTCTTTATCCGGATAATTCTCTTTGATGTAATTCTTAACTGCGTTAGCAACTCCGCCACCTACAGCAAAGCCTCTGCCGTCTGCCGAAGCACCATGCATAACCTCTTCATCTTTTAACTCTTTAAAGTCAATCTCTTTAGCTTCGAACATACCCATTACTTCTTCAAAGGTAAGCACGAAATCTATATCGGATCTTATAGACTTTCTCATAGCCTCTAATTTCTTGGCTGAACATGGTCCTATAAATGCGACTTTACATCCGGGATGTTGTCTCTTTAACAATCGTCCCGTTAAAACCATAGGAGTTAGAGCCATGGAGATACATTTTGCCTGCTCCGGAAAAGATTTCTTAGCCATCATTGACCATGAGGGGCAACAAGACGTTGCCATAAACGGAATTTCATCCGGTACTTCTTTAATAAAATCTTCAGCTTCGGAAATGGTACAAAGATCCGCACCGATTGCAACTTCAATAATATCTTCAAATCCTAATGCTTTAAATCCCGAGCGAAGTCTCTCAGGTGTCATATCAGGCCCGAATTGTCCCGTAACAGCAGGAGCAATTGCCGCATATACGGGAACATCACTTTTAATTGCCTGTATCGTCTGAAATATCTGTGCTTTATCTGCAATAGCACCAAAGGGACAATTAGCAAGACATTGGCCACAGGATACACATTTTTCATAATCAATATCAGCACATCCCATCTCATCGGACGAAATAGCATTCATACCACACGACTTAGCACATGGTCTTTCCATCTTAATGATTGCATGATACGCACACACATCCATACATTTTCCACACTTAATGCACTTATCGGGATCAATATGTGATTTACCGTCGAAGACAGAAATTGCGTCTTTAGGACATACCTCTTTACAAGGATGTGCGAGACAACCCTGACAGGCATCGGTAACCTTCATTACATTATCGGGGCATTTGTGACACGCAAACTTAATAATATTGATAAGAGGTGGCTCGTAATACGTCTCATCTTTGGTACACTCATCAACACCATCAGTAATCGGATCGTACTCCTCATACGAACGAAGGTTAAGACCCATAGCAAGACGTACACGTTCACGCACAATTGCTCTTTCTAAAAAAGCACTGTCTCTGTATTTGGCAACAGTTCCGGGAATTATCTTGTAAGGAAGCTGGTGCATAATTTCCATATCGAACCCTTCGTCATATTCATATGACAATTTTGCAACTTCAGAAAATACATTTTTACGAATATCATTTACATTGGTATATATCCCTCTCATAAATACTCCTTTATTATAAATTATCAAGTATATCATCGGATATACTGCAGATTTTATCAAAGCTGTCTGTTGATTTATTATGCGCTAATTCATTAATCAGCTTCACATCATCTCTTATATGCATAAATCTCTCAAGTAAATGTAATTTATCTTCGTAGCCTTCAAGTGTCTTATTACATCTTTTTATCAAATCGTGAACACCCTGTCTTGATATTCCCTGTTCACTTGCAATTTCTGACAGTGATAAATCTTCAATTATGTAGCTTTCGTATATTTCCTTTTGATGATCGTTTAAAAGCTCGCCATAGAAATCATATAAAAAGCCCTGTCGTATCTTCTCTTCCATTAATGTAAACCTCACAAAAACAAAGACATGTCGTGTCCCATTACTGAGACACGCATGTCTTATTTTATCAAAACAACATATGGCTTTCAACTTTATTTATTATCTATTTTGTATACCATGCAACTCCTTCAGCTTCCCAACCGATTGTTGATAATGATACATACTCATTATAATCTGATGTGTAATGATGTGCTCCTGCTGTAGCATTTGGATTATAAACTCTATACACTGATGTACCGCCTGAGCTTTCAGTATAGAAAGCAATTCCTTCATTATTCCAACCAAGTGCTGTTAATGCAACAGCTTCTGCCGCATTAGTTGTATAGTGATGATCTCCTGCGTTAGGATTGTATAGTCTATATACTGCTGAACCTGTGGATGCATTACTTGCTGAGAATGCTACACTTTCATAGTCCCAACCTGCTGTATAAAGACTTCTTGCCTCTGAAACATTTTCAGTATAGAAATGTTCACCACTGTTAGGATTGTACATACGATAGACAGCATCTGTTTGTGCCTGTATTACTGTTGCTGCTTCAGATGTGTCTGTTGAACTTGAACCATCTGTTGAACTTGAA
>JAIKVT010000178.1 GCA_024685495.1 Lachnospiraceae bacterium
GCTTTAGCATAATTAGCATCATAATTAATCAGTCTTCCACCCGGTCTTATAACTCTAAACCATTCTTTATAAGCCCTCTCTACATCAGGAAGAGTCCATGTAAGATTTCTGGTTATTACAGCATCAAAGCTTGCATCTTCAAAATCAAGTTCCTGTGCATCCATAACCATGAACCTGGCTTTACTGCCAAATTTCTCAGCTTCTCTTTTCGACTCTTCAATCATTGCCGGAGTAAGATCAATCCCTGTCATCCTATATCCGTCCCGACTTAAAAGAATACTGAAAAATCCCGTGCCCGTTCCTACATCCAAAATCTTTTTATATCTGTTAATGGGAAGAGTACTCCTAAGCGCAAAACGCCAGCCCTTACCAATATCACCCATGATCTCATTCTCTCTGATTTTACTAAACGATGGCGTTCTGATTGTCCAGTAATCCAATACATCCTTCTCAATTGTATCAGCATCAATTACCATATTATCTATCTTAGAAATATTAATCATTTAATCCCCTTTTTCTCTATTTAGGCATAAATAAAGAGAGTCCACCCGTAAGTAGCGAACTCTCTATCAACTTCAAATTCATTATATTATACTTTATAAGTTATTGCAATATAATAATTATATTCTTCACATTATTTTAGTTTACTTATATCTTATTCTTGAAGTTACTTCAACTCAATATCTTATTCTTGAAGTTACTTCAACTCAATATCGGCTTCTTCACATTACTTTAGTTTGTTGACATCTCCTCTGTCTGTTACTACTCTGTATCCAATCATTTCTAATCTCTTCTCTAAAGCCTTGCGACCTTCTGCCGATTCTTCACCGGTATAGATTTTATCATCATAGAGTTCATACTGTCCCCTATACTTAATCGGAGTAAGGTTAGGCATTACAACATTTGCTCCCGCTTTAATTCCGGCTTCTCTTCCACCTTCATTAATTGTACCTAAGGCCGTTGTTGAAGGAAGCAGTGAATATGGGAAAAGTAACCTTAATATTGCAATCATTCTAAGAGTCAATTCCATTGTTCCGTTCTCTTTATCTCTAAATGGCGTATCCTGATGTCTGATGAACGGACCTATTCCAATCATATCAGGCTGTAAATCCTGCAAAAATCTTAAATCACTCACGAGATTATCAGAAGTCTGATAAGGAGAACCCACCATAAATCCGGATCCTACCTGATATCCGATTTCTTTAAGGTTGTATAAACATTTCTTTCTGTTGTCAAGACTCATTCTATCCGGATGTAACTTACTGTAATGATTATTATCAGCCGTCTCATGTCTTAGAAGATATCTGTTAGCACCCACGTCAAAGAAAGCCTTATAGCTCTCATAAGAACGCTCGCCTAAAGATAAAGTAATAGCGCAATCTTCATACATTTCTCTGATCGAGCTTACTATGTCACACATCATATCATCTGTATAGTATGAATCTTCGCCTCCCTGCAGCACAAAGGTTCTATATCCTAAATCATAGCCTGTCTTGCACACATCAAGAATCTCATCTTTAGTAATACGATATCTTTTCGCATTCTTATTACTGCATCGAATACCGCAGTAATAGCAATCATTCTTACAATAGTTGGTATATTCTATAAGTCCTCGAAGATATACTTTGTTATCATAATATTCTCTTCTAACTTCATCTGCCAATTCAAATAAGTCTTTATCAATGGTGTTGTCGGCTTCAATGACTGCTTTTAGCATATCATCATCAAATTTATGAATATTACTTAAATCCTGCTTCGTAAAGTTCATAATTATTTCCTTTCAATTGCGATAATATCTTTTACAACTTCACCGGCAATAATAAGACCTGCCACGGATGGCACAAATGCCACAGAACCCGGAACATGCTTACCATTTATATCAGCAGTATCTTCCTGATTATGTATAGGCTGTTCTTCTGAGTAAACAACCTTAAGACTCTTAATGCCTCTGTCCCTTAATTCTTTTCGCATAACCTTTGCTAAAGGACATACCTTCGTCTTGTATATATCGGACACCTGTAGCATTGTCGGATTTAACTTGCCCGCTGTTCCCATAGATGAAATGATAGGTGTACCATTAATGTCACACCTTTTTACAAGTTCAATTTTAGCGGTTACCGTATCAATTGCATCAACCACATAATCATATTCTTCCCATGGGAATAAATCAGCATTTTCCGGAAGAAAGAACATTTTATATACCTTAACATCTGTGTTCGGATTAATATCATGAAGTCTCTTAGTCATTACATCAACTTTATCCTGTCCTATAGTTGAATGAGTAGCTATAATCTGGCGATTGATGTTAGATAAAACCACCTTATCGGAGTCGATTAAATCTATATGTTCTATCCCACTTCTTACTAAAGCCTCACAGACATATCCTCCGACACCACCGATGCCAAACACCGCCACTCTTGCTTTGTTTAGTTTATCTATCGCTGGTTTTCCTATAACGCGACGAGTCCGTTCGAATTGATCTTCTGTTGCAGCATTAGCCAATTTCTTGTCTGTTATTTCTTCTTTAAAATGTTCTTCCATTATATCTGTCCTTATCTAAAGTATCACCTCAGAATACTCTATAAATAACACTTTACGTTATTATACTTAAATTAAGCTCGTATTACTATATTACATATAAACAATTTGAAAAAATCAAGAAAAATGCTATACTACTTATGCATTTATAAATAAGGAAGGAGATTCACTATGGATTTTAATGAAAGACTCGCACAGACACAAGCAAAAATGGACGAATTAAAAGCAAATATCAACAAAACAGCTGAGGACTCTAAAGAAGCCCGTAATCTTAAAAAAGAAGAAATTATGAGTAAAATGTCAGACGTTGATAAAGCTATCGAAAAATTTGCAGATGACGTTGAAGATGTTGTTAATACGGTCCTTGACGAGAGTGGTGAAATTATCGAAGATTTTGCCGACAATGTTGAAGAGGGTGTTAATAACACACTTGACAGCGCATCTGAGTCAATTTCGGGAACAGCTAATGCCGCTTCTGAAAATGCAAGAATTGCAAAGGAAAAGCGCGACAGCAAGCTTAACAGCCTTCGCTTACAACTTCAGATGAATAAAGAAGCAATGCAGGATAAAATCACAGCTAAGAAAGAAGCTAAAGATAAAGCATCTCAAGAGAAGAGAATCATAGAACTTCTCGACTATGCCGACAAATGTCAGGATGCAACTCTTGCAATGGCACTCGAAACTGAAGCAGCTGTACTCGAAGCAGCAGCTGAAATCGCTGACTACAATGAGAAATACGGTGATGCTTAATTAGTACATTTAATAAAATACCAATTAAACGATCAAACCCTCTTTACTTATATCTGTAAAGAGGGTTAATTTAATGCCATGATTTGTTACGGTTTTTTTATGCCACAATTTATCACAACTGTTTTATATTTCTAAAAAATCAAACAAAAAATCTCCATATGTATGACAAGTCATACTATGAAGATTTCTTGATAATAAAGGTTTATGTTATGGGTATTTGTTAAACATCATTTTTATGAGAACATGCCGCCTTACAGTGTGCACAATTACCGCCACACGACGACTTGCCCTTCTTCTTGTCTCTTACCATGATAAAGATAACAAATGCAACTATCGCAATAAGAACAAGAGTTATTATAATTGTTCCAAGATTAGCACTAAGCCATGCGAGCATAATCATCATCTCCTTTCACGCTAAGACATGCTTTCATATATTTAATAAAAGCTTTCATATATTTGTGAAATCCTTACACAAATTATGACAAATCACATTACTTTACAGAAGTTGTCAATTTGTCAGCCTCTTTATATTTCTTAATAAAGAGCATGTAAATCATAAATCCTAAGCAAAGTATTGCAAAGATTAAACCGATTACATTGAGATTGCCTGTGAAGATTCCACCAAACTGGTTAATCATCAAAGCTACTGCATAAGCGAACAGACATTGATAACCGATAGCAAACCATGTCCACTTTGCATTATTCATCTCACGCTTAATCGCTCCGATTGCTGCAAAGCAAGGTGCACAAAGTAAGTTAAATACTAAGAATGAATATCCTGTTACACCGTTAAATGCACTTGCTAAAGTCTGCCATACGGTTCCGTCACCGCTACCGTAGAGAACGCCCATTGTTCCGACGATATTCTCCTTCGCAACAAGTCCTGTGATAGAAGCAACAGCTGCCTGCCAGTTGCCCCAACCAAGCGGTGCGAATATCCAAGCGATTCCGTTACCGATAGTAGCTAACAATGAATATTCAAGTTCTGTATCTTCAAGCATTCTAAATCCATCTTCTGCGAAACCAAAGTATGTTGTAAACCAAATAACTATGGTTGATACAAGGATGATTGTACCGGCTTTTTTGATAAATGACCAACCTCTCTCCCACATAGAACGAAGCACATTACCGATTGTCGGTAAATGATATGGGGGTAGCTCCATTACGAATGGTGAAGGCTCACCTGCGAACATCTTTGTCTTCTTAAGCATAATACCGGATACGATAATTGCCAACATTCCGATAAAGTACGCTGATGTAGCAACCCAAGCAGAACCGCCGAATATAGCACCTGCAATCATTGCAATAAATGGTACCTTAGCACCACATGGTATAAACGTAGTTGTCATAATCGTCATTCGACGATCTCTTTCATTCTCAATAGTTCTGCTGGCCATAATACCGGGAACACCGCAGCCCACGCCGACAAGCATAGGAATAAATGAT
This sequence comes from Lachnospiraceae bacterium, assembly GCA_024685495.1. Classification (GTDB taxonomy): domain Bacteria; phylum Bacillota; class Clostridia; order Lachnospirales; family Lachnospiraceae; genus RUG191. The sequence goes on from JAIKVT010000178.1 coordinate 4,735, forward strand.
TTTCCTGAAAGACCAAACTTTCTAAATATACGATCCAATACGAACGCGATACGAGCCATATATCCGCAAGACTCTAGGAATGCAAGCATTAAGAATAATACAAGCATCTGAGGTACGAATCCAAGTACCGCTCCGACACCGGCTACGATACCGTCAAGGATTAAGCTCTTAAGCCAATCAGCAGCATTTACTGCATCAAGACCACTTTCTATAAGTGCCGGTATACCCGGGATCCATACTCCGTATTCAGCGGGATCCGGTCCTTCATCACCATATTTATCTACTATCTTTCTAGCTTCTTTATAATCTTCTAAAGTAGCTTCTTCTTCAGTAACTTCAAGTGTTTCCTCATCTTCTACAGTATAAGGGAACTTATCTGTCGGTTCAGTGCCGTTCTTATCAACGTATTCTGCATAACCGCCGCAAATTGCAGCCGCTTCAGCATATTCTTCGGAAACTTCTGCATATCCACCGTCAATACCAAATAAATGGAATCCGTCACCAAACAATCCGTCGTTGGCCCAATCGGTTAATGGTGCTCCGACACCTACCATTGCAACCCAATATACTACAAACATAATAACCGCAAAAATCGGAAGTCCTAAGAAACGGTTAGTAACAATCTTATCGATCTTATCTGAAGTTGTAATTGCACCTGCATCTCTTTTCTTGTAAGATCCTTTAACAACTTCTGCTATATACACATATCGTTCGTCTGTGATGATAGATTCTGCATCATCATCAATTTCTTTTTCAGCCGCCTCGATATCTTTCTCCATGTGATCTAACTTATCTTGCGGTATGTTCATCTTCTCTAAGACCTTATCGTCTCTTTCGAAGATTTTAATTGCATACCATCTCTGCTGCTCTTCAGGCATATCATGAAGCACTGCTTCCTCAATATGAGCAATCGCATGTTCAACAGGTCCTGAAAATGTGTGATAAGGCACAGGTTTTGGATTCTTAGCCACCTCTATAGCAGCTTCTGATACTTCTTTAATTCCTTTACCCTTAAGTGCTGATATCGTAACAATCTTACATCCTAATTGTCTTGATAATTCTTCTACATTGATTTTATCGCCGTTTTTCTCGACAATATCCATCATGTTAATGGCAACTACCATAGGGATTCCTATCTCAGCAAGCTGAGTTGTAAGATATAAGTTTCTCTCTAAGTTAGTTCCATCGATAATATTAAGTATTGCATCCGGTCTCTCATCTATAAGATAATTTCTTGCAACTACTTCTTCTAATGTATAAGGTGACAAAGAATAAATTCCGGGTAAATCTGTAATAATTACTTCTTTGTCAGATTTTAATTTTCCTTCTTTCTTCTCTACTGTAACTCCGGGCCAGTTTCCAACAAACTGATTAGAGCCGGTCAATTCATTAAAAAGTGTCGTCTTGCCACAGTTCGGATTTCCCGCAAGAGCTATTCGTAATTTCATTAATGTAAACCTTCCTCTCTAGTCTCTTATTCAACTTCAATCATTTCAGCATCTTCTTTACGAAGCGAAAGTTCATAATTTCTAACTGTAACCTCTATAGGATCACCAAGAGGTGCCACTTTACGTACGTAAACAGTTGCATTCTTTGTAATTCCCATATCCATTATCCTGCGTTTAACAGGTCCTTCTCCGTGAAGCTTGACAACCTTAACTGTCTCACCGATTTTTACATCTCTAAGTGTCTTCACTGTATTTTCCTCCTTCGTCAATTTATCTTTACATTGCCACACTTAAAGCAACACAAAATAAACCGATAATGATTATAATTAAACCATTATCTTCTGTGCCAATTCTTTGCTTAATGCCACGCGGCTTTCCTTAACGTTAACGATCACATTCCCATTAAGAGTATTAACGATACAAACTTCGCCACCTACATTAAATCCCAAATCAGCCAAATGTTTTTTTGTCTCCTGATTGCCACCAATTTTCTTGATTATGTTCTTCTCGCCAGTCCCGGCATAAACAAGAGGCATCATACATTTTCCTCCTTATAATTGAAACTAAGTTAGTCAATGCTAACGTGTGCACACAAAAGTTAGCACACACTAACTACAGAAAACATTATAGTTAATGTATGCTAACTTGTCAAGCAGTTTCCTTTAATAAATTATTACACCTTTTAACGTACTTAATACTATTTCTCGATATCGTGTATCAAATCTATTCTTCTTTGGTGTCTTCCGCCTTCAAATTCAGCACCAAGATATGATTTGACAATATCTTTTGCCAATTCTTCGCCGACTATTCTTGCACCAAAAGCAATGATATTAGCATTATTATGTTCCTTAACAAGATGCGCTGTCGTTACATCGGAACACACTGCCGCTCTTACACCTTTAACCTTATTAGCGGCTATTGATATTCCTACACCTGTACCGCATATTAAGATACCACAGTCTGCTTCACCTTTAACTACAGCTTCACCTACTGCTTTGCCAAATTCAGGATAATCACAAGACTTATTATC
>JAIKVT010000046.1 GCA_024685495.1 Lachnospiraceae bacterium
GATACCTTCACGGTCAACACCACGAAGAAGAAGACCTACGTTATCACCAGCTTCGCAGAAGTCCATAGTCTTACGGAACATCTCGATACCTGTACATACAGACTTAGAAGATTCTTCCTTAATACCAACGATTTCGATTTCATCGTTAAGGTTAAGACGTCCTCTTTCTACTCTACCTGTAGCAACTGTTCCACGTCCTGTGATTGTGAATACATCTTCAACAGGCATAAGGAATGGCTTATCAACGTCTCTTTCTGGGTTAGGAATATATGAATCAACTGTATCCATAAGTTCCATAATCTTGTCGCCCCATTCTCCGTTAGGATCTTCAAGAGCCTTAAGAGCTGAACCACGGATGATTGGTGTATCATCTCCTGGGAACTCATATTCGTTAAGAAGATCTCTGATTTCCATCTCAACAAGGTCAAGAAGTTCAGGATCATCTACCATATCACACTTATTCATGAATACGATGATGTATGGAACACCAACCTGACGAGCAAGAAGAACGTGCTCTTTAGTCTGAGCCATAACACCGTCTGTAGCAGCAACAACGAGGATAGAACCATCCATCTGAGCTGCACCTGTGATCATGTTCTTTACATAATCGGCATGGCCCGGGCAGTCAACGTGAGCGTAGTGACGATTAGCTGTCTCATACTCAACGTGAGCTGTAGAAATTGTAATACCTCTTTCTCTCTCTTCAGGAGCCTTATCAATATTCTCAAAATCTACTGCAGCGTTACCATCTACTCTCTCAGAAAGAGTCTTAGTGATTGCTGCTGTTAATGTTGTCTTACCATGATCTACGTGACCAATAGTTCCTATGTTACAATGTGGTTTAGTTCTCTCAAATTTCTCTTTAGCCATTTTGTCTTTTCCTCCTTAAATGAATCTCTATTAGAATCTCACCTGCCTGCCTTTACAGCAAGCAAAGGCAATCGGTTAAAAATGATTATATAAAAAACAACCATTTTTTTCAACACTTAATATAAATATTTTTATTTATCTTTATTAGATATCAACTTGTCTTGAACTGACTTTGGTACGGGCTCATATTTCTCGAAGAACATTGAATAATTACCACGTCCCTGAGTTCTTGAACGAAGGTCTGTAGAGTATCCGAACATTTCTGCCAAAGGCACGAAACCGTGAACGATTTTACCGCCGCCTAAGTCATCCATTCCTTCGATACGACCTCTTCTTGCATTGATATCACCAATAACATCACCCATGTACTCTTCAGGCATTGTTACCTCAACCTTCATGATAGGCTCTAAGAGTACCGGCTCAGCCTTAGCCATAGCTTCCTTGAAACACATAGAACCTGCGATATGGAATGCCATTTCTGAAGAATCGACTTCATGATATGAACCATCATATACAGTTGCATGTATTCCGAGAACAGGGAATCCGCAAAGGATACCTGATTTTGCTGCTTCTTCGATACCTTCGCCTACAGCCGGGATATATTCCTTAGGAATGTTACCACCAACTACAGTAGACTCGAACTTAAATACTTCTTCAGCATTAGCGTCCATAGGCTCAAACTTAACTTTACAGTGACCATACTGACCACGACCACCGGACTGCTTAGCGTATTTGTATTCCTGATCGACAGCTTTAGTAAATGTCTCTTTGTAAGCAACCTGAGGTGCTCCGACATTAGCTTCTACCTTGAACTCACGAAGGAGTCTGTCTACGATAATCTCTAAGTGAAGCTCTCCCATTCCGGCAATGATTGTCTGTCCTGTCTCTTTGTCTGTATGTGCACGGAATGTAGGATCTTCTTCAGCGCGCTTAGCTAATGCTTCACCCATCTTCTGCTGACCTGCCTGAGTCTTAGGCTCGATAGCAAGCTCGATAACGGGCTCAGGGAATTCCATAGACTCAAGTATTACAGGATGCTGCTCGTCGCAAATTGTATCACCTGTTGATGTAACCTTAAATCCAACAGCGGCTGCAATATCACCTGAATAAACCTTGTCTAATTCTTCTCTCTTGTTAGCACGCATCTGAAGGATACGACCAACTCTTTCCTTCTTATCTTTAGTAGCATTAAGTACATATGAACCTGAGTTCATTGTTCCTGAATATACACGGAAGAATGCTAATTTACCAACAAACGGGTCTGTCATAATCTTAAATGCCAATGCAGAGAACGGCTCATCATCAGATGAATGTCTCTCTGTCTCATTTCCCTCTAAATCAACACCCTTAATAGCAGGGATATCAAGAGGTGATGGCATAAACTCAACTATAGCATCAAGTAACTTCTGTACACCTTTGTTACGATATGCTGTACCACAACATACAGGAACTGCTGTACATTCACATGTTCCTTTACGAAGTGCAGCCTTAAGGTCATCAACAGCTACTTCTTCACCTTCTAAATACTGCATCATTAAATCATCATCTAATTCACAGATCTTCTCGATTAACTCTGTTCTGTAGAGTTCAGCATCATCTTTCATATCATCAGGGATATCAACAATTGAAATGTCTTCACCCTTATCATCATTATAGATATATGCCTTCATCTCGAACAAATCAACTATACCCTTGAAATCATCTTCCTTACCGATAGGAAGTTGAAGTACTATAGCATTTTTGCCAAGACGATCACGAATCTGATCAACTGCAGCGTAGAAATCTGCACCTAAGATATCCATCTTGTTGATGAATGCCATTCTAGGTACGTTATATGTGTCAGCCTGTCTCCATACATTTTCTGACTGAGGCTCAACACCACCCTTAGCACAGAATACACCAACGGCTCCGTCTAATACACGAAGAGATCTCTCAACCTCTACTGTAAAGTCAACGTGACCCGGAGTATCAATTATATTAATACGATGCTCTAAAGCACCCTGCTTAGGCTTATTATTTTCCTGGAGCGTCCAGTGACAAGTTGTTGCCGCAGAAGTAATTGTAATACCTCTTTCCTGCTCTTGCTCCATCCAGTCCATTGTAGCAGAACCATCATGAGTCTCACCAATCTTATAGTTAACACCGGTGTAGTATAAGATACGCTCAGTTGTAGTAGTCTTACCTGCATCGATATGAGCCATAATTCCGATATTTCTGGTTCTCTCTAACGGATATTCTCTTCCAGCCAAGATTTTTACCTCCTAATTTAATCTCGTATATAATATGTAAGTTTACATATTATTCTATCGTTGTTATGCACATTTTCCATAAATCGTAAACTGACGTAAATCGGCAACCCGATTAAGTTCAGCAAACTTCTTAACCTCAATAATACGATTAGAATCTGTAGTGTGCGAAAGCCTTGTTTGACTCTGCCATCTTGTGCATATCTTCTTTTCTCTTAACTGCAGCACCGGTATTGTTAGCTGCATCCATGATTTCGTTAGCCAATCTCTCTTGCATTGTCTTCTCGCCTCTCTTACGTGAGAAAAATGTAAGCCAGCGAAGACCCAACGCCTGACGACGAGCAGGACGAACTTCGATAGGCACCTGATATGTGGCACCACCGATACGTCTTGCCTTAACTTCCAACATAGGCATAACGTTATTCATGGCTTCTTCGAATACTTCTACAGCATTCTTGCCTGTCTTTTCTTCTACTGTTGCAAATGCTCCATATACAATCTTCTGAGCTACGCCCTTCTTACCATCAAGCATAATGTTGTTGATAAGCTTAGTAACTACTTTGCTTCCGTATATAGGATCTGCTAACACGTCTCTTTTCTGAGTATGTCCTTTACGTGGCACGTTACTTCCCTCCTTAATCATTAAATTAAATCTTCGGTACTCACTTTACGGTGTTCGTGCTGATTTATTTCGTTGTGAAAATAAATACAACATTTACCATTCGTTTGTACATTTCAAGCAATTAATTATTGCTTATTTAGAATCTTTTGGCTTCTTAGCGCCATACTTAGAACGAGCCTGCTTTCTGTTAGCAACTCCTGCTGTATCAAGTGTACCTCTAATTACGTGATAACGAGTACCGGGTAAATCCTTTACTCTTCCACCACGAATAAGAACAACGCTATGCTCCTGTAAGTTATGACCTTCACCCGGAATGTAGCTTGTTACTTCAATTCCGTTAGAAAGACGAACTCTGGCAATCTTACGAAGTGCTGAGTTAGGCTTCTTAGGTGTAGCAGTCTTAACAGCTGTACACACACCACGCTTCTGTGGAGAAGGATTATTAGTCGGCTTCTTCTGAAGTGAGTTATAACCTCTCTGAAGTGCAGGTGAGTTAGACTTCTTAGCAGATGTAGAACGTCCCTTTCTTACTAATTGGTTAAATGTTGGCATTATTTTCACCTCCTTTACTTATTTATAAAAAAACACAAAAAATCCAGCGTGCACAAAAGCACACGCTAGAGTATTATAGACGGATTACCACTGACTGTCAAGGGAAAATGACAGAAAAAACGTAGAAAAATCACACTTTTATGCAGTTTTATCGTCTTTTGTATACAAAATTGCTTCTTAGTCAAGCGCCTCTTTCTTAGGTACGGATACCTTCTCATCGAAGCAAGAGTATAATTTATCCATCTCGTCCTTATCAGGCTTCTTCGTAAACAGTGTTACAATTGGCACGATTACAAGTCCGCCAACCATTGCTACAACACCTGAATTGATTGACGATTTGAATACGAATGAAAGCACGCTGCCCCATCCTGATACATCAATTCCCGAAATCGATACTACGAATTGGAATACAGCAAGTGCAACTCCCCATACGAAGCACACTGCAACCGATGCTTTGCTCGTCTTCTTCCAATACAGGCCGTATAAGAACGGTGCAAGAAATGCTCCTGCTAATGCTCCCCATGACACACCCATCATCTGTGCGATAAATGTAAGTCCGGGGTATGAGTCCTTAACAATAGCAATTACTGCCGATACGATAATGAAGAATACTAAGAATACTCTCATTATAGTTACCTGCTTCTTCTCTGTTAATCCGTTTTTGCAGGCAGGTTTGATTACATCAAGTGTAAATGTTGAGCTCGACGTAAGTACGAGTGATGATAACGTAGACATTGAAGCAGAAAGCACCAATACGATAACTATCGCAACAATTACTCCCGGAAGTGTCGAAAGCATTGATGGAATAATTGAATCGAATAAAGGCTGTCCGTTATCTCTATATTGAATCTTATCTGCATATAATCTTCCGAAGCCTCCAAGGAAATAACATCCGCCGGCTACGATAATTGCGAAGAATGTTGAGATAATTGTTCCCTTCTGGATATCCTTCTCGCTCTTGATTGCATAGAACTTTCCAACCATCTGTGGAAGTCCCCATGTACCAAGCGATGTAAGAAGTACCACGAACAGAAGCGACAAAGGATCAGGTCCTAAGAATGAAGAGAACGCTCCGGCGTCCCAACCTTTTGTAGGAATCGCAGATAAGCTCTTTGTGGCTTCTAATAGTCCTCCGTTGTCGTTAAGCACTGCTGCAATAACAGCCACAATTCCGACAAGCATAATAAGACCCTGAATAAAGTCATTAATTGCCGTAGCCATATAACCGCCGACTACAACGTATATTCCCGTAAGCACAGCCATAACAACTATGATTACCCAATAAGGAATGTCGAATACCATACCAAATAAACTTGAAAGTCCGTTATACAAAGAAGCTGTATAAGGTATTAAGAATATAAATACGATAATAGATGCCGCAACCTTAATAGCCTTACTGTCATATCTCTTCTCGAAGAAATCCGGCATCGTCTTAGAATCAAGCGTCTGTGTCATAATTCTTGTTCTACGACCGAGAATTCTCCAGGCTAAGAGCGATCCGATAAGCGCATTACCGAGTCCTGCCCATGTAGATGCAAGTCCGAAATTCCAACCAAACTGTCCCGCATAACCTACGAAAATAACCGCCGAAAAATACGACGTACCAAAAGCAAATGCTGTAAGCCAAGGTCCTACTGACCTTCCGCCCAGCACAAAACCATTAACATCCTTCGCACTTTTGCGGGTTACAAATCCAACGCCCAACATAATTGCAAAGAATACAATCAAAAAGATCGAACATAGTATGATTGTCATAGTAATCTCCTTTTTCCGGTAAAACAAAAAACTCCGACGTGATAACACGCCGAAGTGAATAATAATACTTTTAGACTCATATGTCAACATTTCGTGGTTTTATATACTATCTCTAATTGTTTTCGGGTCGAGATTGTTCTCCTCTGCAATTCTTGCGATGTCTTCGTATTCGGGTTTACTTCTCTTAACACCAAAGCCTTCGACTTCCTTAAATCGCACATCTCCGTACTTAGTATTTCTAACAATTTCTGTTCTGTCTAATACATAGCGATTGCAGATGGTTTCTCGTACTCCTATGGTAGTAGTATATTTAAACAGACCTTCTACCATCACATCGCGATTTTTCTCATCGCATATAACGGTAATTAACATACCCGGTCTGTTTTTCTTCATATATATAGGTGTAACAAATACGTCATTGGCTCCGCTACTCATAAGCATCTGTGTAGCATAGCCTATATCTTCGGAAGTCATATCATCAACATTACATCTAAGTTCTATAACTGTATTGTTGCTTGAGACTGTTCGTTGGTTATTTTCACTTCCTCTTGTAACATCTTCTTGCTGCTCTCCCAAAAATGTTCTTACACAGTTTAGCCTTCCGTCCTCTTCGAAGGTCTTAGTGCCGAATCCATAACCTATCTTATCCGTTGTCATATCAGGCATACTTCTAAATCCGTCTGCAAAATAGCTTACAAGCGCTGCTCCCGTAGGCGTGCACAACTCCGACTCTATCTTAGAATCGGTATACATCGGAACATCTCTGAGTAGAAGCGCTGTTGCCGGTGCCGGAACAGGAAGTATTCCATGAGCACATTTTACCATTCCACTTCCTACATTAATGGAAGATGCAATTATTCTATCGGGGCTTATCATATTCATAAGAAGGCATACGCCAACCACGTCCGCTATAGCATCCATGGTTCCGACCTCGTGAAAATGTATCTCCGATACAGAAGTCCCATGAACAGTGCTCTCCGCCTTAGCAATACGGTTATATACTTCTATAGCATCCGACTTTACTTTATCGGATAAGTCAAGCCCGTTAATTATCGACTCCACATCTTTCATTGAACTGTGTGAGTGGTGGCCATTATGCTCGTGCCCTCCTTCATGATGATGCTCGTGATGTCTTTCATGATGATGATGCTCGTGGTGGTGGCCGTCTACGCCTTCTTCCACGCCGTTAATTAACACATTTGCCTTCGTTCCTACAATTCCACTTCGCTTAATCTCATCAAGTCCGATCTCGATTCCCGATAGTCCAAGGGAATTCATCTTACGGGTAAATGCGTCAGCATCAGCTAACTCTGATAAGGAAGCCATCAACATATCTCCCGCGACACCCATTTTACATTCTATATATAAAGTCTTCATAAATAACACCTATGCTCCAAGCTGAGCTTTTATCTTAATTAATTTTCTCATATATCGCATTAATATATGTCGCTTACTTATGCGAAGTTCCAATATGATTAATCATGTTCGCCTGATAGCCGGCGCCGAAGCCGTTATCAATGTTAACTACACTTACTCCGCTCGCGCATGAATTAAGCATTGACAAGAGTGCCGATAATCCACCGAAAGACGCTCCATATCCTACACTTGTCGGAACTGCAATAACCGGGCAATCCGCAAGGCCTGATATAACACTGGCAAGCGCTCCTTCCATACCTGCAATTGCAACGATAACAGTAGCCTCCATTATATCGTCAATATGTGAAAAGAGTCTGTGCAGGCCGGCTACTCCAACGTCATACATTTTCACAACCTCACTGCCTAAAGCCTCCGCAGTAAATGCCGCTTCTTCTGCGACACTTATGTCGCTTGTGCCCGCCGCTGCTATTACAACTTTGCCTACGCCTGTAGGGGTAGGCTTTTGTCCTATTAAAGCAATTCTCGCCGCCTCGTTATATTCAAGTTCAAATGCTTTAGCGACTTCGTCTTTTTTCTCTTTCGAGATTCGGGTTATTAGAATTCTGTCAGATCCTCCCGATGTCATTTTCCTGCAGATTTCTACTATCTGAGAAGCACTTTTCCCTTCGCCGTATATGACTTCGCCATACCCCTGACGAATCCTTCTATGCGTATCAATCTTGGCAAAATCCATATCCTCAAAGGGCGCTTTCTTAAGTTGCAACGCGGCTTCTTCGGTGGTTATCTTCTTATCTGCCACATCTTCAAGAAGCTTATAAATATCCGTATCTTTCATAACATTACCTATATGAACTTTTAATAATTTCGAATATACCTGAACTATTGCCAAGCACCAAAAGTCTTACTAATTAACCTCAGCAAACTCTTACAAATTGGCCTTAACTATCTCCTCGAATATATCCATAACGTCTTCAATACTTTCTCTGTTGTACTTAAACTCGGCAAATGCCATAAATGCATCGACCGTATCTTTCTTACCGGTCTCAATAATATTAAGGCTGGCCGTTCCCCTAATCTCGGTTGACCTGATTTCTTCAAGAAGATTCTCTTCGGTAAGCTTATCGAACTCTCCCTGTTCCATCGTATTCTTCTGATAGTTAAATCGAAGCCCCGATTTTTTCTTTCTGTCGACAACAAAGTCAGTTACAGGATGCGCTGATTCATATAATTCCTGCAACCTTATCTCTTCTCTAATCTCTTCAAATGTCTTATCATCCGTAACTTCCACATCAACATTTGCACTAACAGCAAGTTCTCCCGCAATATGTTGCATATAAAGTTCATTACGACCTGCAAGCACTTCTTTAATCCTAACATCACTTCTGCCGTTATGTTTCGCAACTGCCATTGCAAGCGCCGCTACAAAGAAGCTTCCGTCTCTGTCAGAATCGATTGGTGCAATATTAGGGCGATATACAACTGCTCCCTGTTTGCCGTGCTCATCCTTATCAAAATTAATAAGATGAGCCATGCTGCCCTCCGGCAACTTCTTCTCGCTTCTTCTTTGCTCGAACCTCTTGCTTAACATATAGTAATAATAATCTTTCGGTATCTCAAACGCATCATCATTATATGCTTTGGCAATTTGATCCAATATCAATTTGCGAGACATTCCATCACTTACAATGTGATGAATACTAAGGTAGAAATAATTCGCTTCATCCGTCTTATAGATACATCCGCGATGCATTCTTTCCTTGTATAAAAGATACGGCTTATCTATCATCTTGGCATTATCACGAAGCTCTTTATCATCGATTTCTACAATCATAAAATCAGGAGTAAACGATTCGTCGTACTTCTGAAACAGCCCTTCGTCCTTTTTAATTATTCGAATCTGCATTCCTTTATGTGCCGACAACACCTTATTCGTCACTTTAGCGAGCCTCTTTATGTCAATGTCAGATCTTAATCTGTAAAATGTTAATAGGTTAAATGAGTTGTATTCTTCATCTCTTTTACCGAAGATAACATTAGCTATCTGAGAAGGAAGCAGCGGCCATTCCTTATTCATGGCTTCTTCGTTAAGTCTTGCCATCTCTTCTTCGTCAACCAATTTACCACATGTTTTGGCCAACTCTCTCGGCGATCTGTAATCGTATAAAGCCTGCGTCGTCATATTAATTCCGGCTTCATTACACTCGGATACGAACATCATGGCTTTCATGGAATCGCCACCGACAGCATAGAAATCATCTATGACACTTACTTTATCAACATTAAGAACTACCTGCATAATGTCACACAGCTTCTTCTCTAAATCAGTCTCGGGAGCAACATATTCTTTCTTATATTCGTCAGCTTCAGGCTCCTTCAGAAGCCTTCTTGACACCTTCCCTGTAGGCGTCAGCGGAAAATCATCAAGCCCTACATAATAAGAAGGAATCATATAATTAGGAAGAAGCTTCTTAAGTTCTTCTTTATCAAAAACAAGTTCTCCGCCTTCTGTTAATCCCTTCAACTCAGCTTCTTCATTAATGTAATATAATGCAATAAAGCTTCTATCCGTCTTCGAAAATCCTTTGGCAACAATTCGCTTAAGCCCCGTAAGCTTCTTAATCTGAGCTTCCACTTCAGCCGGCTCAACTCTGTTACCGTTAATCTTAATCATATCGTCGAATCTGCCAACGATATAATAATCCCCATTCTCATCTCGTCTTGCAAGGTCGTTAGTGTGATAAATCCCGTCTCTGAAAGCCTTAGCTGTCTGCTTAGGCAAATTAATATAACCTCTTACATATTCATTAGCAAAACATATCTCGCCTTCACCGGCTCCCTCAATCACATTACCGTTATCGTCGATGAGGCATACTTTAATTTCTTCTAATGTAGGCTTTCCGACAGGTGCAACGTCATACGGTTTATCAAGCAACTTACTGACTATCTGAATCCCCGCCTCAGACATACTGTACACGTTCATAAGATATGGGCTGTTACCATAAGAAAGACCGTTAGCCGGCTCGCTTCCTGTCGTTATCACCTTAAGGTTCTCATCAGGCTCCTTATAAATTCTTAGAAGTGACGGCGGCATATAAATTTTCTCGATCTTATTGTCGGCAATATATTTCTTAAGCCCGGCAAAATCTCTCATTAGTTCTCGTGGTAAAATATACAAAGTATATACATTAGCAACAGCTCCGACATACTCCATTATTCCTACAATAAAATTAAAGGGAGCATATAAACATACTCTCTTCAATCCTGTGCTAAACCATGTCAAACCACTGCGATAAGTCTGATCCAGATTGCCGTACTCATGCAGTACTCCCTTGGGGTTACCCGTTGATCCGGAAGTATACACCGCATAGGCCGCATCATGTAAATCACTTGTCTCATTTCCCGCAAGCGACTTATATGTATCCATTATTTCATCATACAATCGCTCATCTATTCGCAATTTGCAATTACAGTCTTTATATATGAACTCTACTCTCTTATCAGGATAAGTATCTTCTAATAACATAAATGCGGCTGCGGCCTTGATAACTCCTGTAACAGCCACCACTATCTTGGCCCCGCGAGGTAGAACAATCTGAACAAAGTCCTCTTTACCAATACCTTTGTCCTTAAGATATGCATATATCTTGCCTGCAGCTTCATCGAGTTCATTGTAAGTAAGCGTCAATCCGCCGCCTACAACAGCAATACCGTCTCCGCCTTTTTTAATATACTCATTATATGCATCTATAAATCTCGTCACAGCATACACCTCCCGGCGTTATGAAATATACATCTCATTCGCTTCGCTGTATTTATTCTGACTCTTGTTCATCATATACCATTTTTTCAGATACTATTCTATATCCGTAATATCTCCTACGAAGACATAATATACAAATTCGCTGCCGTTATATATTTTACTTACTATTACAGCAGCATTTCTTTCCTTGCCGTCTTTTCTTATAATCCTATATTCTGATGTATACGGCTCAGTATTGTCTGAAGAAAAATGCTCCTTCACTTCCGCCACAACACGTTTGGCATCATCAGGATGAATGACCGAAATATATGAACCCTTAGTATACTGCATAAGTTCATCCTTACTGTCGCATGCGAAAAGACCGACCACCGTACTGTCTGTATAAATAATCTCCTCATCAATCGAATCAGTGCACACAAAATATCCGCACACGCTACCGAGCTTAATATACTTATCCTTAAATGCTGCTATCTTATCATCATCAATATAATACTTACTGTATTCAAGCACATTTCTAAGTGTCACATATATATTGTTAAGCTCAAATGGTTTAGCAATATGAGCGTTCATCCCGGCTAATATTGCGTTATGTCTGTCTTCCTCAAATGCGTTAGCCGTAACGGCAATAATCGGAATCCGAGCTTTCTTCTTATCACTTAATTGTCTGATAACCCTAGCCGCCTGATAGCCGTCCATCTTAGGCATCTGAATATCCATAAAGATTACATCATAGCGTGTGCCTTTGCTGTTCTTAAGCATTTCCACACATTCCATTCCGTCAGCTGCTCTTTCAACCTTAAAGCCTGCATCTTCGAGAAGCTCACATGCAATCTCGGCATTAAGATCGTTATCTTCCGCAAGAAGAATTCTTTTGCCTTCAAGCATCTTGATATCAATATCTTCATCTAACGGCTTCGTCTCTACTTCAGCATCAGCTATCTTAAGCGGAATTGTTACCGATATACGGGTTCCCTTACCCTGCTTACTTTCGATATTAATAGAACCGTCCATAAGGTCCACAAGTCTCTTTGTTATGGCAAGTCCAAGTCCCGTACCTGCAACATTTACAGTCTCGCTTGTTCTCTCTCTCGAGAAAAGGTCATATACGTGAGACAGGAACTCTTTCGACATGCCGACACCATTGTCGGAGATAAACAGATTAATGTAACTGTCTTTCGGCGTAGCACCCATTTCTTCAGTTATTTTTATCTCTATTTCTCCGCCTTCAGGCGTATACTTAATGGCGTTGCTTGTAAGATTCATTACTATTTCTTCTATATGTGATTTGTCCATATAAAAGTATTCATGATCTATTTCATTAACGTAATTTAGCGTCTGTTCTTTCTTTTTAGCAATTTCGGTAAACATATTAACAACCGAATCGAAGAATTCAGTCGCATTAGTAAGCTGTCTTGTTATATCAATCTGATCGTTCTCAATCTTAGCCATCTCTAAGACACCGTTAAGTATCTCAAGAAGATTCTCTGAAGAAGAGCGGATATTATTAAGATATTTATCTAACAGCTTTCTTTCATCTTTTTTCTGAATCGCGAGCTTCGTAAATCCTATAATCGCATTCATAGGAGTCCTGATGTCGTGACTCATATTAAATAAGAAATGTGACTTCGCCCTATTAGCTTCTTCTGCCTGCTCTAATTCAGTTCTCATAAGGGCATCGACATCTCTGAATCCACAAGTAAAATAAAGTCTTCCCGTATTACTCTTAAACTTTGCAAAACAAATCTGAAAGTAACTCTTGCTTCCGTCGAGATTATCTCTCAGATAATTAATAGGATATAATTCGTCTTCTTTTACTCTGGTCAATAAATTGCCAAACGATACTTCTTTTCTGACTCTCTCCTTGTCAGCCTCGTTAACAAAATGGTCTATATATTCGTCAAACATTTTCTCATACGAATCATATTGCAGACCTTCACTGATAGCAGAATCCGTAGTCTTAGTTCTATCGTTTTGTTTTACAAGCGTCATCTTATGTGACCTTGCACTTATATACCACACCGACGTATAGTCGCGGGAAAGAAGGTCCACGAGGTGTCCTTGTCTCTCAACAATTTTATCATTATTAATATCTCTGATAGTTCCGATTGTTTCACAAGGAATGTTACCGGCATTGAAGAATTTCTTACATATAACTCTTACCCATCTGACCTCTTTATATTTTGTGACTATACGATATTCTATCTCAAATATTACTCCGGGCTCTCTTGAGTTCTCCACCTCTGCAATGAATTGTTCTAACTTAATCCTGTCTTCCGGAAGAACTGCGTTAAGAAGCGCTTCTCTTGTATTGGGAAATTCTTCTACCGTTTTATATCCCAACAAATTACGAAATTCATCGGAATAATAGACACTAAATGTCTCTCCTTTATCATTATAAATAGCCTGCCAACGAGCCGTTCCTGTGATCTGATATACCGTCTTAACAAGTTCACTTTCGTCAACGCCTGCACCATAATCGAATTCATCCCATTCGACAACTTCTTTTGCTCTTGCTGTAATATCCGATATATCAGTTGCACTTCCATGTATTACATTAGGAACACCTTCCGGCATAACGAGCAATTTACCGACAGCATTAACACGAATATAATGTCCGTCTTTATGTCTTACACGGTATTCAATATTAAATCCGTCAGAGATTCCCATCGCAGTATCTACGGAAGTCTCCATCATCATTCCTATATCATCCGGATGAACATGCTCTATCAATGCTTCCAACGAATTCGGAAACTCTTCTTTATCATAACCGAACATATTCATAAGTTCTTCCGAAATATGAAACTCATCAACCCTTCCGTTACTTTTTAATGTTTCAAACCATGTTCCTGATTTAATTCCACTTTTAGACAAATAATTATCTTTCATAACATCCCCACTTGTTATCAATAGAATTAATTACGCTTATATAAAGTTACTTTTTCTTTCAGTCAAATAACATACTATCCTTTTTATTATAACATAGGAAATGTTGATTGATAACCTAATAATCAACTAAAAAAGCCTCGTGTATATATGTGTCCTATATTATGGACACATACTATACACAAGACTTTAAATAATATGTCATTATATATTTATAATCATAACTATTGTAATAAATTAAGCACTCCCTCAGGCATCTGATTAGCCTGTGATAATATGGCTTGCCCTGTCTGTTCTAATACATTGTATTTTTGCATCTTCACAGTTTCCTCTGCCATATCCGTATCTCTAATCTTACTCTCGGACGCTTCGAGATTTTCTTTCGTTGTATTAGTCACGTTAATAGTGTGCTCAATCCGATTCTGTTGAGCACCGACTTGGGCACGAAGGCTCGAAACTGT
>JAIKVT010000060.1 GCA_024685495.1 Lachnospiraceae bacterium
CGAGCTAATCCGTGAGACATTAAGAAATCGTATACCAAGTGTAGGA
Organism: Lachnospiraceae bacterium; assembly: GCA_024685495.1. Taxonomy (GTDB): domain Bacteria; phylum Bacillota; class Clostridia; order Lachnospirales; family Lachnospiraceae; genus RUG191. Next base: position 47 of record JAIKVT010000060.1, read on the forward strand.
TATAACGCAAAGGTTAATTCTTACGCTATTATATTCTCTACATACACTGGTCTAAGGATTGGAGAGTTATGCTCTCTAAAGTGGAGAGATATTGAAGATAACAGAATTCATATCCATTCACAGATGATTAACGATTATGTTGATCATAAGCGTACATATAAATATGAAGATGCAACTAAAAATGAAAAGGGATATAGTAAAGGTGGAAGATATTATCCTATTTTCCCTGAAGTAAGAGAAGTGCTTAACGAACTTAAAGCGTTACAAAAAGCTGAAGGAATTGATTCTGAATGGGTATTTGCAAGACAAGATGGAACTTGGATGACAACACAATCATATTCTCAGGCTCTGAATAAGCTATGTCACGGTGTACAGTACAAGGGCAAAAAAGGTTTAGGTCTTAACCTATCTAACAATCATGCTATAAGGATGTATGTTAATTCTTATCTCTTAGATGAGAAATTAGGGATTGCACCTGCTAGCAGGGCGAAGTTACTTGGACACTCTGTTCAGACAAATCTATCTAATTACACTTTTGGTAGAACAGACGAGTTTATTAATGAAATAATCGATACATATAACAATGTATCATAATTATTAAATCTACTTGAACCCTGAATATCCCCAATATTACTAGGGGTCAACCAGGGGTCAACCAATTTTCTAGAAATCTACAAAAAACAAAAATCCCCAAAACCCACGTATTTACGCAGATTCTGAGGCAATAAAAAAGAGCGCGAGACGGGGTTCGAACCCGCGACCCCCACCTTGGCAAGCAAAAACCGTCGTTTTTCACAAAAGAATCAACAGTTGATGTGACATTGCGAAAAACTGCGATTTTAAGCCGTTTATAGCAGTTTTTCTTGTTTGTTAATTCGTGTTAAAACAGATTGGTTTTTCTCTATTTTTTTGTTCTGGTTGTGGTAAAATTGTGGTAAAATCCCTATATCAAATCTTCGATAATAATTCTTGCTCAACGATGTCTCCTGCTTTATAAACATTATACGCCGGTGCATCAGTTCTAATAAGGTTATAAATATCACCTGTAAATTGCTTATCATCAAGTTTTCTGTGCAAATTCTCAATACTGTCCTTTGCACTCATTTTTTCAGGTTTATATATGGGAAATGCTTCTAGTATTCTTTCTGACGACAAGTTGAGTTCCGTAAGCGCAAGCCAAATATCATATAAGTCTCTGCCCTTAGATCTCTGATACAGTGCACGTATTTTTGTTGCTACAAGTTCTTCTTTTTGAAATGTGCGCACCTTTGCTCTTCCTTTGTAATATGAAGAATCAACTTCATGTTCGATATAGTGTAATCCCAAAGCCGGTGATCTCTCAAAAGTATTAATCTCTATCTTAATCTTTGATGAAATGCCGTTAGATGAGGTATATTTCCAAATCACTTTAGGATACTTTCTAATTTTGCTAGCCACTTCATATCCAAGCCTCTCACCGATCTCTCGCAATCTATCTAACACATCACCTATTCCACCTTCTGTAGAGCGAACATAATCTAAATCTTCACTATATCTATAAGGCGTCTCTAGAAACAACTTATGAAATGCCGTACCACCTCTAAGCGACAATTCCTCTCCAAGTAAATCATCATTTGCAATTTCACATATTGCTTGCGACAATAATAAATCCTGCTCAATCTGATCGTACTCAGACCAAGGATGTTCTGTTCCCCAAGCAACAATATCTTCGCGTGGTATCATATATCTACCTCAATCCTTCTATTCTCTATTACATTCCACCTTTTATCTATTGAACCGATCCTTTTCCCTGTAGGAGAAAGGACAGTTGGTTCTGATGATAATGCACAATATTTTATTAATTCGTCCAAGTCTTCTACTTCTGAAAGGCGGTCTAGTATCCAACCCAATCTATGAACCGTAGCATGCGGAAACATAGGTGCATCCGACAATATGTCCTTCATATAATTATTATTGTTATCAGCTAGTTCACATATAATATTTGCCACATTATCTATGCCCCCACATACATTCGAATCTGCTGCCACCATCAACATGGTTGCACCTACCGAACTCACAAAAGCCGACCCACTAACCAGTGATACTCTTTTCTTTGAAATCTCCTGGACGTATGATCTTTGATAAAACTGCAACTCACTTCTACCTATTTTACGATTTCTAATATTCTTACGAACTGCAACTTGGAATACCTGTGGTGCTTGATGACTCGCTCCATGAATTGCTGCCGCAGACAACCATCCCACACAATAATCATTATCATAAAACTCCATCAGATTATGCATATATCTCATTGGCTCAGGTGCCCCCATCTCTCTATACTCCGACGGCACAGCTATCCAAAGACCTCTGGCACCGGCTATTAGCTCGCCTTTTGCACGAAGTCTTACCAATCTTTGAGAAACATCATTAGTATTAATTCCTAAAAGATGCGCACATTCTTCTGTTGTTACTGTTGCAATCCCATGTGAAGTAAGCCAGTCCTGCAATTCAGAAGGACGAATTATTCCCATTTCTTGCTTGCTTATCATTGTATTCATATATCATATTATAAACGTTTTATTTATTTTATGCAATATCGATACAGTAATTCTTTTATAATATTTTAATCGCTAGCCTTAATCAAATTCCATAATACACGTTTGCGCAACCTATACAAAAGTAAGAAAATGGCATTTAGGTTTTTAAAGTCTACTTTCAAAGTCTACTTTTGTGAAATCTCAGTCTACGATATTATCACGGCAGATATATTTCACACTCCAGATTTTCCTTAATCCATTTCATAAGTTGAGTCTTAGGTATCAGAGTCTTTGCTCCTATCTTAATAGCTGGAAAACCTTTGGTCTTACACAGATTATATGCTTTATTCCTCCCAATTCTAAAAATTTTCATTACATCCTCTATAGTGTACATGATTAATTCTTCTTCCATATCCATCACTCCCCTAATCAAACATCATATTATTAGGCGTGTTAACGCAATAATATGACTTTGTTTTGCCTTGACTGCCCAAGACCGAATAAGTTGTAGTATGTCAAGCCTGCGAAGCATGGCTATGCCACTTGGGCTTGATATACTATCAGCTTATTCGGTATCATAATTAAAGCAAAACACATTCTAACGATTCATATTTATACCCCTTTTTTTCGAACGCCGTTTTCCAATTTTCATTTGAAGTTCTATTCTTTCATTATGTCTTTTCGCTTCTACTGTGGCGTTCTTTAGGCTTTCTTTCAATGACACTCTTCCATCTTTTGTAGGTGTTTTCTTATTAATCATCTCCTTCTTTTTGTAGTATTTCAATCTACCAATTTGATTATTCATTTTTCTGATTCTAATGTTTTCTTCAATTCTTTCTGCAAACCCTCCACGCTTTTTTATTCCCCATGCAGCACATCCTTCATGTATTGTAGTTGATTACAATAAGAATTATTAAAATAATCTATTACACCCACACTTCCTAAGTTTTTGAAAAAGTCACTCATCTCATCAACTGTCATAGATCTAATTTTTTCATAATTACTCATTTATTATTCCTCCTTATATAGTTATTTTTATTCTACACATAATTATAAATAAATATATGTCCTTTTATATGTACACAAAATATAAATCTAAAAAAAGACGTAAACATAAATTTCATATGTCTACGTCTGTATAAAAACTATAATTCATAG
>JAIKVT010000061.1 GCA_024685495.1 Lachnospiraceae bacterium
TGACACATGGAACAATCGAAGACGGGCTATAGCGAGACGGTACTCAGAGGAGATCACAAATCCGTTAATTTGTAAACCTATTACAGGAAAAGGGAATACGCATGTTTTCTATGTTTATGTAATAACGACGGAAAATAGAAACGGGCTTAGAAAGTATCTTGAAGAGAACGATATAAAAACAGGGGTATACTTTCCGGTTCCATTTCATAAGCAAAGACTATTTGAAGGTAAATACGACAACAAAGAAGAATTAAATAATGCGGAATATGTTGCGGACCATTCATTAGCAATTCCAATGTTTCCGGAACTAACGGATGAAGAGATTGGTTGTGTAATAAACATGATAAACGGTTGGGATGGAAAATGAAGAAAATACATGAGACAGCGGAAATAGGCGAGCAAGCCCTAATCGGGGATGACACAGTGATTTGGCAGCATTGCGTCGTTCAAGATGAGGTTACGATTGGTCAGAACTGCGTTATCGGAGCAAACGTTTTTATTGAAAATGGAGTTAGAATAGGGAATAACGTGACAATAAAGAATAATATTGCTGTGTATACGGGAGTGATAATTGAAGATGATGTTTTCCTGGGGCCTAACTGTGTTTTTACGAATGTTATCAATCCGCGGAGCTTTATAGATCGTAAACATGAATTCAAAAAAACACTTGTCAGAAGAGGCGCGACTATTGGCGCGAATGCAACCGTTGTTTGTGGGCGTATGATTGGGCAATATGCGATGATAGGCGCTGGTTCTGTTGTAACAAAAGATGTTATGGACTACTCACTGGTATATGGAAATCCGGCGAAGCATCGGGGCTATGTTTGTAAATGTGGATGCAGGTTGAATGGGAAATATGAATGCGCCATATGTGGTGCGCAATATGAATTGTTGGAAGGGCGGATTATTGGAAAGGAGCGGATGTAAGTGAAATATGCGTTAATTGGTTGTGGAAGAATATCGCCAAATCATGTTGTCGCGGCGCGTGACAATGGTTTAGAGATGGTCTCTTTTTGTGATATTGTAAGAGAAAGAGCAGAGGATAATATTCTAAAGTTTGATTTAGATGAGGATGCCATTAGGGTTTATACGGATTATCATCGAATGCTTGAAGAAGAGAAACCGGAACTCGTCGCAATAGCTACGGAATCCGGAAAACATGCACAGATTGCATTGGACTGTCTTGATTATGGATGTAATTTGATTATCGAGAAGCCGATTGCCTTATCCATAGAGGATGCGGACAGGATTATTATAAAGGGAAAAGAAAAAGGGGTCTTCGTATGTGCCTGCCATCAGAACCGGTTTAACAAAAGCATTCAGGAAATACGAAAAGCGATTGACAAGAAGCGCCTTGGAAAGCTTTTGTATGGGACTGCGCATATCCGTTGGGCGCGTGATCATGAATATTATGATCGTGCAACATGGCGTGGTACATGGGAACAGGATGGCGGAGCACTAATGAATCAATGCATACACGATATAGATCTGCTCCGCTGGATGATGGGAGATGAAATAGATACAGTATACGGAATGACGGATCGATTGATGCATCCCTATATTGAAGCAGAGGATTTGGGCATTGCGCTTGTACGGTTTAAAAACGGAAGCTATGGGATTATTGAGGGCACGACAAATGTTTACCCCAAAAACTTGGAGGAGACTCTTTATATTTTTGGAGAAAAGGGGACTGTTAAGGCGGGCGGTGATGCGGTAAATATAATTGAAGAGTGGCGTTTTGCGGACCATTTTAACGATGAAGAAACTGTTAAGAGGGAATGCAAGGAAAATCCGCCGAACGTATATGGGTTTGGACATACAAAGCTATACAAAAATGTTATTGATACTATAGAAGGTCGAGATACGTTAGTGTGTGATGCTGAGGCCGGAAAGCGCGCGCTAGAACTCGTGCTTGCCATATACAAATCCGCATTTGAGGGCGTAAGTGTTAAATTGCCGTTGGAAGAATGTTCGACATTGGATTTTAAGGGGAGATTTGACAAAAGTTGAAAGTTCTAGTGATAGGTAGCATTTATTCCATGTATGTATACCATTTTGTAAAAGATACACTTCCTGCTATAGGAGCAGAGGAGATCGTCCTGTGGAATTATTTAGGGAAACGTGATTTTGAAAATGAATATGATATTTATTACAGATTAAACGGAATTACTGTTTTCCCTGAATCAAAATGGTATAGAGATTCATTTTCAAACTTATACTACTGCTTTCAATCTATACGTCAGATGGGACGATTTGATGTATGTCATGCACACTTTTTATCCCCCTCGGTTAAGAATATGGCATTTTTAATGCGAAACTATTGTGACCGATTGATACTAAATTTTTGGGGGAGTGATTGGCTTCGCATTTCTTCAAAAGAGAAAGAAGGACAAAAGGAACTGTTAGAAATCAGTGATTCCATTGTTACGGATTCCATGCAAATTTATGATGATCTTTCAGAATTCTATGCACGAGCTTTTATAAGAAAAACATATTATATTCGATTCAAGTTGCCGGTTATTGAAGAAATTGAAAAAGGGATGGTAAAGGCAGCTTCAGACAGAATGGCAAAAAAACGATTTGCATTTCCACTGGATAAAAGAATTGTTGTATGTGGGTATAGTAGTGCAAGGCGTCATCATCAGGTGGCTGCAATAAGAGAGTTAAAAAAACTTGAGGTGGCAGATAAAAATCAAATACATGTTGTCTTTCCATTTACATATGGTGGAGATAGCGAGAACTATGATGCTATAAGTAAAAAGGTAAAAGACATGGGAATCTCTTACAGTATTATCACGGAGTATTTGTCAGACGAGGATATAGGCCTTTTAAGAAAGGCGACAGATATTTTTATAAATATTCAGCCAACGGATTCTTATTCATCTACTATGGTGGAGTATCTTTTTTTGAATAAAAGAATTATTTGCGGAGAATGGCTGGATTACTCTTTATTGGAAAAAGAGGGGGCCTATTTAGAAAAGATCAAAGATGAGTCTAAGCTACCAGAGGTTATTCGACATACACTTAGGTTATATGAGGAGGAAAAGGCAAAATGGACAAATGGTAGAAAGGCGGTTGAAGCCTTTCAGACAGGACATGATGGTACTAACCTATGGGGGAATCTATATACATCCAAAACAATAGAACATATACATATGGACATAGAAGAACGGTTGCTTTCAATGTGTGGCTATTACGAAAAAAGAGATACTGTTAACTTGATGATTAAGGACATGATTAATATTATTCTAGAAATAGATAGGGAATGCATCATTCACTGGATTGATAGAGATAAGATAAAGAAGTTGGCACTTTTTGGCGCGGGAGACATTTCCCAATGTATATATAATAGGATTGGTGGCGAAAGCTCGTTTGAAATAGTGTTATACGACACATATGTAGACAGCAGAGACTGGTACGACGGAACAATAGTTCCTTTATCTGAAGCATCAACAGAAGGAATAAACGCTCTTATTATTACCCCAATGGAGGCAAAAGATTATATAAAGAATGATATTATAGCACTAAATCCGCATTATAATGTTTATACAATAGATGAGTG
>JAIKVT010000104.1 GCA_024685495.1 Lachnospiraceae bacterium
AGAAGACTTCGTTCCTTCCGAAAGCTCTCTGATCTCGTCAGCAACTACCGCGAAACCTTTACCGGCTTCACCGGCACGTGCAGCCTCAATTGACGCATTTAACGCAAGGAGGTTTGTCTGATTGGAAATGTTAAGAATTGCGCCTGTAAACTCTTCAACTTCTTTAATACGTTCCTGAAGCCTCTTGGTTGCTTCCACTGTAATCTTATTAATCTCAGCTGTCTCAACTGATTTCTTCTTAAGTTCTTTAAGAAGGTTAACACCTTCACCAACCGTTGTTGAAGTCTCATCACTTGCCTGCTTCATCTCATCGGCACTGTTAGCTGAAACTTCAAGTTTATCCTGAATTCTTGTAGTCATCTGAGTCTGATCTTCAATGGCATCAGCCGTTGTATGAATTGCATCGGAAATGTCAGAAGATGCTTTACTGCTATCTTCGATTCCTTCATTAAGAGAATTAATAATGTCTGTTGCCTCATCAAGCTTCTCAAGAATAACAGTTGATTCTTTAATAATATTCTCAGCAATCTCGCCCTGCTCACCTGTCTGCTTCTTAAGATATGCAACCATCTCTTTAGATTGCTTCTCCATGAAGTTGGTAAGAGCAAGTGCCATAATTGCGGTTACTACAGCAAATACGAAGCAAATAATTTCATTAATTAATCCACTTACATTTCCTGATAAAATAAACATTACGAGGAAAATAACGTTAACAACAAGACATGCCGTACAAGATATAATCGATGTCTTCTTCTCCTGATCTAAAATAACTACGTAGATTACAGGATATTGAATAACGAATAAGAACGGTTCTCCTACCGATAAGAAAAGCCACGCATATGCAAGCGCCAAAAATATAAGACATATCTTAGCAATCACCGGCCCGTTCTTTTTAGCAAGAAAACATATAAGGCAAAACAACGCTGTCGCCGCAATAAATCCGGTTCTTATCATTGCAAACATGCCATTCATGTACACTGCAGATATAACGGCCATAATAATCATCGTAATTGTACGAATCATAAAAATAAATCTGTCTTTTTTTACTTTCTGTCTCTCGTAAATCGTCATTATTTCTCCTCCTACTATTATAAAAATAATCTGATAAATCTAATCAAATTCCATATATAGTATATTAAACCCAAATAACTATACCACATTTATGGTTTTTTGAAAAGATGCAGATGGAGAAATATGGCGCTTTTTAATTTATATTTGTTGCTTTTTGTACTTTTGTTTTGAATGAGATGTTGCTGATTGAGGTTTAATTTGATCTAGTACTTATTGTGGACTTTCTCTATGAAACAAAGAACGTTGTCAAGTATTACTTCCTTGCCATCATCTAAAACCATCTTGCCGCTCATTCTTCCAAACACCTGGTGTTGATCCGATACAATCATCTTGAAATCCATCTTAGCGGCTCTATCGAGCACCGGCTTAAATGTCATCTCAAACCTGCCCGAAGACTCATGAATAGTCCACTCATCCATATATCTCGGAGCATCCATATTGTATAAATCAATATCGCCCGGAATATTTATCATTACATCATCAAGTTTGTGTACGACTCCATCATAGAATATAACATTTTCAGTTGCAGCTTCTGTATTACCGAAGCCGTAACCGATGTTAAATCCAACATCATGACCGTCCACACACGCATTACCGCTTCCCCAGTACCACGTATTATCATAAGTCCAGACGCCGCGTCCCCAATCAAGTGTCCCATAATTTGGACCCTCGTCAAATTGATAAAGTTTGCCGTCGAACTCAATTCTTCCCTTAGCACGCATAGAATTAATCTTCTGATTATAGTAAAATGCGTGGGGTTGATCCCAAGGTGTAGCAATAACCATCGTATCCATATTAGGCTGTCTTAAAACTATATGCGCTCTAAGCTGTTTTCCTTCATAGAAATCCTTGAAGTTTACATCTATAATTCTTCTGCGTTCCCTCACACGAAATCTCATCTGCAATCTCTTATCTTTATAAAATACATCTCCCGTGCTTGAATCTTCCGGCATATGAAGCTTACCCATAGGAAATACATTGAGAATCGTCTCCGTATGCTCCCAAGGATTGCTACTACTAAGTTTAAGAAGTGATACAGACTGAAGTCCCACATATCCATCATCGGAAATGGTAAAACAAATCGCATACGAATCTTCTTCACCACCATCGTGCATAACCATATAATAGTCCCACTCTTTAATACGATGTGGCTTCGCTTTGATATCGCGTCTTATGTATTTTTGATATTGCCTTCTGGCCCATCCGGGCTCGGCAATTTCGCCTTGCTCATTTAATAAGTTCTGCTCTTTCGTAACTTCGTGATTTCTCATAATTATACCTCCTGAAATGGTGAATGGGTTGGTGTAGTGCGGCTTGTTATTCCCTTGTTCGCGCGGCTTCGGGGCTTGGTGCCGGCGCGGGCTTTAGTCTTTTGCCGTGCCGTAGTGACCGGCGCGCGGTATTAGGCTGTAGTGGGCCTTTACTCGCGGCTTCGGGGCTTGGTGCCGGCGCGGCCGGTTATTGTTGCGTTGCTGAATGTGGCTGCGTGGGCTTCGCGCCAGCGCGGATTAAGTGTTAAGCTTGTTATGGCTTTGTTATCGCGGATGGCGCGGGAATTATTCATTTTATATAATTCTGAACGTTGCTTTGATTATAACATAAAAAGAAAAGTTGCGTTAGGGAGGAGTTGAGTCGGTATATTATGTTGTTTTTCTTTGGAATTATGCTATTTTCCTTTGAATTGCCCTGGGATTCTTATTTTTGACAATTTCCAGGGCATTTGTTTTGATTTTTGTTTGTTGCGATACCCTGGAATTTGCCTTTTTTGCTAATCCCAGGGCTTTCGTTTTGATTTTTGTTTGTTGTGATACCCTGGGATTTGCTTTTTTTGCTAATCCCAGGGCTTTCGCTTTGATTTTTGTTTGTTGTAATGCCCCGGGATTTGCCTTTTTTGCTAATCCCAGGGCTTTCGCTTTGATTTTTGTTTGTTGCGATACCCTGGAATTTGCCTTTTTTGCTAAGCCCAGGGCTTTCGCTTTGATTTTTCAATATACTACTACCTATACAGTAGACACACCACTATTATTTTAGATGACAAACTCAAGATGGTTATACCTTATAGTAGACATTAAGTAAATAGCATCTACAAATGCATCTACATCGGCAAACCTCTTAATAGACACAAATAAAAAAACACCTCAACCTTTTGGTTGAGGTGTTATGCCGCAGACCGGAATCGAACCGGTACGATGTCGCCACCACAGGATTTTAAGTCCTGCGCGTCTGCCAGTTCCGCCACTGCGGCACTGCTTTTACCCTTCTA
>JAIKVT010000114.1 GCA_024685495.1 Lachnospiraceae bacterium
GATTGGTCAAAAAGCATCGTAACAAGTGTCTGTTTGTATTTACCTACAATATAGATAATCCCGGATTTGCATATGATATTCTCTCTCAGGTTCAAGATTTTGTAATAACCATGCCTTTAAAGGAAGGAACGGGAGATAGAAAAACGGCTATTAAGTATCTTCAGTCTTTAATTAAGGATTCGCAGTATGCTGAGTATGCTAATCAGGCTGAAGAATTTATGGAGCAATATGTAAGTGATAAATTCACTCAGACAGATGTTCTTATGGCTTTTGAGAAGTTTGAGCCATGGTGTGTCAACAAGAATATTATGAAGGCATATGATAATGTCTTTTCTAAAGAATTTATGCTGGATCGTGATGAAAATGCGTTATCAGCATATGATAGACTTCAGAAGCTTGTAGGTCTAGAACACGTTAAATGTAGAATTGATGACATTATTAAGGCACACTCTATTGAAGTTGTAAGGAAAAAGTTACTTGGTAATAATTATCAGGCAGGTACAATGCATATGATAATGTCCGGTAATCCCGGAACAGGTAAAACCGAAGTGGCCAGGCTTCTTGCCGGTATCGCTAAAGAGAAAGATATTCTTAAAAGCGGAGCTTTTGTAGCTACATCAGGTCCGGCATTAAATGGCGGTGATATTAAAGATGAGGTTCCAAATGCATTTAAAGCTGCTACGGACGGTGTCCTTTTTATTGATGAAGCTTATGCCATGCTTCCGTCTACGGCTACAATTCTTATTCAGGAATTAGAAGAACACAGAGACGATGTTATCGTTATATTAGCCGGATATGAAGAATCAATGAAGGGATTTTTGGATTTAAATGATGGTATTAAAAGCAGAATCCCACATTGGATAGAATTTCCTGACTACACATTAGAAGAGCTTGTAGATATATTTAAGATGATGGCCGACAGTCGCAGATTTTCGTACGATGACGCTGTTATCAATGAAGTAAGAAGTGTTCTCGATAAAGAGAGATTTATTGAGAACTTTGGTAATGCAAGAGCTGTCCGTAATCTCTTAGATGATGTAATTAAGAAACAATCAGTAAGACTCGCTGAGCAAAAAGATGATTCAGATGATATCGACAAGACGAAGCTATGGACTATAACTGTAGAAGACATTACAACACTTGATGAATACAAAGCTCAAAAGAAGTCTGACAAGACGGCCAGAGAACAGCTTGAAGAATTAATTGGCCAGGAAAAAGTTAAAGAAGTTATCTATAAAGCTATTGCCAATATCAAGATGAAAAAGGAAAAACTTGATAGGGGCATTAGAGTAGATAATGCATCATATCATATGGTATTTACCGGTAATCCCGGTGTAGCAAAGACTACTATTGCAAGACTTCTTGCAGAGATTTTGAAAGATGAAAATGTACTTCCAACAGGTAATTTCGTAGAAGCCGGACGTGCCGATCTTGTCGCTGCAGTTGTCGGTGCAACAGCGCCTAAGGTTAAGCAAAGATTTAAAGAGGCTCGCGGTGGTGTGTTATTTATCGACGAAGCTTACGCACTTTGTGATAGTCATAATAACAGCTTTGGTGACGAAGCTATTGCTACTATAGTCCAGGAAATGGAGAACCATAGGGAAGATACCATCGTGGTATTTGCCGGATATACCGAGCAGATGAAGGACTTTCTTGACAGAAATCCCGGAATGGCTTCAAGAATCGCTTTCAATATAGAATTTGATGATTACACTACAGATGAATTATGCGACATAACAAGAATTATCTTATCTAACCGCGATATGAACATTACTGATGAAGCAATGGACAAATTACGTGACAATTATGAAGTTGCAAGAAAGAGTAACGACTACGGTAACGGCCGTTACGTACGCAAGATGCTAGAAGAGGCGGAGATGAATATTTCAAGTCGATTATTCAAAGAGCCTGCTAGAATAACAGATGAACTTCTTACAACTATTGAAGTTGATGATATACCTGAAATTGACTTCAATAAGATGAATAGAAGCGCTACAGTTGGTTTCAGTACAATTTAGTAAAGGAGGAACAAGTATGTCAGACGAAAAGAAATTCAGTGAATTAACACGCGAGGAACAAAAAAATCTAATCCTTGAAGTTGCTGAGGAATTTGTAAAGGAGGATGATACTTTACGTGAACTTGAAGTACCCTATCTGGAAAAGAATCAAAATGCAATAATTCAAGGCTTTTACGCTGAAGGCAAGCGTGAAATCTCAAGTATTCAGTACTTAGATAACGTTAAGGAAGATGATGTGCTTGCAATCGTTACGGCTGAGGTTGAGGCTACTGACGTAACCACATTCAGTTATGAGGAGCCTACATGTTCGACACCGGTTATATTCAAATTCTTCGTTGAGAATTTTGATGATGATGACTGCTTGTTGTTGTGCAGATTTTACAGAGACGACGATAATCAAATAGATTACAACAAGACGTTTATAGAAGATAAGGCTAAATAGACTTATTAAACGCCTTGCCCCCGGTTCAGGGGCAGGGCGATATGGTCTATGGATTATCGGGGAAGGAGGATTATATGGGTATACTTAAGAGAAAAGAACTGGGCCTGTTTAAGTGGAAAGTATACAGAAGGAAAGATGACGACGAGATTAAAGAGGAGTTAGAAGTCATAGCAAGAGACTGTATAGATGATGTTATAGATGAGATAGAAGATGTTTTCCTTAAGCGTAACGGATGCAGGGTAATTAAAGGAATAGATAGAAATAAACAGGTAATTATAAAAAGCATAGATGTTTTAAAGGACAGAGGAGATCACGTCGGCGAAGTTATTGCAGAATTTGCAACAACTGATAGTGGAAGTGATGAGGATATATCCCTTGGGATATCAATTCCTATAGGGTTTAGATTCTATATTGACACGGTTGGTAAGACGGGTA
>JAIKVT010000119.1 GCA_024685495.1 Lachnospiraceae bacterium
AATAACGCCTGCACCTCTGAAACAGTGTTTCTGGAAACACTTAAACTTTTGGCTATGTCTCTTGCACTTAACTCTTTGTCCAGAAGTTCCAGAATACTTCGGACTCGCGTCTTTTTAAACATAAATAAGACTCCTTAAATCATTTGTAAATACTAATTCATAGTTTCCATCTGCATAGCCCGAAGCATCTATATCAATATAACTATCAGCTCCGTTACGTGGCGAATCATATCTCTCTGCAAAAGAGTCATCACTATATGAGAATACAAATATAGTTTCTTGTCCATACCCGTTAGTCTCATCGTGTGTATGAACTTTTATTGTGCTTCCGTCGACATCTAATGTAGCTCGTACCGGGCTAGTCTCAGATGTCTCAATATGATTTGTACGCTGAGCCTCTGATTCGTGAGCATCCACAGGCATTTTCATACCAAATGCGCATCCAAACGCCAACATAATTGCGAATGTAATTGATATTAGTTTTTTCATCTTCTCTTTCATACATTTTCCCCTTCCTTAAAACTTTGACAAAACAAGGTTGACAACCATGTGTTGTCAACAGGACCGTCCCCCTGTCAATTTTTTACTAGTTGGCTTAATAAATCATACGCATCGTTAATCTTTTTGGCATACTTTTCGCCATCTTCATTGTTATCTGGATGGAATGCTTTCATAAGCACATTCCTCTGTTGTTTTAAAGACTCCTCTGTAACTTCATCAACGCTATCAAACATAAATAATGCAAGTGCCTTTCCCAGTTCGCCCATATCTTGTGCAGTTGTGCCATACATTTCACCTGCTCTTCTTTGGTTTTCAATATATGCACATAAAGAGAATAATCTGACAAGCTCGAGGAAATCTGGATCAAGTTCATAGTCAAACTTTCTGCTAAATACACCCTGTCTATACCCTCTTACGGTAGCACTTAGTGTAATCATATCTTCAAAAACCCACTGTGGGCTCTTTAATCGAATAGTGATATACTCACATCCATGAATTGATTTATCTAAATAACCTTTTGATGCGCTTTCTGGGCGAAAATCCAGCCCATAATCAGACAAATCTTCAAATCGTAATACAACACTCTTATTTTTGTTTTTAAGTCTGAACAAACCTCTTTCAGAATCAATAGCAACTCTGTTGTAGTCACCATACTCGTATTCAGATTGGAAGTGACTTCTTTCTTCCTTAGTCTCCTCTTCCCAAGAGAGATATTGCTTGAATACTTCGTAATCCCACTTATCTTTTGCATATTCTAGAAAATATGGATTAATTACTGAAGCACATTTGTTACATATTACTTCCATGTCAGGACCAAGAAGTACTTGGCTAGGTCCATCTACAAGTGTACCACAGTGTAGACAATTTCTCTTCTTTCTAAATGTACCTGATGCAGCTAGTACAATTAATACAATTATTGCAGCGATAATTAAAATAACTATAAAAAACATAATTCTACCTCCTAAATATTAGTGTTTTATTATCCTTTACACTAATAAGACAACTGAAGGTAGAATTAGATTTTAATTTTTTAAAAAAATTTTATTTTTTTGAAGATCCGTTATTGTATACTGTTATTTCAGAGATGTGATTATAATCTTGGTAGTTATAATTGTTAGCTTTATATAAATTACTTATGTCATTATAATCCGCGACAAAAACATTTTTAAATCCGCAGACTCTCTGACTTCCTTTAATTAAATCTGAGAATAATTCATCACTACAAAACGTAGACACTAATGCGTTAACACCAAAATCAAATCCCGCCTTTTTAAGATTGGCATCATATCTATTGGCTTCTTCAGGCCAATATGTAAAATCAGGGTCACTACCAGTAAATCCATCATAATATATCGGAGTTAGCACTCCGTTTTCATAGGAAAATGTAGCGTTATAATTATCTGTTCCATTTCCATAAACGTTAACAGTCTCATCTGACTCAACACCAATATATAATTTCCCATTCATCGGATATATAAAGCAATTTAAATAATCACTTGTACCAAGAGATGATCTTAAAGCGATAGGTTTTCCATCTATATAAACGCTTCCATCTAATACCTTTGAATCCGACTGAACTACTTTTCCTTTTACTAACTCACTAATACTTATTACAGGAGCAAAATCAGAATTAATACTAAATGTTAATAGTTCATCCTCTCCATCACCATCAAAATCAGCTATATAATATCCAAGCTTTCCATAAAAAGAAGAATCACTAGGTTTAATCTCCCATGAATTATTACTATTTGCTGGATGAGTCCTAAAATCGCAACTATATACTTTACCACTATCTCCTACATAGGATTGAGTCTTAGTATACTCTGATAAATCATCGTATTCTGATTGAGAACTCTCTTCTGTTACTTGACCATCCGCCATTGTATTATTGTTAACATTATAGTTAATATTGTTGTTATCATCCGTACTGTTATATACTGCAACGCCAACTCCGATTGCACCACCAATTACTACAACTGCAGAAATTATTCCTATTGCAATCTTAGCGCCCAGGGACAGTCCTGTGGCAGCGGCTCCTGCGCCACCAATGGATGCTGTCGAAGTTGCTCCTGTTGCAGCATTCCCTGCTGATGCTGCATTTCCTGCGCCCGATGCTGAATATAATCCAGCCAGCGCTCCAGCCTCGCAAGCATCTGCCTCTGTATGAAGTAGGAATACAAAGAATGGAATTGGTGCAAGAGCGTATAGCTTTGTTCCCTTCTTCTCCAGTTCTTTTATCTTAGCTTCTATACTCTTTCTTGCATAATTAAGCCTGCTCTTTACTGTATTATCTGACACTTCAAGTGTGCTACTAATCTCTTTAACCTGCATCCCCTGGAAATAATACATAATTACACAGGTTCTTTGCTCATCAGACAACTCGCTTATAATCTCCTGAACCAACCTTGCCGTCTCGTTTTGGTCCATTACAACTTCCGGCTGCTGGTTAGGATCAGCTTCGAATCTGTCTGCTACGTCATATTCTTCATCGCCAGCAACATCCGTAAACAGGTCTGGCTTTTTCTTCTTGAGAGCATTCTTCGCAGTATTAGCAACTATCTGATTAATCCACTTCTCGAATTTCGAACCATCATCTAACTGTCCTATACTTCTAAATGCTCTTATATAAGCATCCTGCACAACATCACGAGCATCATCTTCGTTTGCCATATATTTAAGTGCCACATAATATGACTTCTTATATGTTTGTTCGTATAGATATGCCTGACCTTCGCTATTATTCTGTTTCGCTAAGCGAACCGCTTCCTCTATTGTCATGTTTTCCTCCCCCGAAATGTTTACAACTAGTGTTATCATCCATGTGTTGACAAAAGGTCCGTCCCCCTCAATTCCCCTGTCAATTATCTTTACAATAAAACAATACTTTCATAATTACTTTTTTATCTTATGGGAAATGTTTGAAAAAATTTCCCACTTTGTTTTGTGGTTGACAGTGTAATTCTCCATATCTTTCTTCACTAACCACACAAATATATTAATCAATCTATCTTTCATATGGTCACCATCCTTAACATACATTATATTGTTTTATCAATTCCCATTCCATAGAAATGTACTGTTGCTTCAGGGTGTTCTTCCTTCATTCTTATGCCTGCAGCGATTACTCCAGTTCTATCATAGAATCTCTTGTTAATTCCCCATTCTGGATGAGCTTCAACCCATGCTCCGCCTTCACCTTCCCATTTGCCATATCCATCTCCTAAATCAATCCATTTAGCACCTCTATAGTTTCTAACCTCCCCTGAGGAATCGCCCTCATCCCCTGAGTCGCTATTGTCAGAGCTGCTATAAGACTCAGATGAAGAACTCTTTGATTTTGAAGATTCCTTCTTTGCCTTTGCTGCCTCTGCCTTAATTCTCTCTTCTTCAGCTTTCCTTTCTTCCTCTATCCTGTTCTCCTCGTTAACAACCTCTATTCTAGCGTTAACACTGTTAATCTTCTCATTGATTGCCATAGCAAGAAAATCCTTTTGCTCCTGCAAAAGTAATGCATCATTATTAAGTTCTCCAAGAATTGCATTAAAACTATTCACTACATTATTCATAGAATCAATATTTCTATTAGTTTCTAAGGTTACCATTTCTCCGTTCTCGTTGGTAAATGCTAATTCAGACATAGCCTGTTCTACTCTAGCGTTATAGGAATCAATAGTGCTATGCTGTGCCTTATCCATTTCTTGCATAAATGTTGCAACTTCCTCTTCGTGCTTCTTCTCCTGATACACATTGTATCCAACTACTCCTCCTGCCGTACCAAGTGCTACCATTCCTGTAACTAGTAATAAAGCTGCTGTTGTTGTCATTCCTTTGTTGTTAAATAATCTCATCATGTTTCTTTCCTCCTTCAATCATGTGATTTATTATCCTTTACACTTATAAGACAACTGAGCTTTGGTTTAGGTTTTAAAAAAACAAAAAAATTTTCTATAGTTTATATGGTGCGGTGACACACTATGTCTATGAGAAAGTTATATTTACGCAGTCTTTTCTATATAATCTAATTAACAACAAAACTATCTCTGTTCGATTCGATACCTTAGACAAACTGTCTAAAGCTTTGAACGTACCTATAGGTGACTTATTCCAAGAATTGCCCGATGACGAATCTGAATACAAAGATGGATATGATGTTAATTAGTATAAAAAAGTCGACCACTTTATGTAAAGTAGCCGACTATGCAATTATTGCTATCTGTTATTACATACCGTACCAGACAATTCCTTCATAATCCCAATATGTGCAAATCAACCAGCTTTTTTCACTTGGACTAGCAGTATAGAAATGTTCTCCATTTCCTTTATTATAGAGTAAAACTATTATTTTTTTTGTTTCTTCAAAACATATGTTCCGTATTTATCTGAATGTGTTAAAGTTTCATTACTACTATCATATACACAATTAAAATTTGCTAAAGCTGTATTGACACGCAACTTATTTGGATCATTTTCATCAAAAACCCAACTCAAACTTAGTCCATCAATAGTTCCAGTTCCGTCAGCTTTGATAACTACAATATCGTTTGTTTTACTATCGACATAAGTTCCGGCTATCATATCAGCCTTACTACATCCACAACCTGTCAGCATAGATACAACAAATACACATACCATAAGACATAATACAATTTTTTTCTTCATAATTAACTCCTCCGTATGTTAGTTAACCTCTACATATATAAGACAATTGAAATCACCTTTAGGTTTTAATAATTTGAAAAATCACAAAATATATTACTACATTTTATATAGTGCGTCAACGCAATGTGCACTAACGCACCATATAATTTTTATTGACTATTATCTCTTTATTCTTTGCTTCTTCTTCGCAAAGAAATTGTTAGATATAGTTACCTTGTCGAAGCACTCCGAAAATGCCTCGTATAAGGCGTATTCGAAGCTTTGTTGCAATAAAATGTTGTCAACAGGACCGTCCCCCTGTCAACATCTTACATTCCGTACCAAGCAATTCCTTCGTAATTCCAACCAACGGTTACAAGATAATCCTTCTCTCCTGCGTCAGTTGTGTAATGATGCGAACCAGCTCCTGTGGCGTTAGGATTATATAGACGAAGAAGTGGTGTTCCAGATGCTGGTGAATACCATCCAATACCTTCGTCACTCCAACCTACTGATACAAGCATATCTTTTTCACTTGCATTTGTCGTATAATGATGATCTCCAGTATTTGGGTTATATAATCTATATACCGGCGTAGTAGATGACTCTGGTGCAATCCATGCCACACTTTCATACGCCCAACCTACTGATACTAGACTATTCCTTTCTGCAGCACTACTTGTATAAAAATGTTCGCCTGAATTCTTGTTATACATTCTATACATTGGACTATCTGGCAACTGAACAAAAGGTATATTGTACTTAGATGCATAAGCTTCTGAAGAAGAACCTGCAAAACTATGGATGGTTAGAAATGGACAGCCTGAAAAATCTGGTACCAAACTTGAAATAAATATATCTGGTGAATAAATATATATATCATTAAGTCCTTCACATTCTTCGAACACTCCACCACCTAATTCTTTTACATTTGTTCCGAGTTTTACATTATTAAGCTTTTTACATTTTCTAAAAGCCCACATATCAATTTGCTCTAAGGAACTTGGCAAATTAACCTCTTTTAATGCTGAGCAACCCCAAAATGCATCGCTTCCTATCTCCTTTATCCCCTCTGGAATAGTAATGTTCTCAAGAGCCACACAACCACTAAACATGCTGCTAGGAATAATGATTCCTCCCTTTTCTATAGTAACCGACTTTAATGAATCACATCCAGCAAATGCGTTGCCTGCACTTGAACTTGGCATTGTCAAGGTCTTTGGAATATTTATTGACTCTAATGAATCACAGTCCGTAAAGCATTGATATCCTATTGAAGATACATTACTTCCAAGATTTACTTTTGATAATTTAGAACATTCCCAAAATGCCCTCATTTCAATTTCCTCAACTGAGTCAGGTATATCTATTTCTTTTAAGCCTGTGTGTTCAAACGCACTACTCCCTATTACCTTTATTCCATCTGGAATAGTAACGTTTTCAAGAGAACTACAGGTACTAAAAAGTCCTCCAGGAATAACTAGTCCTCCGCTTTCTATAGTAACCGACTTCAATGAACTACATTGGTAAAAAGGAGTACCTACAGATGAACTTGGCATTGTCAAAGACTTGGGAATATTTATTGACTCTAAGGAAACACAATCCGAAAAGGCACTATACCCTAAGACTGATACATTACTACTAAGTTTTACTCTAGACAGATTCGAGCATTGTTGAAATGCATATCCATCAATTTTTTCAACCGAATCAGGAATTTCAACAGACTGAATGTTATTATTCCAACCAAATGCGTTAAATCCTATAGTTTTTACTGGCTTACCATCCAATGTATCTGGAATAACAATGTTTGACGCAGTACCATTATATTTTTCTATAATGATTCCACCATCTCCTATACTGTAAGTCCAGTCGCCTGAAGTGTAATTAGTAAGCAACAGGTCTTCGCTATAGTTCTCACCATTGTTCCCATCATAATTTCCCTGTGCATTTGCATACATTGGTGTGTAAGACACCAACAAAGAACACAAACACAATACTGCTAGCAACAAACTTTTCTTCTTTTTTAACATATTTCTTTCCTCCTTATAAATATATGTTAGTTAACCTTTACATATATAAGACAACTAAGATTACCTTTAGGTTTTAAAAAATTTAACATTTTTATATAGTGCGTCAACGCACTTTTTCTATTCGTAAGTTATTTTAACGCAATCTTTTCTATATAATCTAGAAAAGGAGATATATAAGGTATGGTTCAACTACGTATAGAAGAAATACTTGCCGAGCAAGGCAAGTCAAAATATTGGCTTAATAAGCAACTCGGTGGCATGTGCTATCGTAATTTCAACAATCTAATTACTAACAAAACCATCTCTGTTCGCTTCGATACCCTGGACAAACTGTCTAAGGCTCTGGATGTGCCTGTAGGCGATTTGTTCTCAGAATTGCCAGATGACGAATCAGAATACGAAGACGAATATGACTCTAATTAGTATCATTCTCAAAATAAAATGTGTTAAGAATTTTACTACATTTTATACGGTGCGTCAACGCAATGTGCACTAACGCACCATATAATTTATATTGAGTGTTTTCTGCTATTCTTCGGTATGCTCCTCCTCTTCCATGTCAATACTATTCATGATTTTTTTGCGGTTATCCGCATTTTTCTATCAAAGCGTCGGCTGTATAGTCGCCATCAGTTTCTTAGTTCATTTTATTCCGGATTAAACTTTCTTTCTCTTATTCATCAATAGAATCTCAAAATCCTTCATGTAGTTCTGAAATCTTTCCTTGAGCTAAACATTTATAATCATTGTCTGAAACAGTCTTTCCGTACCATTCGAAATGTTTAATTTGTGTGTTTGCTACGGGTTTCAAAGAATCTATTGTCATGCCTGCCCATACTTGATTCCCAAATCCAAAGAATTCAAGATTAGGCGCTGCTTCAATTTCTTCAATGTTATGCAGTCTGGAAAAATCTTAGATGCTTAATCCGATCAGAGACTTGTTTCCACTCATGTCCCATAAAGACGTAGCTTTTTGATTGAAAAAATAGTTAATGAACTTAATTCCGTTTAGTTTTGAAAGAGGAGACAGATCCATATCCGAGCTGCCGATAATTCCGTATTTCATGTGAATATTATGTCGTGCAGCAAGATGTGTCACAAAAGTTCCACCGACGAGAAAATCTTTTGCAAGATCAACAATTGGACCCGGACATGCATCCACAGGGGATACAATATACAGAATCATAAGTACTAGAATCATTCCTTTAACCACACCGTTCATAATCAATACCTTTTCAATTTTTTGCACATTTCAAAATAAAAAGACCTTGAAAGGTTTTCCTCTCAAGGTCTGTAAATATCGTATCTTTATGCTTATAGCTGGTTAAACAACCGCATCGTGGTATCCGGACCAACTTTTCCTTCCTGTTTCTTCACGTTTTTTCCAACAAAAGAATTTTTTGAAACTCTCACCGTATATAGACAACTATCAACAAGTGGTACTGCCTGCTCATTTATCACGCAACAAGCAACCTTCATATCTGGATCCAATATATTCAGGATCGTTTTTCCAGTGTTTACGACGGAATCCACAAGAATAACATTCTTGGTTTCCGGTCTAACAAACTGCTCATGCTTAGGATCATAGGTCTGGAACTTACATCCCATAGCAAAATACATCCCCTCAGCAAAGAAAATG
>JAIKVT010000129.1 GCA_024685495.1 Lachnospiraceae bacterium
TGATAAAAACGGATTCATTCTAAATCACGGCGGATTCAAATGCAGAAAAGCATTCCTTCCCTGGTCTGATAAAATAACATTTGACGACGTATGCAGTGATGCTTACAGCTTCCTCGATGCAAATCCTTCAGAGACGATTATATTTGCAATTAAGTTAGAGAATTCGAGTGATGATGTTGCAACCTGCCAACAGCTTATTATGGATACAATCAATAAGAATCCCGATAAATGGTATACAAGAAATGCCATCCCGACTTTGGGCGAAGTAAGAGGCAAAATTGTCCTTGCGATAAGATATGACGATGTATTAAAAGTCGGCGAAGAGAAAAGCGGTCTTCACTTATACTGGGAAGATCAGGGTAATACGGATGTAGTTGAAGTGCCTTATGCGCAAACAATGCTCAACTCTAATAACGAGTCACTTTGGGTACAGGACAGATATAAATATACAATAGAAGATAAATATGCGGCATTTGAAGAAGGTCTTGATAATTGTCTGGCAAATGATGATACATTCTTCATCAACTTCCTCTCACTGTCGGGACAAAATGTCCTTCCACACCCTAAGGGAAATGCCAACAGTCTTAACAAAAAGTTTGGCTACAAGAAATTACAAAAAGGCACCTGCTACGGAATTATCATAGTAGACAGAGCTAACACTGAGATGGCTTCTAAGATATTTGAAACCAATTTATAACATTTAACAGGAGAACTAATTATGCCACAATCAAATCCGAGAGCCGGCGAAGTGTACAGACATTTCAAAGGAAAAATGTATAGAGTCCAAGGCATAGCAACTCACTCTGAGACGGGAGAAGCTCTTGTATTATATCAAGGTCTTGACGGAGATTATGTGCTGTATGCAAGACCGTATGAGTCTTTTATCGAAGAGTTAGACCCTAAGAAATATGAAGGAGTAACGGTTAAGTACAGGTTCACATTTATTCCGATGGATAACGAATTTGCCGCTTCACCTTCTTCTATGGGAAATGTGTCATCTAACAAAAATACGAATTCCAGCGCCACATCCGATGAGACATCAGGTTCTAATCAGGTTAGAGAAGACGACCATATAAATGATGATAAATTATCTGAGAGAGAACAACATGATTCACCGATGCTTAAGTTCTTAGATACGGATGATTTCGATGAGAAATATGAAATTCTATGCGGTATCAGAGAAGCAGATATAGATGATGTTCTAATTGATAATCTTGCGGTTACATTAGATGTTGTAATTCCCGACGGACCGATTGAACAGCGCTTTGCGGAACTTAAGACTTGTGTTCGAACAAGAAAGAAATACGAAAGTATAAGACTTAGGTAACTATAAACATTTTCAATAAGAAAGGATTGCAGATACCTGCAATCCTTATTTTTATATCAACCCTGCAATCTGATCGAAGGTCTTAATTAACCCTGCAATCCTCTTTGTTGTCTGTCCATATCTTCCACAACGATGTCATAAATCTCACCGTGCTTTCTGCAATATGCCAATACTTCCCATGGCTCATTAACATGGTAATGAAGCTTAATGATTGCCTTCTCACCAAATTCATCTTCTCCACTGTCTGCGGCTACAACCATTGAATCACCTTTGACATTTTCAAGAAGATAATCTCTGATTTCATCAAGAAGGTCATCCGCTACATCATCGGGATCGTCATCACCTTCTACGTATTGATCTAATAATAATTGTGTGTCATAACGAAATTCTAACTCTTCCATGTATATTTCCTCCTTTTACATGCCCATATTTTTGAGTTCGTCAAACAGTTCTATGTCCGACTTCTTTATCTTCATATTAGTTGTTATCTTCTCTTCTCCGGGCTTTGTTACGGACACCTCAATAACAGTGCCTTCTTCTACCCCTGAGCCGAACACAACCTGTGCGAATTGGACCACCTTAGGATGGTTATTTCGAAATGTATTAAAAGCATTCATAATTTTCATAGGATTCATGATATTTCTCCTTACATTACCTTATCGATAACACATTTTACATATATCAAAAAATTCGTTGTTATGAGATATCATGTCAAGATATCATTACAACTTCGTGGTTACGAAAATGTCATATATAGACTTAATTGCCTTCTCAAAATCAGCATTCTCAACACCGATAATGATATTAAGCTCGCTTGAGCCCTGGTCAATCATTCTGACATTGACATGCGCATGACTTAGGGCCGCAAAGATTCTTCCTGCTGTACCTCTTGTAGATTTCATGCCACGTCCAACTACGGCTATAAGCGCTAAGTCAGTCTCTATCTCAACCGCATCGGGTTCTGACAACCTGTGAATTGCGGATACGACCTGCTGCTCTTTCTCAATGAATTCATCTGCATGAACAACAACAGTCATCGTATCGATTCCCGACGGCATATGCTCGAACGAAATGTCATTTTCTTCAAATGCCTGAAGCACTTTACGACCGAATCCAATCTCAGAATTCATAAGTGCCTTCGTAATTGACACCGCACAAAAGCCCTGCTTTCCTGCGATACCCGTAATTACATATTCAGGCTTGTGACCGGTACTCTCAACAATCCATGTACCTTCATCTTCGGGTTTGTTAGTATTTCTGATATTAATAGGAATTCCTACGGATCTTACGGGGAAGATAGCATCCTCGTGAAGAACCGATGCTCCCATATAAGACAGCTCTCGAAGCTCTCTATATGTAATCATATCGATACCGACGGGATTCTCAATGATTCTCGGATCTGCAGCAAGAAATCCCGATACATCAGTCCAGTTCTCATATACATCGGCTTTCACTGCACCTGCAATGATAGAGCCCGTTATATCAGAGCCTCCTCTTGAAAATGTCATTATCTCGCCTTCTTTAGAACTTCCGAAAAATCCGGGGATTACAGCATACTCAACATCTTTAAGACGCTCTCTTACTCTCTTCTCCGTCTTATAAGAATTAAGGCCGTGCTCTTCATTAAAGAAGATTATGTCTTTAGGATCTACAAATTCATATCCTAAATAATTAGCCATAATAAGACCGTTGATATACTCTCCTCTGCTTGCAGCAAAGTCGCAGGTCGGATTATATTCAAGCTCGGCTTTGATCTCTTTCATCTCTTTATCGATATCAAAATCCTTGATGCCGAGGCCTTCGATAATCGCGCAATATCTCGCTTTGATTTCGTTAAGCTTCTTATCTAAGTTCTTGCCTTTTGAAGCGATCTCGTAAAGTTCGATTAACATATCGGTAACTTTCGTATCGTCATCGTGACGTTTACCGGGAGCTGACGGAACAATATATCTTCTGTCAGGATCGGCTTTGATTATCTCTGCCACCTTCTTAAACTGTTTTGCATCGGCAAGTGAACTTCCACCGAATTTTACAACCTTAACCATAATAACCTCTTTTTCTGTCTTAATAAAAAATCTACATTAAATCATTTAATAATCTTTATCAAATTGCCTAAGCTCTTTAATTGAATCACTTAAGCCTTAATTAAATCTCATAAACCACTGTGTCAAATGATAACACTTTACTGAAATAAATCTTCCCAAAGCACCGGGCTTAGCCACGGCCTGTCCGAATATTCCAAATCTTATATGATAATAAACTCTCTTATCTTTATCTTTAATATATTGCCATAACTTCTTGGCCTTCTCATAATTGACAGGATCTTTAGATACATGCGACAAGCTCGTCGATACGACGGTTATCATCTCTAAGTAGCCAAGCATATAAGCTCGAAGTCTTGGCGATTTCACATCTTTATATAAATCAACCGCGTCAATCATTCTGTAATTAACGGCAAACTGTTGATCGATGCGTCTTATCATCGTCTGTTCCGTAATGGACTGTCCTTCTCTTCCGATGTAATATCTGTATAAATCTTCGTCTAAATAATAGAATTTCTTAACATGCGGAAGTGGTTCATATACAAATAAATTATCGACATAAAATGTGTGAGCCGGAAGCTCTAATCCTATATCTCTTAGAAGCTGTGTCCTGTATGTCACGGCATGCATAAGAATTGAAAAGCCTTTGATATTGCGCTTCATATCTTCCCATGCAATTACTTTATCGGTCGGGAAAAGTGCTCTAAACAACATTCTTCTTCTGTGATTTTCAGAAGGCTTCTCATATACGAAATTCGTAATAAGAAGATCAACTAATTCTTCCCTCTTAGATAACATCTCTAATGTATCAAGATATTTCTTATAAGCATTCTTCTCAAACCAGTCATCGGAATCGAGAACCTTAAAATACATTCCCTTAGCCTCTCTAATTCCCGTATTAACCGCAACGCCGTGTCCGCCGTTTTTTTGATGAATGGCTCTTACAATATTCGGATATTCTTCTTCATATCTGTCTGCAATTCTTGCCGTGTCATCTAACGAACCGTCGTCTACAATAAGAATCTCAACTTTGTCTCCACCCGACAAAACACTTCGAACGGCCTTATCCATATAATCTTGTGAATTATAACAAGGTATTGCTATTGTTAATAATTTCTCACTCATATTACAACTCTCTAACTATTTAAATCTAACATCTTAATATTGATATATGTCCAATTATTCGGACATCCTCATATGTACTACTTCTCAGACATCTCTATTCGTATCACTTTTTAGACATCTCTATTGACTTATCTATGCATGCCTTCTCTGCTGCAATTATGGCATCTCTAAATCCCATCTTCTCAAGCATTGCAACGCCTTCAATTGTAGTTCCCTTAGGAGAACATAC
>JAIKVT010000140.1 GCA_024685495.1 Lachnospiraceae bacterium
CCATTCTCCTCCTTCATTTTCGTATTTCCAATAACCACCACCAAGATCAATTATTCTCGGATGTCCGTTACCTGAAGATTCTTCTGACTCGCTATCACTGCTTGAACTGCTGCCGGAGTTATAAGATGATTTTGAAGAAGACTTCTGTGACGCTTTTTTAGCTTTGGCTGCTTCTGCTTCGGCTTGCTGTCTTGCCTCTTCCGCTTTTCTCTCTTCTTCGATTCTATTCTCTTCATTTACAACTTCGATTCTTGTGTTAACACTATTAATCTTGTCATTAATTGCAGACTGCTGTGCCTTATCGTTTATTTCATTTTAGTTCCACCTTTTTATTTGTTAATCAGTCCTTTAAGAAGCTCATAAGCATCATTAATCTTTTGAGAATATCCCTCGTTCGTATCATTATTATCCGGATGGAACGCTTTAATCAAAGCGTTTCTTTGTTTCTTCAATGTCTCCTCTGTTACTTCATCCATAC
Organism: Lachnospiraceae bacterium; assembly: GCA_024685495.1. Lineage (GTDB taxonomy): Bacteria > Bacillota > Clostridia > Lachnospirales > Lachnospiraceae > RUG191. The sequence continues at coordinate 479 of JAIKVT010000140.1, forward strand.
TATCGAACATGAATAACGCTAAAGCTTTTTCTATTTCACCGATGTCCTGCAACGCTTGATTATTTGAGTCTTCTATACGTTGAAAGATAATATATCCGCATATTGAAAATGCACGTATAATATCCTGAAATCCCGGTCTTAATTCATATTCATATTTTGGACTAATAACACCTTTCTTTTTAGCATCAAGTTGCACATATTCATCAAGTGTACCTTCAATAAAAATTTTAGGAAAGGTAAAATCAACCGTCATATACTCTGTTCCATAAACTGTATTAGATAATAATTTATCCTCTACCTTATCAGGTCGGAAATTAAAATCATAATCAAATAAATCTCTAATTCTAAGTACTATTCCATCATTTTTTCCTGAAATCATAAACAAACCTCTCTCGGTATCTAAAGCAAGTTTATCAACTCTTCCATATGTACAATCCGGCTGAAAATGACTTCTTTCTTCTCTCGTCTCATCATCCCATGCAACATAATTAGAATAATCTTGAAGTTTCCAATTCTCCTTTATATATTCCATGATTTGAGGATGAATTCTTCTTGCACAATTAGGACATAACACTTCTTCGTTTGTTTCAAGGACTATTTGCTGCGGACCATCAACCATATTCCCACAGTATCCGCATTTAGCGGATTTTCTAAATACACCGTTGCTACTTAAAATGATTAGTACAACCACTGTTACAATTGCTAATAAAATAATAAAAAAAACCATTTTCGTCTCCTCCTTATATTCAATATATTAAACAGAATTTTCAAGACAACATTTTGTTATCTTATATATAAGACAACCAAAGAAGGGATTAGGTTTTATAAAATTCAAAAAAATATATTTTATTCAGATACGTGTGTAATAGTTCATTGACACATCAAAAAATATTAAATAGACATACTAAAAAAACCATCCGATGATGACATCTAAGATGGTTTTCTCGTATATATTAACCGTAAAAAAATTTATTTGGTTATCAACTGTGAAGAAATAACAACTTTTTCAATAATATCACTTTCATTAATAGGTTCACTATCAAGTCTGTCATAATCCGTAGACCATGCGTTCCACTCCTTCATCAATTGCGTTGCAGCACTACTCATTTCACCATAAGTCTTATTCATACTCAGAAGAATAAATCTTTCTGCTTCGATATATTTTTCTATATTACAATCGGAAGAATCTAGAATCTCCAGACACTGATTATAATCCATAGATTTTCCTTGAAGCCCCAGCACTTTGTTCAAAGGTTCCAACGCCTTATTAACAATAGAAATCTCATCTTCTTCAGTATTAATTTGATACATGTCGCCGGTATCAACAACAGGAATTATTTTATCGTCTTCAAATTTGTAGCAACACATTCTCCACGTTGAATGATTTGCCATATTCTGATCTAATCCTGAAGTAATAAGAAGATATGTATCTTTTCCTCCTTTAAAAGTATAGAAGGCAACTCTATTATATTCCCCCCTTATACAATAACTTCTTTTTTCTCCAACATCTTTCACTTTTCCCCAGCTTTTTTCTTTCTCGGAAATAGTTATATTGCCGCTTGAATCAATGTCAAGCTGTATCAATTCATCCTTACCGTCATCATTAACATCTTCTACCACATATCCGAGTACGCCGGTAGGATATACGCAACGAGCATATGACTTATAGTAACTACCTGCCGGTTTATATCCTGCAGGAGTATTCCTTGCATCATAATTAACCTGTAATTTACATAATTCTCTGTTAATACTTTGTCCATACAAAATATTTTGTGTAGATAAATAATCTTCATACTCACCTTGCTCAGGTTGTTGACTGTTATTTCCGGTATTGTCGGATTCTTTATTTCCAGTATTGTTCACTTCTTTATTAATAGCTGTATCCTCGCTATTACTTGAGACAGCAACGCCAACTCCAATAGCTCCGCCTATTACTAATACAGCCGCTGTAATACCAATGGCAATCTTTGCTCCAAGAGACATACCAACCGCAGCGGCTCCCGAAGAAGCAGTTCCTGCTCCGACTTCGGCTCCTGCTCCTGTTCCAGCTGATCCCGTGGAAGTTGCTCCGGATGATGCTGCTTCTGCTGCAGTGTTGGCCTGTGCTGACACATTTCCCAGAAAATTCGACATAACCGGTGCCTCGCAAGCGTCTGCCTCTGCATGAACCATATATAAGAAAAACGGAATCGGTGCAAGAGAATAAAGCTTTGTTCCTTTCTTCTCGAGTTCTTTAACCTTCATCGCAATCTTATCTCTACTATATTTCAAGCGACTCTTGACCGTATTATCGGACACCTCAAGAATACCGCTAATCTCCTTAACAGACATTTCCTGCATATAATACATAATCACGCAAGCTCTCTGTTCATCAGAAAGATCTCTTATTATCTCTTGTACCAGCCTTGATGTCTCATTCCTATCTACCACTGTTTCGGGCTGCATTTTATAATCCGCTTCGAATCTGTCAGCCACGTTAGTTTCATCATCTCCGGCTATATCTGAAAACAGATCGGGCTTTTTATTCTTAAATGCCCTCATATAAGAATCCTGCACAACATCATATGCGTCATCTTCATTCTGCATAAATTTGAGTGCAACGTAATATGCCTTCTTATATGTGTGTTCATAAAGACATGATTGTCCTTCCGGTTTATTTAGTTTTGCCGCTGAGACAGCCTGCTCCATTGTCATTTTCATCTTCTCCCCCACTACTTATACTTTTGAATAATTCCTCTTTTATTTAGTGGTCAATAAATTTTTCCCAAGTTTAATTCTTCGGAATCTCAGATGCTCTAACTACATAAAAATCATCAAAATTATAAAATCTATCCGGATACGTAAAGCTTTGATTCATCTTATAAGTCTTATTTAACCTATCCTTTATATCTACTAATTCCTGAGATTCATTTCCATATAATTCAGCTTGTTGTGATAATTCATTATATGTATTACCCATCGATAATAAATCAGTATACTCTCCCTGAGTATATTTCTGTTTAAACAAACTCAACATAAGGCCATCATAATCCTTTGGCATATTAACATAATATGTAAAAACTTTCTGTGCGTTAACATTTATTGATGTTGTTCCATCACCATTGCGATTTGCTGTCGGGTTAAAAGTTCCCACGTCTTTTTCTATTTTAGTTCCAATCCTATATGTCTTTCCCTTCCACTTTACATCAGAATATTTATAGTCTTTTTCATAATCACCTTTGATGAAAGACCCAACTTCACTCAGAATATCTCCTGTATAATAATCAAATAATTCTAATGTAGGATATAGATAATTTAAAGTGTATAGATTCTTAGGAATATTCGCAGTAGGAATAGAACCTTTACATGTGGTTTCAACGTCACACTTAAACGAAACGGTTACATTATCATCATTTTCATCTTCAACTTTATAATCATATAATCTATATTTTGCATTACCTGCTTCTACAGTCATTGCGGGCACATTAACAATGTTTTTATTTGAATCAATACCGAACCATTCTATAGGAACAGAAAATGTCTGAACCGGCGATGAAATTGTAATTTCATTTTCCTCAACAAAAGGTTTTGCGAACAAACCTAACTTTAGAATTGCCAGTGTTACGCCTGCCGCTACTCCAATTACTAGAACTCCTATT
>JAIKVT010000150.1 GCA_024685495.1 Lachnospiraceae bacterium
CAACATTTACAATATCACAACATATGAATTAATTGATAGAATTGAAATGACCTCTGAATATCGATTGGGCAGGGTATGCTCAGTTGAAGTGGAGGGTCTTAATGCGTCTAAAATCTGCTATCTCATTTACAGAGACGGCAAAGAGACTATGGACGAATATGCTACTAAGATTGTTGGTCGTGATAAATGGAATGACAAGTCGCGTTCTAACATTAAGTACAAGGTATATTCCGCTATTGCTACGGATAACTTTGAATTTTCTAACAAGAATCCCGCGATTGCACCTAAAGACATGATTATATATAAGCTTCATATGCGTGGCTATACCATGCAGCATGGGCTTAACAGATGGGACAAGGGTAATTATAAGGGATTTTTAAAATGTCTTGATGAGATTGAAGATTTAGGTGTAACGACAATAGAATTTCAGCCCATTTACGAATTTGAAGAGATGGGGCTTGTTGAATCTACAATCGTAGATGAACATTTTCAGACGGAGAACGTTGTAAAAGATACAGGTAAGATTAATTACTGGGGATATGACAGCGGTCATTTCTTTGCACCGAAGGCTTCATATTTTGGTGGTGAAAATGCGTCAGAGAACATGAAGAAAATGATTGACGAGCTTCATGGTCGAGGTCTTGAAATCATAATGGAAATTGCTTTTGATAAGACAGTTTCTGAAGATGTAATGATATCTTCATTGATATTCTGGGTAAAGGAATACCATGTGGACGGTCTTCATATATTGGGTAATAATATCCCTATAGCGAAGATAGTAAGAAGTCCGTATCTGGCTGACACTAAATTGTTCTATCATGAATATCCTTATGATTTGTTAGAAGGTGAAAAGTACGGAAAGCACATTTTCATAAGTAATGATGAATTCTTATATGCGCTTAGAGCGCTTCAGAATCATTTTGACGGTTACATCGCAGAGCTTGCCAACAATACAAAGAGACAAAATGAAAATTACGGTTTTGTAAATTATGCCGCAGCAAGCAACGGATTTACATTATTCGATTCATTTGCATATGGTGAGAAGCATAACGAAGATAACGGTGAAGAGAATAGAGACGGTAATAATTACAATTGTTCTAATAATTACGGTTATGAAGGAAAGACAAATAACAGAGCGATTAATACCATAAGATTAAATAATATTAAGACTGCTATTTGTGCGGTTATGTTGGGACAGGCTATACCTTTGATTCTTGCGGGTGATGAAGTCGGTAATTCCCAGATGGGCAATAACAATGTTTATTGTCAGGATAATAAAGTGGGTTGGGTAGATTTTCCTAAGACCAAATTTTCCAAAGAGATTAGGGAATTTACAAAAGAAATGATTAAGTTTCGAAAAGACAATCCTATTATCAGATTAGAAGAGCCTATGCATATGAACGATTATCATCACACAGGTATTCCTGATTTATCATATCACGGCAGAGAGCCTTGGATGATGGGAATCGGAGATGAGAAGAAGGCACTGGGAGTATTGTATACCGGTGAGTATTCGCAGGATGATAATAAAGACGATGTCTTAATTTGTTACAATTTCCACTACGAAGCAGAGAGATTCGCACTTCCGAGAATGCCGGGCAATAAGAAATGGTATAAGGCTTGTAACTCACTTGGACATTTTGAAGAACTTAAGTATATTAAGTCGCAGCATTATATTATGGTGCCGGGTGGTTCAATAACAATTCTTGTAGGCAAAGAGACTAAGCTTACCGAGGAAGGCGCTGAGATTTTAACGGGTAATAAAAGCAGAGGCAAGCGATGAATAAGGTAATAAAAGCAGAGGCAAGCGATGAATAAGTATCAGGTAATTAATGCATCGGTTTTAAAATGGATTGCCGTTATCACTATGATAATAGACCATGTGGGCCATGTGTTTTTTCCGGAATATGAGATTCTAAGATGGATAGGAAGAATCAGCTTTCCGCTTTTTGCATTTCTTTTGACAGAAGGATATAAGCATACATCCAATATATGGAAATATTTTTTAAGGCTTGGAATATTTGCTGTTATTTCTGAGGTTCCATACGATTATTGCATTTATGGTAAGATAATATATTTTGGAAGTCAAAATATATTCTTTGAACTTTTGTTAGGACTGTTGGTTTTATATCTGATTGACAGAGAATATATTTTCAAAGAAAGAGATATTACTATTTATGTTAAAGCATTTATAGTTATCGCGGCGGCGACACTCGCACATTTTGCAGGCTTCGATTACAGATGGGTAGGCATTCTTGTAATCATAGCAATGTATTACATGAGAGATCAGTTCAAATACTTTGCGCCTCTTTTCATAGTTATTTATCTTGTTAATTATGAACTTATCAACACAGCTTTTGCCTCGATAGCACTAATTTTGATACTGTTATACAACGGCAAGCCGGGATATTCAGGCAAGAAGTTTAAATGGTTCTTTTACATATTCTATCCGCTGCATCTGGCAATATTCGGTATCATGCACTGGATGTATGGGATATAGAATTAAATATTGGTGAGCCAAGTGCCTGCTAAGCGATTTTCATCATGAGCGTGTAGGCACTTGGTCACCAATAAGTATAGTATAATACATCCACTCAGGATGGAATAAGTTATTGCAGAATGTATTGGTAGGAACCCGGGAACCAATATATAAATGAGTATAATGCATCCACTCAGGATGTATGGAAAGGATACAGGTTATGTTTCGACCAATAAGTCATTTCAAAACTATAACAAATCACAGACACCTTGTTATGAAGGGCTGCTTCGAAGTGGGACTTTATAAGCAGGGACTATTACATGATTTATCTAAATATACGCCAACGGAGTTTATTCCTGGCGCAATATTCTATAAAGGGACAGAGAGTCCTAATAATGCAGAACGAAGAAAGTTAGGTCATTCCTCTGCGTGGCTTCATCATAAAGGAAGAAACAAGCATCATTTTGAGTATTGGATTGATTATACTTTAGCACCCGATCATCATATCGGTGGCAATAAGATGCCTGTTAAGTATGTTGTGGAAATGTATGTAGACAGAGTCAGTGCCAGCAAGAATTACCAGAAAGAAAAGTATAGTGATGCAAGTGCCTTAAAGTATTATGAAAAAGGCAAAAACAGATATATGATGCATCCCGATACAGAGGCTTTACTCGTTACGATGCTTGAATATCTGGCAGAAAACGGAGAAGAAGCCACTAATGAATTTATAAGAAAAAATATTCTTCATACTGATAAAAAGGTTAAGCTGGTTAAAAAAATTATAAGTAAAATTAGAAAGTGATTGAGACATGGAAGAGAAAAAGAAAATATTATATTCAGGAATGCAGGCTACAAATGCGCTTACAATCGGTAACTATTTAGGAGCACTTAAGAATTGGGTTACTCTTAATGAAGAGTACGAATGCTTCTTTGGAGTTATGGATTTGCATTCTCTGACAGTTAGACAAAACCCGACAGAATTTCGACAAAATGCCAGAAAATTATATGCTCTTTATGTGGCGGCAGGATTAGATCCGAAGAAGAATTGTGTGTATTATCAATCGCACGTACCTGCACACGCACAGCTTTCGTGGATACTTAATTGCTTTACATATATGGGTGAACTTAATCGTATGACACAGTTTAAGGATAAGTCTGCGAAGCATGCCGACAACATCAACGCAGGACTATTTACCTATCCTGTTCTTATGGCCGCAGATATTTTACTTTATCAGACAGATGTCGTTCCCGTGGGTAAAGATCAGATGCAACATCTCGAGATTACAAGGGATATTGCAATGAGATTTAATAATATTTACGGTGATGTATTCAAGATTCCCGAAGCGTATATCGGTAAGAGCGGAGCGCGTATCATGTCGCTTCAGGATCCGACGAAGAAGATGTCTAAGTCTGATGAAAATGTGAATGCAACAATTTTACTTACTGATGATACCGATACTATCATAAGAAAGTTCAAACGTGCTGTAACCGATTCGGATACACAGGTTAGATATGATGTCGAAAATAAACCCGGTGTCAGCAACCTTATGGATATTTACAGTAGTATTACAGGTAAGTCAAGCGATGAGATTGAAGCTGAATTCGACGGTAAAGGTTATGGTGATTTCAAGCTTGCTGTCGGTGAGACTGTTGCAAAAGAATTAGCGCCTATACAACTAGAATATGAGCGTCTTCTTAAAGATAAAGAGTATATTAACGGTTGTATTAAAGAAAATGATGAAAAGGCAGCTTACTTTGCTAACAAGACTCTTCGTAAGGCAATGAAGAAAGTCGGACTTACCGAGATGATAAGATAATCTATAGAGTATGATATATGTAATAATAATATAGTTGCGAGAATGATATATCCACCTAATGCAATATGCTTAGTTATGAAATATTGTATTAGGTGGTTTTTTATATGTAATTTATGCTGGATAGTTTCTTGTAAATGTGATAGTATAATTTCATCTTAATTCAAAATCTTTATTTCAGATCAGATTTCCAAATTACAAATGTATAGTAGTGTAACTACAGCAATTCTTAGAGGGATAACGTCAACTATCGTTACGGTAGAAGCCGATGTCAGTTCAGGTATGCCCTATTTTGAAATGGTGGGGTTTCTTTCGGCAGAAGTTAAGGAGGCAAAAGAGCGAGTCAGAACAGCTCTTAAAAACTGCGGATTCGTATTGCCGCCTAAGAGAATTACGGTAAATATTGCGCCTGCATCTATTAAAAAGCAGGGGTGTGGATTTGATTTGCCACTCGCTATAGCCATATTAAAAGCCATGTCGGTAATTAATGACAGAGGTGATGACAGCGGTAGTAATAGGAGTAATTACAGCGGTAATAACAGAAGTAATGATGGCTGCAATAATATAAGAGATGATAAGATAATGATGATAGGTGAGCTGGGCTTGTCGGGACAGATTAATTCCGTTACAGGTGTGCTACCCATACTTCTTGATGCAGTTAATAATGGTATAGAAGAATGTATTGTTCCTTATGAAAACTATGGCGAAGCAAAATTAGCTAAAGGTATAAGAATAATTCCGGTTAAGCATCTGTTAAATGTTATAGATTATATGAATGATGGAGTTATACCTATTGTCGAAGACACAAGTATACCACCTGAGGAGTATATAAGTGATGATAAATATGATTTTGCAAATATCAATGGACAAAAAGTATTAAGAAGAGCATGTGAAATTGCTGTATCGGGGATGCATAATTTTCTTATGATAGGACCACCCGGAGCCGGTAAGACATTAATTGCCAAGTCACTGCCAAGTATATTGCCGCCTATGACTGAAGAAGAGTGTATTGTAAGTTCTAAGATTGCAAGTGTAAGCGGACATTTTAAAGATAATCCCAGACTAATTAATGTAAGACCGTTTCGTTCACCCCATCATACAATTAGCCCGCAAGGTCTAATAGGCGGAGGTATGATTCCAAAGCCGGGTGAGATATCTTTAGCACATAACGGTGTATTGTTTCTTGATGAGCTTACTGAATTTCATAAATCAACACTTGAAATGTTAAGACAGCCTATGGAAGATAATGAGATTCATATTGCCAGGGCTTACGGTACATATACATATCCTTGTAATTTTATGTTAGTCTGTGCAATGAATCCATGTTCCTGCGGATATTATCCTGATCTAAATCGCTGCCGATGCGACCGTAATTCAATAAGGCGATATTATAATAAATTGTCCCAACCGCTTTTAGATAGGATAGATATGTGTTCAGAAGCGTCTATGGTGAAATACCGGGATATTGTTGCAACAGAAAATAATGAGTCTTCAGAGGTGATTAGAAACAGGGTTATTAAAGTACATGATATTCAAAAAAGAAGGTTTCAAAATAAGCCTTATAATTACAACAGTGATATTCCGTCTAGTGAAGTCGCTGATGTTTGTGGACTTACAGGTAATGAAAACAAATTTATGGAATCAATATATGAAAAATGTGAATTGACAGGCAGAACCTACTATAAAATGCTTCGTGTCGCAAGAACGATTGCAGATATGGCGGGGGAAGATAAGGTGGGTATCATTCATCTGAAAGAGGCCCTCATATATAGAGGATTAGATAAAAAATATATTGATAAAAAATTTTAATATAAAGCCAAAGGAGATTAGATTATGGAAGAATTAAAATATGAGCTTTGGCTTATGAAACTTAGTATTGGCAATGTCGCCAAGAATAAATTAACGGATTGTTTATCTTCGGCAAGAGCAGTGTATGAAGCAGATAAAAGCCTGCTAATGTCTACTAATATGATAGATGAAGAAGTTGCCGACCGTATTATAGAAGATAAAAAAGATGTAGATCTTGATAGTCTCTATGAAGAATTTTTGTCATATGATCAGAAACTAATTACAAGATCTATGTCAAAGTATCCTGATAAACTTAGGACAATTTCAAGTGCACCACACGGTTTGTTTTATATAGGACATTTCCCAGATAATTTTGATAAATGTGTATCAATAGTTGGCGCCAGAACATGTTCAGAATACGGAAGAAGTGTGGCGACTGAATTAGCGGCTAATTTGGCAAGAAGAGGTTATGTTATTGTAAGCGGATTGGCACTCGGAATAGACAATGCTGCGCATCAGGGTGCACTGCAGGTTGATGGAGTCAGTGTTGCCGTATTAGGTTGCGGTGTTGAGAATTGTTATCCGAGAGGTAATATTAATACTTATACGGCTTTGCAGAAGAAAGGTGCAATAATATCGGAATTGTATCCTAAGACAAAACCGATGTCATATAATTTTCCAACCAGAAACAGGATTATATCAGCTCTCAGTAACCAGGTAATTATAATAGAAGCAAGAGAAAAAAGCGGTTCACTTATAACGGCTGATTTTGCACTCGAACAGGGTAAAGATATATATGCTCTTCCGGGAAGAATAACAGACTCACTGTCCGGCGGATGTAACAGATTAATTGAGCAGGGAGCAGGTATTATTACATCTGTATCAGATTTTATAAATAATATAGAAGAAGTGAGACTTGATACAATATATACCGGAAATGATATGGATTATGATAATTTCTTCAAAGAAAAAGAAGATAGAATTGTATATGAATGTCTTGATTTTTATCCTAAGAATATTGAGAAGATTGTTAGTGAATCTAACCTTGAATTGATGCGTGTTTTAGCTTCTGTAATGAATCTTTGTGAAATGGGATTTGCAGGTGAAGCATTTGTCAATCAATACGTCAAACTCAAATGAGGTATCAGACAATAATTTTAATTGTCAGAATTTATTTCTTGAAAAAGAAGAAATGTTGGTGTATAGTTGATAAGATTTCTGTCATAAAGACGGGTAAAGAAGGTTTAATACATATGAATAATAATCTTACGGCAGAAATCATGTAAATATTTTAAGATAATTAGGAGTTAATGATGGCTAAAAATCTTATAATAGTAGAGTCGCCTACCAAGGTGAACACAATTAAGAAATTCTTAGGTAAGAACTATACCGTTACTGCATCTAACGGACATGTAAGAGACCTTCCCAAAAGTACAATGGGAGTAGATGTGGATAACGATTATGAACCCAAATACATAACTATAAGAGGCAAGGGAGATTTGCTTGCAGGTCTTCGTAAGGAAGTTAAGAAAGCAGATAAGATATATCTCGCAACTGACCCGGACCGCGAGGGTGAAGCTATATCATGGCATCTTATTACCGCACTCAATTTAGAGGGTAAGAATGTCAATAGAATAAGTTTTAATGAGATTACAAAAAAAGCAGTAAAAGATGCATTAAAGAATCCAAGAAATATTGATATGGATTTGGTAGATGCACAACAGGCAAGACGTGTGCTTGATCGTGTTGTCGGATATGAGATTAGTCCCGTGCTTTGGGATAAAGTCAAAAGAGGGCTTAGTGCCGGTAGAGTTCAATCGGCGGCTCTAAATATTATATGTGCAAGAGAAAAAGAAATCTCAGAATTTATTCCTGAAGAGTATTATACTCTTGATGCAAAGTTAAAGAGTAAAGGCGCTAAGAAGGTTACCTTTGATGCAGCATTTTACGGTGATAATAAATCTAAGATTGAAATTACCGGTAAGAAAGAACTTGATAAAATATGCAGTGAATTAGACGGCGCATCATATAAGGTAGAGAGTGTAGTTAATTCTAAGAGAGAAAAAAAGACACCACTTCCTTTTACAACTTCAACAATGCAACAGGAAGCTTCTAAGCAGCTTAATTTTGCGATATCTAAGACTATGAATGTTGCTCAGCAGTTATATGAAGGTATTAACATTTCAAAGGTTGGAACTGTCGGCCTTATTACATATTTGAGAACTGATTCAGTTAGAATTGCAGATGAGGCAAAAGATGCATGTCAGCAATTTGTTGAGAGTGAATATGGTAAAGAATATGTCGGAGATTATGTCGCTAAGGATAAGAAGAAGGCAAAGATTCAGGATGCCCATGAGGCAATAAGACCTGCTGATGTTACTTTGACTCCGGCTATGGTAAAGAGTTCACTTAATGCTGCACAGTATAAGTTATACAATCTCATATGGAAGAGATTCGTTGCAAGTCAGATGACTAATGCAGTATATGATGTAATTAAGGTAAAGGTTTCTGCTAAAGATTATATCTTTAGTGCTTCAACTTCTAAGACTGCATTTGACGGCTTTATGTCTGTATATAAAGATAGCGATGATAAAGAAGACAAAAAGCAAAAATTAGACAGCTTAAAAGAAGGGGACAGTCTCGAGCTGGTTAGTTTAGATGAGACACAACATTTTACACAACCCCCTGCACATTATACGGAAGCATCTATAGTAAGAACGCTCGAAGAATTGGGGATTGGTCGTCCGAGTACATACTCACCGATTATATCTACACTTCTTAAGAGAAGATATATCGGTAAAGAAGGTAAGAATATCTTTGTTACCGAGATGGGTGATATTGTAAATGGACTAATGAATAAGGCATTTCCTGAGATAGTTGACGAGAAGTTTACCGCAAAGTTAGAAGATGAGCTTGACGGAGTAGAAGAAGGTGATGTGCCTTGGAAGGATATAATAAGAGATATATATCCTAAGGTTCACTCTGAAGTAAAAGATGCGCTTGATAATTTAGAGAAAGTTACTATTCTCGATGAAGAGACTGATGTCATATGTGAAGAATGCGGAAGCAATATGGTTATCAAATACGGTCGATACGGTAAATTTTTGGCATGTCCTAATTTCCCTGAGTGTCGTAACACAAAGCCATATCTTGAGAAGATCGGTGTAGCCTGTCCTAAGTGTGGTAAAGACGTTATCATTTGCAAGACTAAAAAAGGCAGAACATATTATGGCTGTGAAGGATATCCTGATTGTGACTTTATGAATTGGAACAGACCTGTCAGCAAGAAATGTCCTGAATGTGGCGGCTATATGGTTATAAAAGGCAAAAAACTCGTATGCCAGAATCAAGAATGTGGATATGTATGTGATAACAGTGAGTCTTAGGAGTTTTTAATGAGTGTTCAATTATTAGATAAGACGAGAAAAATCGGCAATCTTTTGCACAATAATAATTCAACAAAAGTAGTTTTTAACGATATATGTAAAGTTCTTCGTGAAATTCTTGATTCCGGCGTAATAGTTATCAGTAAAAAAGGTAAAGTGTTAGGAATCAGTCACAGTAAAAAGGACAATGACTTATCTAAAGTTTCCGACCTTATTGTTGATAAGGTGGGTGTATTTTTAGATCCGACATTTAATGAGAGACTTCTTAATATTCTCTCTACTAAGGAAAATGTTAATCTTGCTACTTTAGGTTTTGAAGATGAGTTTGTCGAAAATTATTGTGCCATTATTTCTCCAATATATATTGCTGGTAAGAGATTAGGTACATTATTTGTATATAGATTTGACAAACCATATAATATTGATGATATAATATTAAGTGAATACGGAGCAACCGTTGTCGGACTTGAGATGACAAGGGCGGTAACCGATGAACACGATGAAGAAGTAAGAAATAAGCAGATAGTAGAATCTGCAATTAATACATTGTCTTTATCAGAATTGGAGGCAATTAATCATATCTTTGATGAATTAGACGGTGAAGAAGGACTTCTTGTTGCTTCTAAGATAGCCGACAGAGTAGGTATAACAAGATCCGTAATAGTCAATGCGCTTCGTAAATTTGAGAGTGCGGGCGTTATTGAAACCAGGTCGGCCGGTGTAAAAGGTACATATATTCGTGTAATTAATGATTTAGTTTTTGAAGAACTTGCCGATATAAATAACAAATAACAAGATAATATATATTTCATGGATGGAATATTAGATGCGAAAAAGGACTTTTTTATAAGTCCTTTTTGTGTTTTTATCGAAAAATACCGGAATTTATACTTTTCACAATCCCCTAGAAATAGTATATATTGTGGCATTGACAAAATAAAAGCACAATATATGCAAAAAATGTCTTGTATTTTAAAAAATATCCTATATAATTATGTAAAGAAGTATGGATAAATATCTAAAGGAGGTTTTATGTTTAGTTCAGATGCATTTGATTATGTGAATCTTTTAGACAAAGCAGCTGATGCGAGTTGGATGAGAGAGAAGTCTATAGCGCATAATATTGCCAATGTTGACACTCCGGGTTACAAGAGACAGGATGTTGAGTTTGAGACTACTCTTAAGAGAGCAATTACCCGAACTAAGCAGGATAATGTCTTAGACGCTGCGACTAATTTAGATGCAGCAAGTTTACAGCCTAAGGTATTTACCGATTATGCCGGATACTCATACAGATTAGACGGCAATAACGTAGATATTGATACTGAGAACGTTGAACTTGCTTCAGAACAGATTAAGTATCAGGCGCTTACACAGGGTATATCTCAAGAATTTACTCGTTTTAAGGCTGTTGCTAAGTAGTGAGTTTGTTATAGCGTTTATTTGGAGGATAGAATATGGCATTATTTCAGTCATTTGACATTGCCGCATCCGGTATGAGTGCACAGCGTTTTCGTATGGATACGATTGCCGAGAATATCGCCAATGTTAATACAACACGAACCGATGACGGAACTCCGTATCGTCGTAAAGTTGTTACATTCAGAGAGAAATTAACATCACCTACTTTTTCTGAAGCATTAGAAAGAGCGACGGAATTTAGAGGCGATGGTGTCAAAGTAGCAGGTATATATGAAGATACCAGTGATTATATTATGGAATATGATCCGTCACATCCCGACGCCGATGAGAATGGATATGTATCATATCCTAATGTTAATACGGTAACCGAGATGACTAACTTAATCGATTCGAGTCGTGCTTATGAGGCCAACGTAACAGCATTTAATGCAGTTAAAAGTATGGCAACAACGGGACTTCAGATTGGTAACAGTTAATATATGAAGTAATATTTGTACTACAGAGTATCAATTGATTATTGAAGTAGTAATTAATTAATTCATTAAATGATTTTCAGGAGTAGATTATGGACATTAATGCAATTAATGCGATGTATAAGACAACTAATACACCTGCAAGCGGTTACGGAACCAATCCTGTTGAAGAGGCTGGTGGTAACAGCTTTGACAGTGTACTTAATTCTGTAATTAATATGGTCGGAGAGACTAATACATTACAGAATAATGCTTCAGCGGAAGAAATCAAATTTGCTCTGGGCGAATCAGACAATACACATGATTTGTTGATTGCTGAGCAGAAAGCAACTGTTGCATTACAGTACACGGTTGCCGTAAGAGATAAGTTCTTAGACGCATATAAAGAACTAATGAATATGCAGATGTAATTAGTAGTTTTAG
Source organism: Lachnospiraceae bacterium (assembly GCA_024685495.1). GTDB lineage: Bacteria > Bacillota > Clostridia > Lachnospirales > Lachnospiraceae > RUG191. The sequence goes on from JAIKVT010000150.1 coordinate 11,786, forward strand.
CAGATTTGCAGCAAATATTAGTAGATTTAATGTAGTTGCAGCAAAGTAGAGCAGATTTAATAGATTTGCAGCAAATATTAGTAGATTTAATGAAGTTGCAGCAAAGTAGAGCAGATTTAATAGATTTGCAGCAAAGTAGAGCAGATTTAATAGATTTGTAGCAAAGGATAACAGAAAATATTAAAATTTGGCAGTATATTTAGGGGATGATACATTATGCCGGAAGCGATACAGAATATTCTAAACAGAATTAAAGAATGGTGGTCGAAATTTTCAACCAAGCAAAAAGCAATACTAATCAGTACCGTAGCAGTGGTAGTGGTTGCTATTGTTATTTTGGCGTACGTTGTTACAAGACCGACTTGGGTAACACTCGTTAATTGTACGACAGCTCAACAGGCGTCTTCGGTTAAGGAGTTACTTACCAATGAGAATATTGAATATCAGACTTCACAAGATGGTATGACCTACATGGTCAAAACAGATGATCAGGCCAACGCAAGTATACTTCTTGGAACTAATAATATTCCTGCAGAAGGATATAGCATCAGTGATGTTATTGATGGAAGCTTCAGTACAACGGAAGCTGATAAAGAAAAGAAATACAAGCTATACTTAGAAGAGAAATTTGCCAAGGATTTGACGGCGATAAGCAGTGTTGATTCGGCAGAGGTTACGCTTAATATACCTTCTAATGATGGAACGATAAGCTCTAAGAAAGAAGAAAGCTATGCCAATGTAATTCTTCATCTTAAGAGTGGTCAGACTATGGAACAAGATACTGCGGCAGGAATCGCTCAGTATGTTGCAACGGGTCTTGGTAATAAGACTACTGACAATATTGTCATATTAGATGGTGACGGTAATGTATTGTTCTCAGGTGGAGATTCGGCGTCAGGAGCAGGAACGGCATCTTCTAATCTAAGTGCTAAGGAAAAAGCATCTAACAGTGTATCTAAGAAGGTTAAAGATATACTTTTAGGCTCTCAGATGTATGATGATGTTAAGGTTGCACCAAACCTTAGTATGAGTTTTGATAAAGTCAATGAAGTTGATTACAATTATTATCTTAATGATGGTCAGACTCAAGGTTATCTTGATTCACGTACTGAATCGACTTCTGAATCAACATCAGGAACAGGTGGAGTTCCCGGTACAGATAATAATGATAATGATACAACATATGTTATTGATGAAAATGGTGTCAGCTCATCGACCACTTCAGATGTTACGGAAGACTATTTGCCAAGTGAGAAGATAACGACTACAGATAAAGAAGTAGGAGCAGTGGATTTAGAGAATTCTTCTATTTCGGTTGTGGCAAAACGATTTGTAATATATAATGAAGATGAGATGAAAGAGCAAGGTCAATTAGATGATCAGACATTTGCTGAATTTGAGGCTGCGAACAGTGATATTGTAAGAGCTGATGTTGATGATGAGATGGTAGAGAGTATTTCAAGAGCTACAGGTATAGCTCAAGAGAATATCTCAATGACAGCTTATAATGTTCCTATGTTCCAACCATCGGCAGGGTTAGGACTCGATCTTAGAACAATAATAGAGATTGCTCTTGCAGTACTCATATTTGCACTTCTTGCATTCGTTGTATTCAGAACTCTTCGTAAAGACAGAGAGGAAGAAGTCGAAGAAGAGATTACTATTGAAGATTTAATTCAAGGTCAGGAAGATGAACTTGAAGATATCGGATATAATGAGAAGTCTGAAGCAAGAATGTTAATTGAGAAATTTGTAGATGAAAGACCGGACGCCGTTGCGACGCTACTTCGTAACTGGCTGAACGATGATTGGGGATAGAAATGGCAGCATCTGATGATTTAAGTGGTGTTCAGAAAGCGGCTGTACTTCTAATATCTTTAGGGCCTGAGAAGTCGGCTGATATATTTAAGCACCTCAAAGAAGATGAAATTGAAGAATTGACTTTAGAGATAGCTAATACCAGAAGTATCTCACCTGAGGTAAAGGATGCGGTAATAGACGAATTCTATCAGGTGTGTCTCGCTCAGCAGTATATTGCTGAAGGTGGTATAGGTTATGCTAAAGAATTGTTAGAGAATGCACTTGGTGATGACAAAGCACATGATGTCATCACCAAGTTAACTGCGTCTTTACAGGTACGTCCTTTTGAGTTTATCAGAAAGACTGAGCCGGGCCAGGTTCTTAACTTTATTCAGGATGAGCATCCGCAGACTATTGCTATGATACTTTCTTATCTGGCTCCGGCTCAATCATCCATGATTCTTAGTGCGCTAAATCCTGAGATGCAGGCTGATGTCGCAAGAAGAATTGCACTTATGGATAGAACAAGTCCTGAAGTTATCAAGGAAGTTGAGAAAGTATTAGAGCGTAAGCTTTCTTCTCTTATCAATCAGGATTATACGATTGCAGGTGGTGTTGATTCTATCGTATCAATTCTTAATGCGGTTGACAGAGGAACTGAGAAGAGAATAATGGAAGCATTAGAGATTGAAGAGCCCGAACTTGCTGAAGAGATTCGTAAGAAAATGTTCGTATTCGAGGATATCTTGTTGCTTGACGATCGTTCAATTCAAAGAGTTCTTCGTGATGTTGATAATAATGAACTTGCTAAAGCTCTTAAAGGTGCCAATGAAGAAGTTCAGAACTGTATCTTCCGTAATATGTCTTCACGTCTTGCTACGATGGTTAAGGAAGATATGGAATTTATGGGTCCTGTACGTATGAAGGACGTAGAAGAATCACAGCAGATTATCGTTGGAATTATCAGAAAGCTCGAGGATCAGGGTGATATTGTTGTATCTCGTGGCGGAGGTGACGATTTAGTTGTCTAATGATAATGTATTAAAACCTTTTTTTACAATATTTGAGAACGAAAGCGGAACTTCCAGAGAGATAGATTCAAATGATCTTGTAGAAGAGAAGATCACCGAATTTAGAAAAAAGGAAGAGGAAACCCGCCGTCGTAAAGAAAAAGAGCGTCTTGAGAATATGACTCCCGAAGAACGGGAGGAATATGAACAAGAGCAGCCCGATGATTTAGACGGATTATTTCAAGATTTCGATCCTGAAGCCGATGACGATGGTATGTCTATGTCGATGGATATGGATATTACTAATGACTTAGTTAATCAGGCACAGGAAGAAGCAGATAATATTCTGGCTGAAGCTAATGCAAGAGCAGATGAGATTATGGCCGATGCTACAACTACGGCAGAATCAATGAAAGAACAGGCGATTAAAGAAGGTCAGAAGCAGGGTTATGATATGGGTCAGGCTTTGGCAACCGGTGAGGTTGAAACTGCCAAAGCCGAGATGAATGCCGAGATTGAGCGAATCAGGCAAGAGTATATTGATAAAGAAATAGAAATGGAGAAAGACGTTCTCGATGTTGTGTGTGATGTCATGAGCAAGGTGTTTATGATAGAGTTCGGAGACAAGAAAGAGATTCTTCTTCATCTGTGTGAAAATGCGATAGCTAATGTCGAGAGTTCTAAGACATTAATTATAAGAGTTAATGAGAATAATAAAGACTACATTAACGAGAATAAAGAAATGATTCAAGACAAAGTGGGCGAGAATGTCCAACTTGATATAGTAATGGATCCTTTACTTCAAGACGATCAATGTATTATTGAATGTGATGGTGGAATAATTGATTGCAGCATTGGAGTGGAATTAGATAATTTTATCAAAGATTTAAGAGCACTTAGCATTTAATAATCAGACTTATGATTATAAAGCACTTGGCATTGAATTATTTTTATAGATTTACAAGCATTTAATATTTAATATAAATGCATTTTTATTAGGCACGTGGCTTATGATTGATACTAAGAAATATTATACACTTTTAGAAAATACTTATTTTGATAGGCTTGGTAAGGTCTCTAAAATAGTTGGTTTGACAATCGAATCAATTGGGCCGGATGCCAAGCTTAATGATTTATGTGAGATAATTGCAGAAGACGGTAAGAGGATTAAGGCAGAGGTAGTAGGCTTTCGTGATAAAAGCCTGCTTTTGATGCCTTTTGATTCTGTTGAGGGTGTCGGTGTAGGATGTATGGTTGAGAATACGGGTAAGCCGCTTACAATTCCGGTAGGTGACGAACTGTTAGGCCATACTATTGATGGTGTAGGAAGAGTTGATGACGGAAGTATCTTAGAGCTCGAGGAAGAATATCCTGCAGAAGCTGCTCCGCCTGATCCAATGGACAGAGTAATTATATCAGAGGTGTTACCGCTTGGAGTTAAGGCCGTAGATGGTCTGATAACGGTCGGCAAAGGTCAAAGAATTGGAATTTTTGCCGGTTCCGGTGTTGGTAAAAGTACATTAATGGGAATGTTCGCACGTAATACGAAGGCTCAGGTCAATGTAATTGCGCTTATAGGAGAGCGTGGTCGTGAGGTTAGAGAATTCGTCGAAAATGACCTTGGTGAAGAAGGTATGGCCAGATCTGTAGTAGTAGTTGCTACAAGTGATAAGCCTGCACTTATTCGTAATAAAGCGGCGAAGACTGCAACATCCATTGCTGAATATTTTAGAGATCAGGGTAAAGACGTGCTGCTTATGATGGACTCTCTTACACGTTTTTCAATGGCACAAAGAGAGATAGGATTAGCATCGGGCGAGCCTCCTGTTACAAGAGGATATCCGCCGTCAGTTTATTCGGAGATGCCAAAGCTTTTAGAAAGAGCCGGTAATTCTGATAAGGGTTCCATAACAGGATTATATACGGTACTTGTAGACGGTGATGATTTTAATGAGCCTATTACAGATACCGCAAGATCGATATTAGACGGTCATATTGTATTAGACCGTAGGCTTGCACAACGAAATCATTATCCGGCAATTGATGTCTTACAAAGCATTTCCAGAGTTATGTCTGCCGTTGCAGACAGAGAGCATAAGAGTGCGGCAGGTAAGATGAAAAATGTACTTGCAACATACGCCGAAGCAGAAGACCTTATTAATATTGGAGCTTACAAGAATGGGTCTAATAAGAATATTGATTATGCTATTGAGAAAATTGATCAGGTTAATGAATTTCTTTTACAGGAGACACATACAAAATACGAATTTGACGATGAGATACAGACATTAGAGGATATGTTCAAAGAGTAGATAGGTATATTCTATGGCAAAATTCAGATATAGGATGCAAAGTATCCTTGACATCAAAGAAAAAATTGAAAGCCAGGAGAAGATTGCTTACTCTCAAGCCAATGCTGAATTGCAGGTTGAGCAGGATAAGCTTACTAAGCTTATGATAAGAAGAGCAGGATATGAGAGAGACCTAAAAGCAGCTACGGTCGGAGATTTGGACTTTAACGAGATTAAAAGACTTAAAGCAGCAATCGAGACTATGAAGGTTTTGGTAAGAGAACAGATGATGAACGTGCATATAGCAGAAAAGCGCGTCGAAGAAGCCAGAGCCAGACTTGATGCGGTCATGAAAGAGAGAAAGACGCATGAGAATCTTAAGGAGAAAGCATTTGAAGAATTTAAAGCCGAGATGAATGCGGAAGAGAATAAAGTTACTGACGAGTTAGTCAGTTATACATATGGTAAGAACGAGGATGGAGAAGAGTAATGGCTGACCAGGATAAAAAAGAAGAAAAGAAAAAGAAAAAGGCTGAGAAGAAAGAGCAGAAGAAAAAAGAAAAAGAGAATAAAAAGAAAAAAGGATCTGAAGGAGACGATGATGACGAAGAAGAAGGTTCCGGTAAGGGGCTGGTTGTTTTTGTTGCCATTTTGATCTTTCTTATTTGGATGGTCATACTTGGTCTTCTTATCAAAATGGATGTAGGCGGATTTGGTTCTACCGTTCTTTATCCAATACTAAAAAATGTACCTGTTGTTAATAAGATTCTTCCTGAAGTGGAAGAGTATGCCAAAGAAGATGCACAGTATAGCTTTGCTTCCGTAGAAGATGCCGTTAAAAGAATTAAAGAATTAGAGGCTGAACTTGCAGCCGCAAAATCTTCCGGAGGTGTTGACAGTGCACGCCTTGCAGAACTTGAGGCACAGGCGATTGAACTTCAGACTTATAAACAAAATCAACAAAAGTTTGAAGAAGAGAAAGAAAAATTCTATCAAGAGGTTGTTTTTTCCGACAAAGCGCCCGATATAAATGAATATAAGAAGTATTATGAGTCAATTCAGCCATCAAATGCTGAGGCAATTTACAAGCAGGTAGTAGAACAGACTACACAAGATGAGCAGATTAAGCAATACGCTTCAACATATTCAAGCATGAAGCCGGCACAGGCAGCGGGAATATTTAATACGATGACTGATAATCTTGCTTTGGTAGGTAAGATATTATGGGCTATGGATGCTTCTTCCCGTGGTAAAATCTTAGGCGCTATGAATGCCGATACGGCAGCACAAATAACCAAAATTATGGAGCCTTAATTAAAAGATTATTTAAGCGGGTCAACCGTTTTATGATAACGCATCCTAAGGGATATGTTATATATAACAATTTAATAAGGAAAGGAGGAATTGTATGACTAGTGGAAATGTTGCTAACATAGGTCCTAATATCATGGTTAACACGAAGACTGTTTCAAAAGATGATGACAAGTCTTTAGGTTTTCTTGATGTTATGAACAAGAATGTTGCAAAAAGTAACCGGGATTTACAGTCGCAAGATTCGTCTAAAGAAGTTAAAGCTCCTGAAAAGAAGATTAACGAGAAAGATGATTCTAAAGCAGTAGATGCTTCTAAAGAGACAGCAAAAGAAGATAAGACGAATAAAACCGATAAGGTAGAAGATACTGAGAAGACTACAAAACTTGAAAAGCCCGGTAAAGCTGAACAGACAGATAAGACTGAAGCTACAGATGTTAAGCCTGAAGATGCAGCTATGATTAGTGAAGAGATGGCAACAGTGGCTGAAGCAACAGAAGTCTTAGAACTTCCGCCGGAAGTTATGGAACTTGTTAATGAAGTTCTTAATAATTTCGAAAGTGAAGTAAAAGATGTTTTAGTTCAAGCGCTAGGTATTACAGAAGAGGAATTAAGTGATGTTATGGCAGATATGAATATTACATTTGCTGATTTACTTAATCCTAAGCAGGTAACAGAGCTCATGGTTGAGGCTACTAACGTAGAGGATAGCGTATCGCTTGTACTTGATGAGAATTTATCTGATGCATTATCACAGATAAGAGAGTTAAGCACAAATGTTATCGATAAGACCGGACTTGAAGCACCTGTAATCCAAGAAGCAGTAAACCAATCAGGTAAGGGTATTGAGATTCCTAAGGAAATGCTTAATGCAAATCCCAATCAAAATCTTGATATCGATCCTAATCTTCAAACGGCTAATGTAGGCGAAGAGGTTGATATGACTAAAGTGCCAAAAGAGGTATTACAGTCTAATCCCGAAATGGCTAAGCCGGTTATGACAGATGGTAAAGAGGTTAAAGTAGAGGATATTCCTGATGATGAGAAGCCTGTAGTTGTTAAAAACGATCAGACTACTGTAAGCGAGAATGAAGAGTCAACCGAGACTGAAGTAAGTGATAACACATTTACGACAAAACAAACGACTGAGAATAACTCAGACAACTCAAATAGTTTCACAAGACACGATAATCGTCAGGAGACAGGCAGACAGTTTAACACAGATAACATCGTAGTTAATAATCAAAATGTTCAACCTGAAGCAAATGTTACTGCAGAAGCTAAACCTGTTATCACAAGATTTACAACAATGCAGATGATAACTCAGATTACCGAAGCAGCAAGAATTAATCTAAGCGATGAAACAACAAGTATAGAGATGATTCTTAATCCTGAGTCATTAGGAAAGATTTATCTTAACGTATCTCAGAAGCAGGGAGCTTTACATGCACAGATTGTTGCACAGAATGAAGCGGTTAAAGAAGCTTTAGAGAATCAGATAGCATTACTTAAAGAGAATCTCAATAAGGCAGGAGTTAAAGTAGAAGCTGTTGAAGTATCTGTAGGAACTCATGAATTTGAGAGAAATCTTGAGGAAGGCATGCATCAGCAGGAAGAGCAGGCCAGACAGCAGGAAGAACAAGCCTCTAATATGAGGAGAAAGCCCGTAAGTATTAATCTTAATAATCTTGATGAGTTACAGGGACTTATGTCTGAAGAAGACAAACTTGTAGCACAGATGATGAAAGATCAAGGCAACTCAATGAATTTACAGGCTTAGAAAGGAGTTAAGATGGCGTTAATCCAGGAAATAAAAAACGGACAGGTTGTAGATAATTCGACTTCATCAAACGATTCAACTACTAAAGCGAACAATTTTGACAAAGATATGTTCCTTCAATTATTAGTAGCAGAGATGAAATATCAAGATCCGTTAGAGCCTACAACCAATACAGAATATGTTTCTGAACTTGCCAGTTTTACACAGATTGAATCGACTCAGAATGTACAGGATAAGATGGATGATATACAAGCATCAAGTTATGTTGGCAAGTACGTAATAATTAATACAACCGATTCATCAGGTGAACAACAATATGTATCAGGAAAGGTTGATTTCTTAGAGAAGACAGATGACGGATACATGGTATCAGTTAATGATGGATTATACAAACTTGAAGAGATTGAAACCGTAGCTGACGAGACATATTATACCGCAATGATGACAACTAAAACCTTTGAAGACGCAGTTACAAAGTTACCTAATCTTCAGGCAGTTTCATTACAAGATGAAGAAAAAATCAGTGCTGTCAGATCTTTATATGACTCAATGGATGAATATACAAAGCAATTTATCAATTCTGATTCATATTCTACATTAGAAGCATTAGAAAATAGGATTGCAGCTCTAAAGTCTGAGGAAGAAACAACCGAATAATATAATAGGTGATAATTTTTCTAAGATAGGAGATGAACTTATGAATGAGATTGGAAGTAACTTCGGCTCAATTCAACAGATTGCTGACACATATCTGAGTAATCAGACAAGCAAGTCGCGTGAATCTTCTACAGTCACTAATTCTTTTGAAGATGTCTTAAGGCAGAGAATAAGTGAAGAAAGCAAAGTTAAGTTTTCTAAACACGCTGCAGCAAGACTTGATGAGAGAAACATTTCTCTTTCAGAAGAACAGAACGTACGACTTGAGGCAGGAATTATGAAAGCCGGAGAGAAGGGAATTAATGATTCACTGGTGATTATGGACAGTTTGGCATTTATTGTAAATGTACCTAATCAGACAGTAGTAACAGCATTAGATCAAGATGAATCTAATGGTAACGTATTTACTAATATTGATGGAGCTGTTATAGCATAGCTGGACCTTATGGAAGCTATGGCCGCTGACTGACAGAGGCGGCCGACGCAGCTCCTCCACATTACGAGGAGGACATGTATTATGATGAGATCACTTTATTCTGGTGTATCAGGTCTTAAGACTCACCAGACCAAGATGGATGTTATAGGTAACAACATCGCTAACGTTAACACTATTTCGTTCAAATCTTCTTCAACCACTTTTACTGATATCATGTATCAGACAACATCGGGCGCATCAGGTGCTACAGCCACTACTGGTGGTAAGAATGCTAACCAGATTGGTCTTGGTGTATCAAGTGGTGCAACTAAAGTAAGTATTACTTCTGCAGGAGCAGCTCAGTCAACAGGACAGGCTCTTGATGTTAAGCTTACTGATTCTAACAATACCAACTTCTTTATTGTTAATAATGGTAGTGAGAATTTATTTACACGTGCAGGTTCATTCTACATTGACGGTAATGGTAACCTCTGTATGAGTTCTACAGGTTATATGGTTCAAGGATGGCAGGTAGACACAACTTCAGGCGCTGCTGTAATCAAGAAGGATACAGTATCTCCACTTCGTGTAATGAATGCCGCTAATCTTACTTCACCCCCTGAAGCAACAACTAATGCTAATGTTGCAGGAGTTATCGATAAGAATGATACTAATGTTACATCTGATTCAGGTTATGCAATGAGTCTTTCATTCTACGATAACTTAGGATATCAGTATACAGCAAAGTTCGCTGTTAAGGCTACTGACGCTGATAATGGAACATTTACAGTTGAGCTTGCTAATATCTATGATGATGATAATAAAGATATTCTTGCTGAGTATGTTGCAGGAGGCAAAAAAGTCAGTGATATATTTGGTCAGGATACTCAAGCAACAAAGAGTTTTGCACTTCAGGGAGCGTTTGTATACGATGCTGCTTCATCTACCGTACGGACAGTTTACGAAGGTAAGACATATGCAAGAAGCGGAGATATAACAGAAGTTGGCGGTGTAAAAGGATGTCAATTCACATGTACAACCGATACTTCTACAAAATTCTTCTCATTAGCTGAGATGTATGGTGTAGATGATGCCGCAATTGCAGATGGAACATTAACAATTAGTGCAACAGACGGTTCTTTACAAAAGACTTATGATACAACTAATTTTACATTACAGTTTAACAAAGCTGACGGATCGTTTTCATATATCGGAGCTGCAGGAGCTAAGTCTCAATCACTTAATATGACTAAGTTTGGTGTTCAATTTGCAGATATTGACGTTAACTTCCAGAATTCACTTAACTATGATAACGGTGGTACATCAACACTTGCAATTGATAAAGGTGACATAACAGGAACTATTGGTGTAGGTAAGAAACTCGGTACTATGACAGGTATGTCAATTGACGGTACAGGTTGTATATACGGTTCTTATGACAATGGTAATACGGTACTTCTTGGACAAATCGCAGTAGCGCAGTTTGCTAACGCATCAGGTCTTGAGAGTACAGGTAACAGTTGCTATCGTACAACTCTCAACTCAGGCGATTTCGACGGAATCGGCGTTGAGGTTACAGCCGATGGTGGTAGCATGAGTACAGGTCAGTTGGAAATGTCTAACGTTGACCTTTCAGCTGAATTTACCGATATGATTACTACTCAGAGAGGTTTCCAGGCTAACTCAAGAGTTATCACAACAAGTGACACAATGCTTGAAGAACTTGTTAACCTTAAGAGATAATTAATAAGTAACGCTTAACTTAAGCATTTACACACCTTAGGACATGGGTTTATCCCGTGTCCTTTTTTGTAGTATATTTATACACATATATTTTGATTATGTCGTGTAAATATGTTAGAATTTTATCATATATGTTGAGAGGATAAATCGTATGAGCGTAAAAAGAATTATAGGCATATTAATTGCAGTCGGACTTGATATAATTACGGTGATTATAGGAATTACAACTATTTTTGTAAATCTGTTTTCGGGAAATTTTGTCGGAGCAGGACTTACACTTCTTATTGTACTTGCTTTGGTTATTATTTTTCCGATTTTGGGAATCGTATTTACAAAGGATAAAAAACCGGCACTTCCGGATAAGCAAATGATATATGACGATAATGAGCGCCTTCAGGCAGAACAACAAAAAGCATTAAGTCTTAAAGAAGTTAAGAGAATAGCATCACGTTATCAATATGGTTTTTATCTGGGTAAGACTGCCAAAGCCATTGTTAATCAGGCTAATCTTGTCGGAACTAAGATTGATGAAGCAAGACAGGCTGTCAATAACAGATTTGAAGTTAATTCAATTACATGGGATAGATATATGGGCGTCGTTGATGCGGCTTCTAACACAGCGGTTAATAATCTTGATACGATGGCGCGCAGAATCAGTGTATTAGATGAGAAAGAGTATTCATCACTTGCTAATCCACTTAAAAGAATTGGGAATAAACAGGATAATTCGGGGCGACTTGAGTTTTATCAGGAGAATAAGCAGTCTATCGAACGATGCTTAACCGATAACCAGGAAATGTTTAATAAACTTGACAGACTTTCAATAGAGCTTATGAAAAGTGCCGACGACAGTACCGGTTCTGATGCAGTAGTTCAGGATATTGAGGATATTACCAATCAGGTGAAATTCTATCATTAATTCTAATAGGTATTTATAAAGGACGCTGAGTCTTTGAGAAAGAGGCTTTAAATTATATAAAATGAAGGAGGTATATTATGGGAAAGAATCCGTATGCAGGAACTAAGACAGAGAAGAATTTGTGGGAGGCTTTTGCAGGCGAATCACAGGCCAGAAATAAGTATACTTATTTTGCATCTGTAGCTAAGAAAGCCGGATATGAGCAGATTGCCGCAATGTTTTTAAAGACTGCTGACAACGAGAAGGAGCATGCGAAATTATGGTTTAAGGCATTAGGTGAATTAGGAGACACACCTACTAATCTTCTTGCGGCTGCAGAAGGTGAGAATGCTGAATGGACAGACATGTACGATCGCATGGCTAAAGAGGCCGATGAGGAAGGATTCCACGATTTGGCTGAGCAATTTAGAGGAGTTGCTGCAATCGAGAAATTACATGAAGAACGTTATCGTGCACTTCTTAATAATGTTAAAGCTATGGAAGTATTTAAGAAGAGCGGCGTTGTTATGTGGGAATGTCGCAATTGCGGTCATGTAGTAGTTGGTACAGAGGCACCTGACGTATGTCCTGTATGTAATCATCCTCAGAGTTTCTTTGAGGTTAAGGCAGAGAATTATTAAGAGTATTGGAGGAATTTATTATGACATTTTATATATGTAGATCTTGTGGAAATGTAATTGTTAAATTAAACGATTCGGGAGTAAAAGTATCTTGCTGTGGAACATTTATGGAAGAACTTGTTCCGGGTACAACTGATGCGGCAACAGAAAAGCATGTACCTTCAGTAAAGGTTGACGGTAATAAAGTTAATGTTCAGGTTGGAGATGTAGAGCATCCGATGGTAGAAGGACATTATATTCAATTTATCATTCTTGAGACAGACAAGGGATACAGTTGTGTAAACCTTACTCCGGAAGATAAACCTGTAGCTGAGTTTATCGTTCCTGACGGTGAGAAACCTGTAGCTGTATACGAGTATTGCAATATGCATGGATTATGGAAAAAGGATATCTAATATGGTTAAGACAGAGTACGGTTTGGTAGAAGGCTTTAAACGAGGAGGATGCACAATTTATCAAGGCATTCCGTACGCGAAACCGCCTATTGGAAGGCTTGCGTTTAAACATCCTGTTAAATGTGACAGCTGGTCGGGAGTCCTTAAGGCAGACCATGGTAGTAAGAACCCAATACAACCTCTGGAAGGTTTTGGTGTAGGTAATAATGGTTTAGATTGTTTGTATCTTAATATTTTTGTCCCTGATAAAAAAGGTGACGAGAAGTTACCTGTTATGTTCTGGATATTTGGAGGCGCATATGTGCAGGGGGCGGCAGGAGCAGTTGAAGAAGGCTCTAATATTCTTGCCTACAATCTTGAACGTTTCGCTGTTGAAAGTAATACTGTAGTGGTATCTGTTAATTATCGACTTGGTATATATGGCTTCCTCAATCTTAACAGTTTAAACAGTAATTTTGATATTAATAACGGTCTGCATGATCAACTTATGGCACTTCAATTTGTTAATGATAATATTGAAGCTTTTGGCGGAGACTCTAATAATATAACAGTGTTTGGTGAATCAGCTGGAGCCGGAAGTACACTTGCTTTAATGAGTATGGACAAAGCAAAAGGACTTTTTCATAAGGCAATAGTTCAATCTGCACCTGTAGATCATGTCTTCACATATAGAGAGAGTGCAAAATATGCCAGACTGTTTCTAAAAATAGCAGGTATTCATAAGGCGTCTGATTTACTTAATATGTCTCAAAAACAACTTGATTATAGTTTTAAAATGTTTTCGAATATATTAAGAGCCCAAACAGAAATTCGATGCCCGTTTTCTCCTATAATTGATGGAGTTGATCTTGTAGATGAACCAAAGAAATTAGCTGTGAAATCTAACATTTCAATGTTAATTGGTAATACTAAGAATGAAGGTGCACTTTTCACAAGGAATATGCCGACATTTGTGATGCCGATTGTAGCACCTTTATTGGGTCTAAAATTAAAGCCTGATGCAGATACCTTCAGACAACGTGTTATCAATGCTTTGACTCGTAAAGTGTTTATTGAACCACAGATGGAAATTCTTAACGATTATAAAGGAAAAGTTTACAAATATGTGTATCAATATGTGGTAAAAGGTTCGAAATTAGGAAGTTTTCACGGCAGTGAAGTGTTTATCATGTTTGGTGCAAAGGAAACTTTTGATGGTCTTAAGATAGAAAAAGATGATGAGATAGGAGCTTTAATGCGACGTATCTGGGGTAAATTTGCAACAACAGGCAATCCGGGATGGGAGGAATATTCACCGGGGGCCAATACATTTGTTATCGGATAATATATTACTGCATCGCGGGAAGCGGTGCAGTTTTTTAATTGCTATATTGACGAATTCTTGGCTTTTAAGTATAATCAATAAGTACTTAATCTTATTTCTTTGATTTATCAGGATTTATTTGGCTTGGATTATTTGTTCGAGTTGGATAATTTATCTTATGTCCATATATTCGGACACGTTATCATATATAATTGTTAATATAGTGTTGCAGGAGAGTGTGTATGATTATGCGCTCGGTACAACGAACAAATTATAGAACAAAAATCGAACAAATTTTCGATTTTTCTATTGACAACACTTCATAAGTAGTATATTATAATTTCAGTTAGACGAACAACTGTTCGCAGAAGGAGAGAATTATGGCGAAAGAAGATAAGTTGAAAGCCCTTGAAGCGGCGATATTACAGATTGAGAAGCAGTATGGTAAGGGCTCTGTAATGAAATTAGGAGACACTTCATCATCTATGAAGGTAGAGACGGTACCAACCGGATCGATAAGTCTTGATATAGCATTAGGACAAGGTGGACTTCCTAAGGGAAGAATCGTAGAGATATATGGTCCTGAGTCTTCAGGTAAGACAACTGTAGCGTTACATGCAGTGTCTGAAGTTCAGAAGCGTGGAGGAATTGCAGGTTTTATTGATGCTGAGCATGCTTTAGACCCTGTATATGCTAAGAATATTGGAGTAGATATAGATAATTTATATATTTCTCAGCCTGATAACGGTGAGCAGGCATTAGAGATTGCTGAGACAATGGTTAGATCTAATGCTGTTGATATAGTAATAGTCGATTCTGTTGCTGCACTTGTTCCTAAAGCAGAGATTGACGGTGAGATGGGTGATGCACATGTAGGTTTGCAAGCAAGACTTATGTCTCAGGCTTTAAGAAAACTTACGGCAGTCATTTCAAGAAGTAATTGTATAGTTATTTTTATTAACCAGCTTCGTGAGAAGGTTGGTATTATGTTTGGTAGTCCCGAGACGACTACAGGTGGACGTGCTCTTAAGTTCTATTCATCAGTAAGACTTGATGTAAGAAGAATAGAATCTTTGAAGCAGCAAGGTGAAGTTATAGGTAACAGAACAAGAATTAAGGTAGTTAAGAATAAGATTGCGCCACCGTTTAAGGAAGCTGAATTTGATATTATGTTCGGTAAAGGAATCTCTAAAGAAGGAGATATACTTGATATGGCTGCAGACCTTGATATTATTAATAAATCAGGCGCATGGTATGCTTATAACGGTGAGAAGATAGGTCAGGGACGTGAGAATGCTAAGAAGTATTTAGCAGATAATCCTGCGGTATACGAAGAAGTAGAGAAGAAAGTAAGAACTCATTATAATCTTGATGGTGATAATGAAGATACGAAGGAAGCTGATGAAGCCAAGGATAAGGCTAAGCCCCAATCAGAACCTTCTGCAGATAAGAAGCCAAGCGCTAAGTAAACCTTATGATTGTAACTAATATTGAATATCACACCAAAACCAAAGTGAAAGTCTCTCTCGATAATCGGGAGGACTTTCAACTTTATAGGGGCGAAATAAAAAAATATGGCATAGAAGAAGGCGTAGAATTAACTAACTATGATGAGATATTAAGAGAGACTTTAATTCCAAGAGCAAAAAAACGAACAATGCATCTTTTAGCAAAGATGGATAGAACTAAAGCTGATATTACTAAGAAACTCAGAGATAATGGATATCCGGCTGAAGCTATTGCAGAAGCTATAGCATTTGTTGAATCTTATGATTATATTAATGATTTAAGATATGCATATATGTATGTAAGGAATTATCGAACTACCCGCTCTCGTAATCGTATAATGCAAGATATGTATCGTAAGGGACTTAACAGAGATATAATTAACGATGCAATTGATAAGGAATATACTACGAATGAAGAAGATTTAATAAATATGTATATTCGAAAGCGTAATTTCAATCATGAGAGTGCTACTATTAAAGATAAAGAAAAGATGTGTCGATTTCTGCTTGGGAAAGGATTTGAGATTGATATGATTCATAAGGCGTTAATGTAGCAGACTTTTTACAAGTGTAATCTGATTCAATGTAGGATTACATATCATAGCTGTATTTGGCTGTATTTTGATTGAGGTTGACATCTTTTGGCACAAAGGGTAGAATAGATATGTTGTAATTTATGACAAAATGATTTTGCTTATGTTATATGTACAATGAAAATTTAATAAAGGAGGTGCTCTTGTGTCAATGATTATTATTACACTTATTATTGCCGTTGTAGCGATAATTCTTGCGATAGTATGTACAGTTGTAGTTTCTAAGAATATACAGAAGAAAGAAGCTGCTAATAAAATTGACAGTGCTGAGAATAAAGCTCGTGAAATTATAGATGACGCCGTTAAGACAGCTGAATCTAAGAAACGTGAAGCTTTAATCGAAGCTAAAGAAGACGCTCTCAAACAGAAGAATGAGCTCGATAAAGAGATTCGTGAACGTAGATCAGAAATACAGAGAAATGAGAATAGAATTGCTCAAAAAGAAGAAAATCTTGATAGAAAGCTCAATCAGCTGGAGAAGAGAGAGCGAGACTTGTCATCGCGAGAAGGACAGCTTAACAAAGACAAAGAAGAAGTGGCGAAATTAAATCAACAAAGAGTACAGGAACTGGAGAGAATCTCAGGTTTAACCTCCTCACAAGCAAAAGAACAATTACTACAAACTGTTGAAGATGATGTGAAAATTGATGCTGCCAAGCTCATTCAAGAGACTATGGCGCAAGCAAAAGATGAAGCGAATAAGAAAGCTCGTGATATTGTGATTACAGCCATTCAAAAATGTGCTGCCGATCATGTGTCAGAGTCTTCAATTTCAGTTGTTCCTTTACCAAGTGATGATATGAAAGGTCGTATTATTGGTCGTGAAGGAAGAAATATTCGTACACTAGAAACAATGACCGGTGTAGAACTTATAATTGATGATACGCCGGAAGCAGTAGTTTTATCTGCTTTTGATCCTGTGCGACGCGAAATTGCTCGTGTGGCATTAGAGAAGTTAATAGTAGATGGTAGAATTCATCCTGCTCGTATTGAAGAGATGGTTGAAAAAGCTACAAAAGAAGTTGAAACGAACATTAGAGAAGAAGGTGAAGCTGCAACCTTAGAGGTTGGTGTTAACGGTGTTAGTCCTGAACTTGTTAAATTACTTGGTCGTATGAAGTATCGTACAAGTTTTGGTCAGAACGCTTTAAAGCATTCTATTGAAGTTGCTCATTTATCAGGTTTGTTAGCTGCGGAGTTAGGACTTGATGTTAGAGTTGCTAAGAGAGCAGGATTACTTCATGATATTGGTAAATCAATAGACCATGAAGAAGGAGCGCAAGGCTCTCATGTTCAGATTGGTGCAGATCTTTGTAGGAAATACAAAGAATCACCTACCATTATCAATGCTGTAGAAGCACATCATGGAGATGTAGAACCGGAGACTTTAATTGCATGTATAGTTCAGGCTGCTGATGCTATTTCAGCCGCTAGACCGGGTGCAAGAAGAGAGACTTTGGAAGCTTATTCTCAAAGATTACAACAGTTAGAAGAGATTACCAACGACTTTAAGGGCGTTGAGAAGTCTTTTGCTATTCAGGCAGGTAGAGAGGTTCGTGTAATGGTTGTTCCTGATCAGGTAAGTGATTCTGATATGGTTATAATGGCCAGAGACATTTCTAAGAGAATCGAATCCGAGATGGATTATCCCGGACAGATTAAGGTCAATATTATCAGAGAATCCAGAGTTACTGATTACGCGAAATAGATTGATTTTACGCGAAATATTATCGGCTGCATGAATTGCAGCCGATTTTTTTATTGTATTATAGTTTAATTGCATCTTAATTCAGTACACATTAATACATTGCACATTAATACATTGCACATTAATACATTGCATTTTAATTTATGAATTATAATCGTTATTATGGAGGAATTAATATGGATCACGTAGTAGTTGAAAAAAGAAATTTAATCCATAAAGGAGCTATTGTTGATATATATCAGGATGAAATGTTACTTCCTAATGGAAGTCATGAACTCTGGGATTATATAGAACATAGAATGGGGGCGGCTTGTGTTTTGCCTGTTTTAGATAATGGTAAAATTGTTATGGTAAAGCAATATCGTCATGCACTTGATCGTTATACAATCGAAGTGCCTGCCGGCTCGCGTGATTCAACTACAGAAGATACTCTTATATGCGCTAAAAGAGAATTAGAGGAAGAGACAGGGTATCATTCTGATAATATTACATTTCTTTTATCATTAAAGACTACAGTTGCTTTTTGTAACGAGTCTATTGATGTATATCTTGCAAAAGATTTAAAGCCCGGAAAGCAACATCTTGATGAAGCAGAGAATATTAATGTAATAGAATACGAACTAGATGAGCTTCTTGATATGATTTATAGTGGTAAATTACAAGACTCTAAGACTGTATCTGCTATTTTAGCTTATGCCGTTAAGGTTAAACAAGGATAGTGATTACAAATAATAATTAATCAAAGTATTTTTGCTTAACTTCTTCTACAGGCATGTCTTTATTTGTCCAGAGTTTGAAGCTTCGTGCACCTTGATAAAGAAGCATATATTTGCCATTGATATATTTACAGCCGCATTCTTTGGCGTCTTTAAGTAGCATTGTCATCTCAGGTTCATATATAAGATCGCAGACAATAAGAGATGGTCTAAGCATTGATTTGTCTATTAAAGTGTTGTTGCTTGTCATTCCAACGGGTGTGGCATTAATAAGTATGTCATGATTATTAATTGCATTTTTCAACGCAGATCTATCTTCGATATCTATAACTTCAACTACACAATTAGTCTCAGATGACACATTTTCTGCAAAAGCTTTCACATCATTAATGGTTTTGTTGAATCGTTTAGCTATTGTTATTTTTTTTGCCTTATCAATAGCACATTTTGTAATTATAGATTTTGCGGCTCCGCCGGCACCCAGAATCAAAATCTTTTTTTTCGGAATTTCTACATCTATTTCTTTTAAAGAATCAATGAATCCCGCACCGTCAGTGGTATATCCCCATAATTTATCATTTTTTCGAACAATGGTATTAACAGCACCTGACAGACGGGATGTAATATCAAGTTCATCTAAATATTTTATAATGCCTGTTTTAAGAGGCATGGTCAGATTTGCACCAAGAAAATCGTCACTTCGAATGTAACTTGTTACAGAATCAATATTGTCAAGCGCTATATCGACAGCAGAGTATGTTGCATCAACGCCAAGCTTATCAAAACTATAATTATGCATTTTCGGGGAAATGCTATGAGATACGGGAGAACCGAATAAATAAGCTTTTTTTGTATTTAAAGTATTTTTTTCTTGCATTATAGAATTCCTTTCAATTATTTTTTATAAAAGCAACTTGAAAATGTAGTGGCTTGATAAAAAAATGTTATTTAAATTTACTATAATTTTTATGTGGAATATGATACCATAATTTCGTTAATGAACAAAGTCTAATATATGAGGTATATTATGAGAGTAAAGAATATTGATATAGAGAACTTCAAGCCGATTGTGTGTGTGCCAATCGTTGACAATACAGTTGCCAGAAGTCTTGAGACGGCTCGTGTCTTAGCTTTAAGAAAGGTTCCCGTAATAGAATGGCGCTTAGATTATTTAAAAGAGCTTAATGATAAAGACGCCATTATTAACGGATTAAAAGAATTTTCTGCGATATGTAAGGATAATGTTACTATAGCAACTATCAGAACAAAGGCTCAGGGAGGGTTATCTTCATTTAATGAGTCGGAGATGGAATTGTATCTTTCTCTTATTGCTAATAATAAATGTGTTGACTTTATTGATGTAGAATATTTTACATATGAAAGACCTAAGAAGCTTATAGACAGTCTTAAATCTCTTGGAGCTAATGTAATTTGTTCAAATCATGATTTTGAGGAAACACCTGAAGATGAGATGATTCTTACTCTGCTTGAAGAGATGGATTGTAGTGCCTGTGACGGCGTTAAAATGGCTGTTATGCCTTCTAACAGTACTGATGTGACGAGGTTTATGGATGTATGTAATTCATTTGCGGTAGAGACAAAGAAACTTTTTATATCCATGTCTATGGGAGAGTTGGGTAAAGTTAGCCGATTAGCGGGAAATGTTACGGGATCATGTATAACATACGGTGCATATAATAAGACTTCTGCGCCCGGACAAATGGATTATAAGAAGCTAATGGAATATATTGGCGAAGATGATTGATAAAAAAAGATTTATTGCATAAGATAATTAATTTGAAAAAGATTTATTGCATAAGATGATTAATTTGAAAAAGATTCATTGCTGAAGATAATAAATTGGAGAAAATGATATGATTATATATTTGATAGGATTTATGGGTGTAGGAAAGACTACAGTCGGCACAAAACTTGCAGAAGATATGGGATACGAGTTTGTTGACACAGATGAGATGATTGAATCAAAAGAGGGTCTTATCATAAATGAAATCTTTGAACAAAAAGGAGAAGATTATTTCCGAAAGCTTGAGACTGACACGATTAAAGAATTAGTAAATAAAGATAATATCGTGGTCTCATGTGGTGGTGGAATTATTAAGAACAAGACTAATGTTCAACTTATGAAAGAGTCAGGTAGAGTAATCCTACTGGAGTCACCTGCAGAAGTGATTTATGAGCGTGTTAAGGATACTGATAATCGCCCCCTATTAAAAGGCAGAAATAATATAGACGGCATTAGGAGTCTTATTGAGGAAAGACAACCGCTATATAATATGGCATTTACAGATAGGGTAAATGCGGATGCAAAGCCTGCAAATGTAGTGGCAAAAATAAAAGAATTATTGTAAGTAAAAGACATGGTTTCAGACCATGTTTTTTTTGTTAATAATTTGTTAATAAAAAATTAATAATTTGTTAATTGATTTTTTATATTTAATATTATATATTGTTAACACGAAAAACGTATGCCAATTTTAAGTGAATAAAATGTAACATAGACGAATAAATCTAACGGAGGTGTAGTATGAGTAGATTTATTCTTTTTTAATGCATTTTTTTACATAATAAGATTGGATTTGCTTTGATAAGTTCTTATATTCAGGGGTTAAGTCTAATCGTCTTTCATTATGCAAAAGTATTTAATGCAATTCTAAACATTTTCTAAGAAAGGATACCCAATGAATCAAATAGTAAAAACATATTTAGCGATATTTTTAATGTTAATAATTATTCTTGTTGGCGCAGGACTTATAGTATGTGCTCTTGATGCACAAAAAGCAGAAAAGACAAATAGTTCTTATGCTGATACTATAGCGGCACATAATTATTCTACGTCAGTGATCAATCAGTGTGTTGATGAAGCGTCAAAAAATGATTATATATTGTCAATCAAAAGATATGACACAAACAGTGACGGTTATATGGACATATGTGAATGTATTCTGGAATACGATTATTCTTTAAAGTTTTTAAATTCAAATGATACAACGGCAAATGGTAAACATCATTTTTCAAGGATAATGAAATAGGAGGTAAAAAATATGAAATATATTATTGATGAATATGGAGAAGCGATAGTAAGTGCAATTATTGGAATGTTGATGATTGGAATATGTATATCATCATTTATTTATATAACAATAAATAGATAGTGTCAAGTGACCTATGAAAAAACAGAGTCAAAGAAATAGGCTCGAATGAACCTTGAAAACTGTAGATATAGATAACGAAAAGCTCTCCGAGGGCTTAGGGCTCTGCCCTAAGAACCCGCAAGGGACTCGTCCCTTGACTCGTAACCTGGGCTCTGCCCAGACCCGTCCTCGCCGAAGGCAGGGAAAGGCAGTTAGCCTTTCCTTTTAGATAGGATGCACCGAGAACCTTTTGTAAAGGGACTTTCGCGGCATATCCTCACCGGCTTTGCCGGTTCCGGTATTCCACGGATCCCTTGACAACGGTTCCGCTCCATTTAGGCTGAAGTTTGTTGTTGCATTTTTAGGATTGTTTGTTGACCAAGGAAGATTAGTAGTTGCCACTTGCCTGGCATATTTTCGCCGTGAGAGATTATATCGTCTTCAACAGGTGGCTTATATCGATTGTGTTTATGAGGTCTTAAGAAGTTATAATAAGCAACCCATAATGAAAGATCATAGTTAGCGCCATCGTAATTATCAAAGCCGTTCGTTGGTCGATATGAAGCTTTGTAAGTACGGTTTAATCGTTCAATCATCTGCTTGTAAGGTCGGAATTCTTTAGATACTTCATCGTCATTAGTAAGACCTATGACCTTAGTTATATCAAAGTTAAAACGCTGACCAAACTTATAGAAGAACTGTTGGGCGGCGAGCGGATATGCACTGTAGCCATCGGCAATGAATTTAAAGTTTTTAGGAAGTTCTTTAAGATGCTGAAAAGCCATTCTCATTGCCATAATACAGGGACCGACTCCACGATTATCTGAGACTTGATAACCAACGATAGCTCGAGTGGCGGCGTTCATAATAAACCAAATGTAACCGGTGATACCACGAACTTTGATGTAGGTTTCGTCGGCGGTATAGGCGAGGTCGTTAGGATCTTTTTCGTATGGGTATGTATCAACAAAAGGCTTTATGCATGTGGCGGCAGTTTTACAGTAATTAGCAACCATTTGATGAGATATAGAAATGCCGTGGATGTCCTTTAACGCTTGGGCTGTTTTACGAAGGGATAAGCCCAGATTGACACGATAGGAAAGACAAAGAGACATAATGTAAGCGTTATTCTTTTTGAACTTTAATGATGATGCATTCTTTGGTAAAGATGTTATATCTATCTTGAAGAAGTCAATTACGAACTCACGATAGATGTAGTGAAGTTTATATTTATGTTTGCCATGTTCTTCGTTTAAATCATCCTTATCAACTTTACTAAGGTTGTGAAGATAGTAGGGACATTTTGGGTTAATGCATTTGTGGATGATGAAGTGCTTTCGATTCTTTTTGGGAGAAAGAGAATGCGAGCAATAAGGACACTTTAAGGAGTGAGTCTTACTAAAACGATTTTCGTATGGAGAAAACTTTGTGTCACATATTTTGCACATTAGTTGACCAGCCTTACCGTTATTGCGATACAGATAGGGTTGAGGAGCTTTGCAAGAAGGGCAGGTACAGTATTCAGGGATGTTACACTCAGAGCGACGATTGATAGGCTTAATAGGCTTTCCGTATTTCCATTCGTAATAACTGTTAAGGTCTTTCCAATTCCAGTCTTGCTGATGATATATGATTTTAGGAAGCTTATCAATTTTAAACTTTTGATATTTGGGAGAATGAGAATCATCAAAAGCCCATTGCTTTAATGGTATATATCTGCAGATAAAATTTAAAAGCCAACGATTTTGTTGGTATAGTTGTTGAATTAATTGAATTAAATAAAGTATAATGTCCATGAGCATTTAACTCCTTTCGGGATGTGATTTAGCCAATGACATTATACCGAAAATGGGAGGTAAATGCTCTTTTTATTTAAACCTCCCGAAAATAAAGGATTTATAAACAAAAAAGGAGTGTCAGACTTGACACTACCAATAAATATATAGGGGTGGAAAGATGAAGCAAATAATTGACGAATATGGTGAGGCAATAATAGGTGTAATAGCAACAGTATTAATACTTGGAATAGCATTTTTTCTGTTTAATCAGGGAGGAATAATTGAGCAGTTTTTCAGCCAGATAGCTAATAATGCAATTTGAATGAAAGGGGGGAAAAGTTAAATGAAGCAAATATTAGATGAATATGGTTCTACTATTATCACAACAATTGTAGGTGTAATTATTATAGCTGTTTTAGGTGTGGTGTCATTTAATGGGGCAGTAGGACTTATTAATATAGCGGGTAGGGAAACGAGTGATATTGCTGATAACGATACTAATATAGTACAGACAGTAACAACTGCGTCACTTGATAATCAGGCAGAATTAGCAGTGCCTGATGTTAGAGTAAAAACTAAACCTAAACTTGGAACTTCATATAAATTAACAGATGTTTTTGAACTTAATAATTGTGAAGAAAGTGCTTCTTTATCTGTTGCAGAAGCAACAACAGAATTAAATGATTCTTCAACAGATGCAATAGGAACAGGAATGATTACATTAAACAGTGACACTATAAAGTTCAATAATGTTGATACTTTCTATATAACACTAGAAATTAGACAAGATAGCAGAAAAATGTCAAGAACACTTGAAGTGACATCGTTAGTTCCAGATCCATACTACGATATGCAAAAAGTAAATGGTTATTGGTGTTATTGTAAAAATGAATGGAATGTAGAAAAGGGAGGGTACACTAGAACTGTAATTAGACAATATCCGTACAGCAAGACAGTTCACTATGAAGACGGTCCACCAACACAGCCAAATGTTGGTTCATATATAAATTATTATTTATATTATGACGAGTCAAAGAAATGCCTACGTTATAATATGTACGACCATTATTGTTCAGGTTGGCACGCAAATCAGGTTTATCGTAACGGTGAATGGGTAATTACCGGTTACAGTATAGACGGTTTCGATAGTTACCGTAATTCCGGTACCGAGGCAATTTGGTGTCTTAATAAACAAACAGGACTGCCTACTTGGGTTAGATAAAAACACTTAATAAAGAGGATAATAAATGAAAAACATAGTTTATGGTGTAGTAATAATATTACTTGGTATAGTTATTGCCCTAACAATTATAACGGTAACAGGTACAATGAACCGTGAAGTTGAAATTGAAGATTCGTTACAAATAGCAGTAGAAAAAAGTGTAGATGCGTGTACTACAAAGCATAATTATAGTCTTGATAATACAGATCAATTTGTAGCCGATTTAATGGTTGAATTATCAAATGCTATTGAAAATGACTCAGCATTAGATATACAAATTATGGGTATTGATAAAGATAAGGGTATGCTTTCTGTCAGAGTAGTCGAATACTACACAACAGCAATAGGTGTACCTAAAACCGCAACTTGTGAATCAACTGCAATTTTTGACAGAGGTGACGCTAATAATATTAAGTCGGGAATTACTATTACTTTTGTAGATGACGATGGTTCATACTTAGGCGAACAGACAGTTGACGCAACAAAAGAAATTAAAGCAATAATAACACCTGCAAAAGAAGGAAAGACATTTAACGGTTGGTTAAATACTAAGACAAATAAAAATGTTGGTATAAATTTAGGTAAGGCTGGTGAAGATATTACATTTAAGGCAACTTATATCTTAGTTTAGAATTATATTCCAAAAATATCAGTAGCCTGCCAAATAACTGATATTTTAAGAATTTAATAACTAAATTGCACTAAAACCTATACTGTA
Organism: Lachnospiraceae bacterium; assembly: GCA_024685495.1. GTDB lineage: Bacteria > Bacillota > Clostridia > Lachnospirales > Lachnospiraceae > RUG191. The sequence continues at coordinate 37,425 of JAIKVT010000150.1, forward strand.
ATCAGGCTAATTTTCACAAAAATAAAGTTTTAAAAAAAAACAGCGTATGGTTTTAGCCCCTATCTCAGTATAATTCTAGTAGAAAGAAAAACATACAATAATTCTTTCATGAATTGGAGGACGAAAAATGAGAACAAGAAGTAAACTAATAGTAGGTATAATGGTATTAACACTGGCAATAACAACTATATGCTTTATACCAACATCAGCAAACGCTGAAACAACAGGACAGCTTATGTATAGAATGTATAATCCAAATAGTGGCGAACACTTTTATACAGCAAACGCCGGAGAAAAAGACAATCTCGTAAACGCCGGTTGGAAGTGGGAAAACTTTGGCTGGATAGCAGCTGAAAGTGGAAACCCCGTATATCGCGTATATAACCCCGTTGCAGGCGACCATCACTATACTATGAACGAGATGGAGAAAAACCTTTTAGTATTCCTTGCAGGTTGGCAAGACGAGGGTATCGGTTGGTATTCAACCACAACAGAAAATGAAGATACCACACCACTTTATAGATTATATAGCCCAAGTGCAAAATCGGGAGCACACCACTATACTTTAAGTGCCGCCGAGCGTGATATGTTAATAAACGCAGGTTGGCAAGACGAGGGTACTTGTTGGCTGTCAAACTATAATATAGAAGTATCAGGCTATAAAGAAGCTACTTGTTGTGAAGAAGGCACAACGGGCGATGTATTAAATAAACGTACAAGCGAAGTATTATTCAAAGGTCAGGTAATTCCTAAAACAAACAATCACCAAAACGTAACACACTATGACGCTGTGACGGAAGTGAGATATTTAGATAAACTAAGAAAAGCATATTGTAAAGACGACGGAACATATATTGGCTTTAGAGGAGAAGAAGATACAAAAATAATTCAACACTTTAATACATATCACGGATACAACCTACCACTTAATGCTGATTTATGGACCGACGAACAAATACAACAATGGTTTGATATATGTCAAAATCATTTAATATACGAAGATGTACCCGCACAAGAAGTAATAGTTGTAGTATCACCCGAGTATTGGAAGTGTAATGACTGTGGAAAAATAAGCTACGACAATAAAAATTGGCAGTAAACTAATTTCAAAAAATAACAAATAATCAAAGGGCAGGCAAATAACCTGTCCTTTTTGTGTGTAAAAATAAATAAAACCCTAAAACTCCGTCACTACCTTATATATATAAAGATAATAATACAAAAATCATAAAAGGAGAGCATCGCATATGAAACCGAAGCGACTAATTAAATCAAGTATAGCTTTTACACTAGCATTTACTATGGTTCTAACATCAGGCATTGTAGCAAACGCCAATGAACTTAATGGTAGCGAAAAATATACTACTATTAGCGAAAACATAAAAGATATACTTCCTAAACAGACAGAAGAAATAAAGCAAGTAAACTCCATAGAAGAACTAGATACAAATGATACTATTGTAAAGGAATCAGATAGTATCTTTAAGTCGTGCCGACTTATAATCTATTCTGATAAAGAAATGGAGTTTGATAATGACTACATTAAGTCAGTACAAAAATATGATAACTTTTATGTCGTAGAATATGCGTCTGTAAAAGATACGGAAGATAGTTATAACAACTATAAAGAAGATGGCATTGATGTAGAAATAGACGAGGTAAAAGATACACCTGAGATAGTAGAAAATAAGGCAAACAAAAATACCGAAGCCGAAGAAGATGTATCAAAAGAAGAAATAGCGACTACTAATACCGATAAAGATAAGCAAAATATAGACGAAGCTAACGCTGACTCAAAAATAGTAACCGTTGCTATTTTAGATACGGGGCTTAATGCTGGAGAAGATATTTTTGACAATAGAATAGTAGAAGGTAAAAACTTTGTTGACGGCGATAACACTAACGATAATAACGGACACGGAACTGCTATGTCAAAAATAATGCTAGAAGAAACTAATGATCAGGAAGTTATCACAAAAATAATGCCAATAAAGGTACTTAATGATGAAGGCGTTGGTACAACTCTATCAGCATATAAAGGAATAAAATATGCAATAGAAAAAAATGTAGATGTAATTAACTTATCTTTGTCAGGACTTGGCAAAAGTAAGTTATTAGAGTCTGCTATAAATGACGCAATAAACCATAATATTCCCGTAGTAGTCAGCGCAGGAAATGATAACAAGGAAATCACAGAATATACACCGGCAAATATTGAAAGTACAATAACAGTATCAAGTACTGAAAATATAGATAATAAATACACTAAGACTATATATTCAAACTTTGGCTCTGACACAAATAACATTGATTTTGCTACAAAAGGTTTTTATGAATATACAAGAACAATAAATAATAAGCAAGTAAATACAAGCATAAGTGGTACATCTGTATCAAGTGCTTATGTAACAAGTTATGTGGCATTACTAAAACAATTAGCATTAACAGATGACGACGAAAATAATGACAACTTAAACTTTAATGATATATATAACAGTTTAGTTTTAAGTTCTACAAAAATAAATGAAACTAATTCTGATTATACTGAAAAAGAAAACAAATATTATTTTGGTAATGGCTACCTAGATAAGAGTAATTTTGTTATACAAAAAAGTGAAGAAGAAGTAACTCCACTTCCCGTAGAAGAAGTAAAAGAAACAGACGAAAACATAACATTAAACACACAAGCAACAAATAGATTTATGTCCGCTTGTATAATTGACGGACACGGCTTTTATAATTCAAGTAAAGGCTTAGAAGCCCTAGCCGCTCAAAGTGCTTGTGGTTATGCTAGTAGTTGGGAAGATAAAGGTGCATTTTTAGACGCAATACTAGGTACTTATATAACAGATTACCAAAATCATACAATAACATTTAACGACGCATTTGAAATGGATAATAAGGGTGCAACAATAAACCTATACGGCACAAAGACTGTAAATTGCGTTGACAGTGATGGCGTTTCAGGTGACGGTATTGGTGAGAAAAGTGCAGACGGTTACGCCCCGGCCGTAACTGTTAACGGAAATATAACTTTTGTGGGAGGAAGTTTATCATCAGCTAAAGCACAAGACTCAACTAATCTTTCATATATAAATCTTAATGAGGGCGTCTTAAATTATCGCCCCGCACTCGAAAACAACGGCACTGTTACATTAAATAATACAGGACTTCGTGCGGGAAGCAGAGCAGAATATGTAGTAAAAAATAACGCAGGACATACAATGACACTTACAGGTGGTGGTGCGTCAATAGGTGCTGCTAACGCAAGTGCAAGTAAGCCTAATATTATAAATGAAGGTACTTTAACTATTAGTGAAAACTCAACAAAGAAATATCAGTTAGATAAGAGCTACACGCCAAGCGGTTTTCAAAATAGTGAAGCAATCCGAAATAATGGTACTTTATATGTAACAGGTGGTGTAATTGGACACGCTACTGTGGGAATAAAAAATAATACAACCAATGCTTATATATCGGGTGGTACAATTTTTGCCTGTTCAGTCGGTATAGAAAATGCAAGTAGCAAACGATTAAATCAAAGTAGCGGTTCTATAACAAGTAACACCTATGGCGTAGTAAACAATAGTGGTGCAACTTATATAAAAAGTG
>JAIKVT010000189.1 GCA_024685495.1 Lachnospiraceae bacterium
ACTAAGAAGGTGAGAGCAATTTGCTCTCGTTTTTTAATTATATGGAGGAAAAAATGTGTAATTATTTGTATAATAAACCTTTTCTTAATCGACAAGAGATTGAGACATACTTACGTTTTTCCTATCTTTTTGCAGATGAGAAAGGGAATTCTTTGGATGATTCAAAGATAAGATTTACTGTCAGAAAAGAACAGAGCAAAGACGATTATCTACAGGAGCTTATTTGTATATTAGATGATATTTTCACTTCTGAGCGACAAATATCAGATGCTACATTCTTGTCGTCGGGAGTGGATTCTTCTTTATTGGCTTTTGGGATACAAGCTAAGAAGACATTCTCTGTGGCATATGAGGAGCAGGAATTTGACGAATCACCTCTTGCTCATGAAGTGGCAAAAGAATTGCAAAGTGAACATCATGTAATCAAGATAGGTCCAAAGGAATACTTTGATGCTGTCGATGAAGCTATATCCTGTCGGGAGTCTCTTACAGGTGATGCCTCTTATATTGCACTATATCTCGCAACAAAAGAGGCGTCCTGTTATACTAACACAATATGTTCCGGAGAAGGACCGGATGAAATGTTCTGTGGATATCCCTGCTACAGCCATTATTTTAATAATCCCGGTGAGGAATATTGGTTATCTGTTAATACTATTATGGATGTTGGGGAGGTTCCTTCACTTCCTGATTATAATGGCGATGGCTTTCTTAAGATGAACGCGTTCGATTTGACTAAATGGATGCACGGTAATATACTTCCAAATGTATACGCAGCGGCAAAAGGAGCGAAGCTTAACATCAGAACGCCATATATGAGACAGGAGTTGTTGGATTTTGCATTGTCACTTCCGATAAAGTATAAGGCAGATAAGCATATGGGGAAGCTACTTTTTAGGGAAGCGGCGTCAAGATATGTTGGAAGCAAAAATGCATTTCGAGAAAAAAGGGGGTTCCCTGTTCCGGTTAGAAAGTGGATGAGACAAGAACCTTATAGGACGCTTATACTAGATGTGTTAACGGATAGCTTTACAAAAGATATTCTTGACTTTGTAGATGTCGACAGGATACTCAAATCCTTCTATACAGACGGTGATGAGAGTGTGTGGAAGCAGATATGGGAAATGTATGTATTAATTCGATATATAAATTTGTAGGGAGATAAATGTGAAATCAATAGCAGTATTTGACGATAATTATCCGGTTAAGACAATTGTCAGCAGTAAAGAGGACTGGGAGAACAATACAAAATGGCAGGACATAGATTCGAGAAATAACATTATAAAGAATTATATTAATGCACCAATAAAACGTGTGGTATATGCAAACGAGACTCATTCCGGTAATGTGATGTCGGTATCGGAGAATGATCAATATGACAAGATTGAAAAAATACACGAACCATATATTATAAAGCAACCTGGTGGCTATGATGCCATAATTACAGAACGTACCGGAATCTTTATATGTGTCAGGACGGCTGATTGTGTGCCACTATTTGTCTATGATACTTTTAATCATGTTGCAGCCATCGTACACTGTGGATGGAGAAGTATATGTAGCAAAATTGTTGCTAATACCATAGGGAGTATGAAGAAGTGCTATGGAACTAAGCCTCAACATCTTGTTACAGCTTTCGGTCCGGCTATCTGTAAAGATTGCTATGAAGTCGGTGACGAGTTGATTCATTATTTTGCACAGGAGTTTTCCCCAAATGTGATTGATGAGATATTTAAGCCGAAAGAAGGTGGAAAATATCTGCTTGATCTTAGAAGAGCCATTGTTATAGAACTGGTTAATCTTGGAGTAATACCTTCTAATATATGTGATACAAGTGACTGTTCATATGAATCGAATAAGTATGCATCATATAGAAGAGATGGCAGGAATATGTTGTATCGAGAGACGCTATCGGGTATTGTATTGCTGTAAATATGATATAGAATATAGTGGGTGTGTTAGATCTTATAGCATGGGTTGAAAGGATATTGTAGTAGAAGTGAACCTAAGTTGGCAAAGGAATAGAATAGACCGCAGGGGAAGTTTGATTGCGGGCAGAACAGCGAAAATGGCAAGTCCATATATTGGAGCTACGCTATGTGTTGCACTTGCAACGGTATTTGATTCATTGATTGCGGGTAATAGTATTGGTTCAGATGCTTTAGCTGCAATTGCTGCGGCTGCTCCCTTTTTAATGATCACACAGATTATGCACTGCCTTTTTGGATACGGTATAGACAAATTGATGATCAAATCGATCGGAAAAGGCAACAGAAAAGAAGCGAATCGTATATTTGGAGCAGTTATTATTACTGTTCTTGTTGTGCTATATATTGTATTTATTCTGGTACTTCTAGTTGAGCGACCGATATTGGAGATTTTCATAGATGATTCTAATTTGATTGAAATGGTCGTTCAATATACGACTCCTATATTATTAACAGGACCGGTTTTTGAAATGTTTTTATGCATGGAAAGAGCTTTTAGGATTGACGGAAGAAGCAAACTTTTTGCTACGCGCGGTATTGTTACTAATATTTTGAATATTCTTTTAGATATTCTATTGGTGAGTATTTTGAAGTTCGATATTTTTGGTCTGGCTGCAGCTACCGTTATTAGTACCTTGATAGGGTATACCATTTCGCTCAGTCATTTTTTCAGCAAGAAGAGGACTGTGTCTGTGGATATCTCCGTTATTCTTGCTCCGAAAGAAATGTTTGCCTATATCAAGGAAGATATTCGAATTGGTAGCTCAGCAACATTGGATGAAGTGTTAGAGGATGTATTGCTTTCCGTGCAGACCGGAGCAATCTCGGCAATAGGCGGTGCGGATGGTCTGGCTATATGGTCGGTTTTTAAGACGGTTAGGGATATTGCAATGTCCTTAAGTAATGGTGTATCGGCAAGCGTTTCTATTTATTCCGGGCTTTCATTTGCTCAGAAGGATTATAACGGAGTCAGATACTCGGTGAAGTTTGGAACGATTGAGGTGCTTGCAATTAGCCTGGTTGTAGATATAATTGTTTTCTTCCTGGCTGATTATATAGCGTTTGCTTTTAATGCTCCTTCTTCACTTATCGCGCTATGTGCTTTATGCCTTAGGATTGGATGTATTGTATATCCTGCGATATCATTTGTTAATCTTATTGTTGATTATTTGCCGGCTGTTAATAAAATACGTCTTTCGAATCGGATTATCATCATACAGAAGCTTATTGCGATTGCCACCGTGATTATTGGAGCTTTTATGGCGCTATCCGGAATTATTATTGGATATGCTATAGCAACTGCGATTGCGGCAATTATTACTATCGTTCTTTTTGTACGAGACAAGTACTGGTTTGTGCCTAAGGATGATCCGAGAATAATATTAGAGTATTCTATTAGCTTGACGACAGATCAGATTGTTAATATGAAGTCGGATGTTGAGAGGAAGCTCTTAGACTATTCTTATTCAATGGATTTGTCTTCAAAAGCTTCGCTCGTTATGGAAGAAACTATGGGTTATATATTACAGTATAATCTGGATAAGAAGACATCATCGGATATTATGATGAAGCAACGCGAAGACGGTGTGTATATTATGATTATCGATGATGGAGTAGCCTATAACCCATTAAGCAGTCTTGTTAATGCGGATATTAGTGAGGCAGGCTCTTTTGAGGCTAAGATAATTATGGGATTAACCTCCGAGGTTACTTATGACAGAGTATTAGAACTTAATCATCTGTCATTTTGTGTGAGCCCGTCTCTTGGTAACAGAAGAGAACATAAGCAATTGGTGACAGCAAATGAATGATTTATATATGGATTGGATTCAGACTAATAGGAATTTCAATGATAAAGAAGCGTGGTCTAAGGAAAAGTTTCCTGATGCATCGTATCGATACTTTGAAGACGCGGGCTGCCTTGTGTGTTCCCTGGCTGTTATGCTTAGACATTATGGTATAGAGAAGATGAATTTGGGAAGAAGGTTCAATCCCTGGATTTTGAATGAACGATTGATAGAATGTGGTGCGTTTTCATCTGCGGCTGATTTGGATCTTAATTATATAAGTAGAATATATCCGCTTGAATATCTTGGAGAAATACCTTATTCTTATAATGAATTATTAAAATGCGTAAAACGTAATTTGATGTGTCTTATTACAGTTCCCGGGGAAAAAGCCAAGAGACATTTTATGACGTTACTTGAGCTTAATTCATATCAAGATGCGACAGTTTTTGATCCTATGTATGGTATAAAAAGTATAATTACATACAAGAGGATTTGCGAGATACGTGTGTTTAGAATTGTGTGATACTAAGTTTATCGGAGGGATTACTATGCTTAATATCGTAATAAATGATGACAATGGCAAGATAACTGTTGAACTGGAAGGAAAGCTTGATACAGCCACATCGCCTGAACTAGATAGCAAGCTTAAGGAAATACTTCCCGGTGTAAAGGAATTAACAATAGATTTTGCCAAGCTGAATTATATATCATCAGCAGGTCTTAAGGTATTTCTTGCAGCTCAAAAGTATATGGAGGATAATAATTTACCTACTGTTATTGCTATTAATGTCAATGACAGAGTTGCGGAAATATTTGAATTGGTTGATTTCTTTGATGTTCTTGATGTGCGTTAATTCATCTTGTATATAATTCATAATACTTTTCTGTGATTTTTGTGGGCAACTCAAAATGATGAAAATCTTTTCGGTCGGTCCAATCTCCGCCCCACTCAAAGCCTTTTTCTGTGAAGAGCGTGTAGCATAGGTCGCCTTTTACTATCTTGTAATCGAAGTCCAGTGTTCTGTCCAGATATGGTTTGCCTATGGCAGGCTCTATAACTTCTGTTATAGTGCCGTCGTCATTCTTTATCATTTGGTGATATGGATTGTACAGCGTATTAATATCCACGGCCATCCCAAGTCCGTGCTTTGATAATTTGTTTGTATGAGAGATGAATCTGAAGTTATAACAAGATGAGTTGTTATTTTGCATCATCGTTTCGTCATCAGCCAAATAATAATCCGGAAGTACCATGCGCTCTATCGGATACCCTGCATAATAGAGTTCTTCAAAGATTTCCAAGACATCTTTGGCGATTAGTTTGTGGACGATCATTTCTCCCTGACGGGTATTACCATCTTTATCCTTATGTAGAACAAGCAGATAACGAAGATCCTCCTTAGGAACAACACAGTTTTCCATATAAGAATCCCCATTAATCATCCTGCTATACAAATCATCTGAGATTTTATGTATGGAAAATCTTTTACATTGTTTGTGAAACCAAAATGCTGATTTTTCATATTTTAGTTTGTCTAATAAACGTTGCGAACCTGTGCGCTTAAAGCTTGTGGCGGCGCCGATAGAAGAGGAACCTCTTTTGTGTGCTTCCAGTTCTACTTGTTCGATTAGTTGCTGTGCAATTCCTCGATGCCGATATTCCGGTAATACAGCGATACCGTTCATCTTGATATATCCATCGGGGTCATCAATTGAAATAACCTCGACAAAGGTGATAAATCCGACGACTTTTTTGTCTTCTTCCGCGACATAGGTTCCGTAGTGATTATCTTTGCTCATTTTTGTTAGTGTTTGGCTTACACTTTCATTTGTAGCCGTAGGAACGTCTAAGTATTCCCGCCAGAACATAGCGATTGTTGCATAGTCTTCAGGCTGTACTTCTCTAATCATTGATTCTCTAATTAGCTCCTTTCTTCTCCAAGGATAATTTGAATTATCTTAGCCCAGATACTTAAATCCTAACATGGTAATATCATCAAATTGCTCGGAATCTTTACTGAAATCAAAGATATTTTCTTTGACTTTTTTTAATATTTCCATAGAAGAATCGTCCCTGTTGTCATTAAGAACTAACATAAGCCTGTCAAGACCATAGGGTTCTTCCTGAGCATTTTCAGCATCGGGGGCTCCGTCGGTATATAGGAAAATAGCATCTCCTTTTTTGAGTGTAAGTTCATATTCCTTATACTTGGTTTTGGGACGGAAACCAAGCAAAAATGAATGCTTGTCTTTATATAATGAATATTTCCCATCCCCTGACTTAATTATAGGATATTCATGTCCGCCATTGGCACAATTCATAATGCCTGTTGTAAGGTCGATTATACCGAGCCATACGGTAACGAACATATTGTCGTCGTTACCTTCACACATTGTAATATTAGCCTGAGTTAGAATCTCTGAAGGCGATAATCCTTGTTCGGCAATCGTTCTGATAGTTGTCTTGGCTCTCATCATGAATAGTGCCGCAGGAAAGCCTTTTCCGGAGACATCTGCCATTACAAGTGCAAGCTTATTAGGGGCAACAAAGAAGAAGTCATAGAAATCTCCGCCAACTTCTTTTGTTGGACTCATTGATGCATATAGATCAAAATCATTTCTTTCAAAGTTAAAGTTCTTAGGAAGAGTGGAGCTTTGAATTGATTTTGATAATAGAAGCTCTTGTTCATTTCTTCTCTTTTCATCTTCTATATAGCCCTTCAATGAATCAACCATTGTGTTGATGTCATCAGATAGCTCTGCAAATTCTGACGAACTATATACGGACACTTTCTCATCCAGATTGCCGTTAGTAATCTTATTAAGAGATTTGTTGACGGTATGAATATTGTTGATTATAAGTCGTTCTACAAGTATGGATATAAGAATATAGAGAAGACTAAGTGTTATGATGTTAGAAAACATTGTCTCGTAGCCTTGTATTTCTATAAGCTCGTATAATACATTATTATTCACGAAAATATTGGCAAGTTCATCAGTAGCTTTAGTTTGTAGTTGATAAGTAAACATATAGTTTCCGGTCAATGCGGCGATACAGGATATAAATACTAAAGCTCTGAATTTGCGTGTGATTCCAACATCTTTTTTATCTTTTATTTTGAAAGGATTAAAGAACTCTCTTGAATAAATCTGTATAACTATAGATGTCAACATAAGACCCAATGAAGTGAATAATATCATTGGAAGAGAATCGTTCTTAACAACATTAAGTGCGTTAATAATATCATCATTATGTGTGATTAATATAAGATACATATGTACTACTTCAGTTACCGCACCCATGAAAAAGGAAAATATTGATTTGGGAGTTCTTCCGGTGAATATAAAATGTGAGAGAAATGCAGCATTGATTCCTGCAAGTATTGTTGCAATACTACATGCTACATGTGTATAAGCACCGATTCCAAAGAACGCTCCAATTATAAATCGGTGGACTCCGCCGATAACACCGGCAATAATACCGGAAATGGGATCAAAGAATAATCCGGAAACCAATGGACTCAGATCGCGAATATTAAGTAAACTCTGACCATAATTAACATTGAAGTAATTAGAGAATACGGCACATAGACCAAAGATTACACCAATTAGGATTTTGATACCTATGGTCATTTTTGTATTCTTTTTGAATAACTTCCAGAGAATAAGAGTTATAACAATATGAATGGCAATAATTGCCAACATTTTAAGAATCATAATTAGCATATGAGTATTAAACCTTTCGACAATATCACTTTAATAATAGCATATTTTGACCGAATAGACACGAAAAACGAACGAATAGACACAAACGGTTGTTTTTGACAGCGTGTGCCACGGGGACGGACCCAATGCCATTAAGTTAAGGATTTCCTC
>JAIKVT010000218.1 GCA_024685495.1 Lachnospiraceae bacterium
AATTCCTTAATTAGTCGAATAACGTCGTTATCATAAGTAATTCCTAAGTCTTCACGAATCTTGTTCTTCTCAATGTCGTCTGCCGATACAACCATTACGATTTCAGCCTGATCCTTTAATTTCATAAGCATCTGAAGCTTAGAATCAGCCTTGAATCCGGGCAGAACTCGTGTGGCATGGTAATCGTCTAACAGCTTGCCACCGAACTCTAAGTAGAGCTTGTTATCGAATTGATTGATTCTTTCGATAATGTGCTCTGATTGTGTTTTTAGATATTTATCGTTGTCAAATCCTTGTTTCATAATCTTTAATCCTCTTTTAATAATTCGGTCAAATGTGTGAAAAAGCGATAATCTTATCCCTAGCGCATATCACATATATGCCTCATGGCATTCCGCGATTTCGGAATAAGACTTGCCTTTTAGCACTTCTCAGGTTCAGGATAATCTTCCCCAAATGTATCAACTGTAACTTCAACCATAACCTGTGGCTCAAGCGGCATGTCGTTATAGTCTCTATCAACATTTACAATCTCATCAACAACATCAAGACCTTCGATAACTTTGCCAAATGCAGCATAGTCGCCGTCAAGATGAGGGCTAGTCTTATGCATGATAAAGAACTGGCTTCCTGCACTGTCAGGCATCATTGAACGAGCCATTGAAAGAACGCCTTCTTCATGCTTTAAGTCGTTATCAAAGCCGTTTCTTTTGAATTCACCTTTGATAGAATAACCCGGGCCGCCTGTTCCTACTCCGTCAGGATCGCCGCCCTGAATCATAAATCCGGGGATTACTCTGTGAAATCCCGTACCGTTATAAAAGCCTGAATTGATGAGGCTGATGTAGTTATTAACTGTATTAGGTGCAATTTCCGGATAAAGCTCAGCTTTAATAACCTTACCGGAATTCATCTTAATAGTTACAATTGGATTCTGTGCCATTTTATTTACCTTCTTTCATTGTTCTTTTTATTGGATTTATTTTTACAAATACTGATTAATAATACCATAAATGAATATTTCTTGCACGAATATACTTAACTCTTTCTAAAGTTAATAAAAATTTAATAATTTGTTCGATTGTAATTTATAAGAGTTAATGTTATCGTGTGTATATGTCAAGTGAGCTTTCAGCTCGATGTAATTATTTTCATAATTACAATTTTTCGTGAATGTAACTTTAGGCGTAAAACCATCGCAAAGGAGGTGTTTTTATGCAAGATATTCTTAAAGAGTATGGCCCGGCGCTTATTACCGTTATTGCCATTATCGCATTGGTGGCAGTTGTGACATTTATCATTGGAACAAATGACAGCGGTATTGTAGGTCAGGAGTTTTCTAAGCTGATATCTTCATTCTTTGAGCAAGCTAAGGGTGGACAATAGGAGAATGTCGGGCTGTCTGTTTTTTAGGGTTTTAGGGCAGCTCGACTATTTCAGTTAGTAGTGTGAAGATTCTTGTTTGTATAAGTAATTGATTTTTCTTGTATAGTAATTGATTTTTCTTGTATAAACAATTGTTATAGTTTGCATAGATAGGAGGTATTAATTGAAAAATAACATTTTAATAGAGGAATCTAAGGATTTTTTCGGAATCCTTTATTCGTATGTAAATGATGATGAGATAACGGACATAGATTATAACGGCTCTAAGCTTTGGCTCACCTACAGTAATAATTACAGAGAGTGTGCAAAACTTGATATTACGGACGATTTTACGGAGCAATTTTGTGCAAGGGTTTCAAATGCGGTAAGTAAGCCCTTTAATAAGCAATATCCGGTACTTGAAGCAGAGACGGAGTTTCTTAGAATAACAATCGTACATGAGTCTGTTGCGGTGTCCGGTCGTTGCTTTTGCATAAGGAAGTCTTTGCCTAGTGTGAGACTTACGGAAGAGACTATGATATCGACCGGCTTTTGCACGAAGGAACAAATGGAATTTCTTAAAAATTGTATTAAAGGAAAGAAGAATATCGTATTTTGCGGTGAACCCGGAGCGGGCAAGACGGAGTGCGCCAAATTCTTTTCGCAATATATCGAAAGTGACGAGAAGGCCATAACAATAGAGGATAACGCCGAATGGCACTATAGCCTGATTAATGAAGGAAAAGACTGCATAGAACTTAAAGTCAATGATATCGTAGATTATTCTTTGGCAATTAAGACCTGTCTTCGACTTAATCCGAAATGGATTATGTTGTCCGAAGTGCGTTCTAAAGAGGTTGTGCATTTGCTGGAATGCTTTTCTACGGGAGTTAAAGGTATTACGACAATTCATACAGACAATGTCAGAAAGATACCCGACAGAATGCTTAATATGGCGGGGCCTAACGTCGGCTCTAACATGGAAAATGACATTTATTCTTTTATAGATGTGGGTGTGCTCGTCAAAAGACAGGATGTTAAGAAGAACGGCAAGCATTATGCTAAGCGATTTATTGAGCAAAT
>JAIKVT010000220.1 GCA_024685495.1 Lachnospiraceae bacterium
TCCTCATAATCAGCTGTCCATCTATGTTCACCGTTTTTACTTGCAGAATTGTACAATCTAAATTGCGGGGTGCCTACTCCGCAGTTTTTTTTGTAAACATAGTGAGATATTCCTTCATAATTCCACCCTGTAAATATAAGCTTAATAACCTCATAAGGCATATGTGTATAAAAATGCATTCCACCGTTATTAGGATTATATACCCTATATACGGGAATCGCATTTGCATCATCAGCGCTTACTACATTAAAATCAGATGATGTCTCATGCTTCCATCCTGCTGCTTCTAAGCCTGCTGCTTCCATAGCATTCTTGGTATAAAAAGTCTCTCCCCTACCTTCATCGTACATAACATATACTTGTCCGGCAATAACTCTCTCTAAGGGCAATTCTACCGCTTTATTTTGTGAGAAATCTCTGACTAGCGCTATACCTCTTTCTGTATCAACACTAATTATGTTACCTTCATCGGATGAAAATCCATCTGCTAAGGCTGCACTCATCTCTTCATCTGATGACAGCTCATCTGCCATACTTTCAGATGAAGGTACCATCGCAACAAAAGAACTAAACATTAAAACTGCCACCAACATCATTGCTACACATTTCTTACTTTCTTTCATCTTCCCTCTCCTTTAATACATTAATAAAAGCATTGATATTGAAAATGTTTCATCAAACAGTAAATGAACACATCAAAATCTCCTGTCTTAGGAACATTTGACACCTTAACAGTCTGAGAGTCTCTTACAGATTGTGCGCTTTGATTATTAGTTCCGGGAATATCAGGTGTGTCAGGTATATTATTTCCATAATGGTTATTCAAAATATAATTGATTAATTCGAAATTATAAAAATCACTGTAATCCGTTAATCCATCTGCCGCAGTCTTAGTCAGGTCATAATCAGGTGTGGCTCCGGCTTCAAGATTGCCACCGGCCCTATAACTAATATTGTTCTGTCCCGAGATCCTGTTCCTTATCGTATTAGCAAACATCATTACATCTACTATACAGGTCCCGCCACCACTCTTTTCTCCTAGAATTGGAATTCCTGCTTCCTTAGCCAGACACGGTAAAGCATTTCCACAAGAGAACGATTTTCTTGAACAAAGAATCGCATAATTAAATTTATAATCAAATTTCTCATCTGCACCTTCGAAAATTCCATCTCTGTTAAAATCATAAATGTAGCTGCGAAGAGTCTTATTGTTATCAGAATTTATACTACAATGCATTCCGTCAATTCCGGTAATTGCCGCTAAAATGAACATCAAAGTATCTGAATCACCACCTGAATTATTTGACACATCAAACACAAAATTGCTTATGCCGTGCTCTTTAGCTATATCCATCGCTTTGTACATGCTGTCAATAACACTTTCTGTAAACGAATCAAATACAAATATTCCTGTATTTCCACACTCATAATAAGTTGCTATTTTCCCTCCGTTTGAATCTTCATCTGAAAATACGGGTTCATATGCATCATATCCGTTTATGTACTGTTCAATTCTTATTGTATTCTGCTTCCAATTCTGATAATAAGCTTCCCATTTATCATAAAGAATTGTTCGGGGATCGCTTTTATCTGTTAGTGCCTCTTCAAATGCTTGTCCTACCGGCGTTTCTTTATAACTTTTTCGACTACTGTCTAAATAGTTATGTCCACCGTCATAAATCATGTTATCTAAAATTCTTATTCCAAATAACATATCTACGGAATCTGTAGATTTTAATAATCTCTTAACCTCTCTTGTATCATCACTGTATGTCTCAAGTGTTGCATCAAAACCTTTTTCTATAATGGAATCACTCAACAAACTCGGTGAAGGACATCCGTAAAAGTTGTCGATATAAAAACAAAAGTCCCTATATGTAAAATCCGCTTCTTCTTCTGTACGAGTAGGGTTATTATAAACACTTGACGTGTCTATTATCGGATCATTATAAGCCCCTTGAAAAGCCACTTTACCATCATTATAAAAACCCGTACGACGGGAAACAGATAAAACCTTAGACCATGTACTTATCGGTGCATATACCGCTCCACCATCTTCAATAATATCTATTCCATATTTTCCCATACTGATAGTGATAGGATTTGGATCCTGTGTATATTCTAATTTTACATCTCTTGCATATTTGCCGAGCTTTTTTTCAATATCTTCTTCAGATCCTCCGTTTTGAAAGATCTCCATTTCCTTAAAGGATATCGTATCATTTACAGGGTC
Organism: Lachnospiraceae bacterium; assembly: GCA_024685495.1. Taxonomy (GTDB): domain Bacteria; phylum Bacillota; class Clostridia; order Lachnospirales; family Lachnospiraceae; genus RUG191. The sequence goes on from JAIKVT010000220.1 coordinate 2,234, forward strand.
TACTATCATCTCAGATTTACCATTAGAAACCTTATATGTTCCGTCTCCTACAGGGGCGGTTCCATACGTTTCACCGGGAAGGAGACAAGACATAAAATATCCGGCATCTAAATACGGAACAGGAACCCCTTCTACATCAAGATAATCTAACTCTAACATAAGACTTTCAGAATAAACGTATGTTGGCAATTTTATCTTCTCATATGTTGCAGCACTGACACTCGTTGTAATAAATGAAACTAACAACAATGCTATAGATAATATACTGACAACTTTTTTTGCTATTTTTCTCATCTGAAACTCTCCTTGTATATCATACTAGAATATAATCACATTATATCTATCGTTCGATAATTGGTCAAATCTCTTCACTAAAATATTATATCGTAATAATTTTTTTAATAACTATTGAGTTCTCTTAACAACAAAAAAGCAGTTAGAAGATTTCTAACTGCTTGAAAAGGATGTAACCTTTAATGGATTTATCAATAATAATTTTTATAAAGTTTTGTCAATTCCCATTCCATAGATATGTACTGTAGAATTAGGATTCTGATCCTTCGCTCTAATTGCCCCTGCGATTACACCGGTTCTGTCGTAAAATCTTTCATAAATGCCATATTCAGGATGTGGCTCAATCCATTCTCCTCCTTCATTTTCGTATTTCCAATAACCACCACCAAGATCAATTATTCTCGGATGTCCGTTACCTGAAGATTCTTCTGACTCGCTATCACTGCTTGAACTGCTTCCGGAGTTATAAGATGATTTTGAAGAAGACTTCTGTGACGCTTTCTTAGCCGCTTCGGCTTGCTGTCTTGCCTCTTCTGCTTTTCTCTCTTCTTCGATTCTATTCTCTTCATTTACAACTTCGATTCTTGTATTAACACTATTAATCTTGTCATTAATTGCAGCTATTATTGCATCCTTTTGCTCTTGCGATAATAATGCATCATTATTAAGATCATTAAGAACTGCATTCAGGTTATTAATCACGTTATTCATAGAATCCAAGTTCCTATTAGAATCTAATGTGACAACCTCACCATTTTCATCTGTAAATGTTAATTCTGACATAGACTGTTCTACTCTTGCGTTGTAAGAATCAATTGTAGTCTTCTGTGCCGTATCAATTTCCTGAAGAAATGTTGCAACTTCCTCTTCATGCTTCTTCTCTTGATAAACGTTGTATCCAACCACTCCACCTGCTGTACCGAGTGCTACTGTTCCTGCAACGATTACTACTACTGCCATTGTTGTCATTCCTTTGTTACCAAAAAATTTCTTCATTATTTTTTCTCCTTTCGAAAACAATTTAACATTTCTATAAAGCAACTTTTACGTTGTTTATATATAAGACAACTAAAGTTGCAAATAGGTTTTAAAAAAATAAAAATATTTTTAAAAAATTTACCTGGTTATTATTCTTGAACACCTTCATTTGCGGCATCGGGGCAACCTGCTATATTGTCATTTTCATCTACTCCCTATTTTTATTTGTTAATCAATCCTTTAAGAAGCTCATAAGCATCATTAATCTTTTGAGAATATCCTTCGTTCGTATCATTATTATCCGGATGGAACGCTTTAATCAAAGCATTTCTTTGTTGCTTAAGAGTCTCCTCTGTTACTTCATCCATACTATCGAACATGAATAACGCTAATGCTTTTTCTATCTCACCTATATCTCGCGACGTTTGATTATTTGAGTCTTCCATACGTTGAAAAATAATATATCCGCATATTGAAAATGCACGTATAATATCCAAAAATCCAGTTCTCAATTCATATTCATATTTTGGACTAATAACACCTTTCTTTTTAGCATCAAGTTGCACACATTCATCAAGTGTACCTTCAATAAAAATTTTAGGAAAGGAAAAATCAGCCGTCATATACTCTGTTCCAAAAACTGTATTAGATAAAAGTTTGTCCTCTACCTTATCAGGTCGAAAATTAAAGTCATAATCAAATAAATCTCTAATTCTAAGTACCAGGCCATCATTATTCCTTGAAATCATAAACAAACCTCTCTCTGTATCTAAAGCAAGTTTATCAACTCTTCCATATGTACAATCCGGCTGAAAACGGCTTCTTTCTTCTCTCGTATCATCATCCCATGTAATATAATTAGAATAATCTTGAAGATTCCAGTTCTCCTTTGCATATTCTTTGATTTGAGGATGAATTCTTTTTGCACAATTAGGACATAACACTTCTTCGTTTGTTTCAAGAATTGTTTGCTGCGGACCATCAACCATATTTCCACAATATCCACATTTGGCAGCTTTTCTAAATACACCGCTGTTACTTAAAATGACTAATACAACCACTGTTACAATTACTATTAAAATAATAAAAAATACCACTTTCATCTCCTCCTTTTATGTACCATTTAACAGATTATTCAAGACAACTATTTGTTGTCTTATATATAAGACAACTGAAATGTCATTTAGGTTTTAAAAAAATATATAATTTCCCACCCACGAATTATACAACACATCCTTAGGGTGCGTCAACGCACATTATATATAACACGGTTATTTTAACGCACATTTTCTGCCTCCACTATGTCTAAAACGGTGAATATTAAATACTAAAACCCTATTGAATAAAACAATATTTATTGAGATAATATCAACAGAAATCTTTGTCTGAACAAATATAATGATTTTTTTTATGAGGGTTTAGAACGGGTAGGAGAAAAAGGTATGAAAGGTAAAGCTGATTTATTGGTACTGGGAAATGTTATAACCATGGATGAACACAAACCTCATGCAGAGGCTGTGGCTGTCAAGGGCGATAAGATCCTGTATGTTGGTGCAGCCGAAGTTGCCAGAAAGCTCTGTGATGAAAATACAAAGATTTATGATTATGGAACCAACAGTATTTATCCGGGTTTTCTGGAAGGACACTCCCATCCTGGCGGAACCGGTTGGAAAAAATGCTTGATGGAAAATCTTGACCCGAATGCCAGTCTGGAACAATGCGTTGAGAAGATGAAGTTATATATGGACGCCCATCCCGAGAAGAAGATGTATCAGGGCATGGGCTTTGAGGTTCATGGCGTACTGCCTCATCACAGTATGCTGGATGCTATTTGCCCTGATAAAGTAATGATGTTGACGGAAAATGCCGCTCATTCCATGTGGCTCAATTCAAAGGCGATGGAGAAATTTGGCATTGACAAAAAAGCGGTAGAGAAATGGGGCACCGACTGTGTCATAGTCGATGAAAATGGTGATCCTACCGGATTTATATTAGAGGGACCCGTATTCTATATTCGTGCCGTAAAAAAGTATACGGTAGATGAATTCAAGGAGGCAGTGTTATATTGGCAGAACTATTCTTTTTCTAAGGGATTTACCGGTGTCTACAATGCCGGCGTTCAGGTCACAAATGAGATAGAACCTCTCGCATACTATGCACTGGAAAAGGAAGGCAAACTCCTTCAATATACCGTTGCCAGCAGTTTGATCGATGATAATACGGATACGCCGGAAGAAGACATAGACAAAATTGTCCAAGAGGCCGAGGCGCATAATAGCAAGCATTATAAACTCAATGGCGCCAAGGTATTCTGTGATGGTGTTGTGGAGGGACGTACGGCCTGGATGTTAGATGAGTATGTGGATCAGCCGGGATACTATGGCGTATCAAGATTCAATGACCATGAAAAAATGGTCCGGCTAGTGAAAGCCGCCGCAAAGCATAATATGAACGTACATGTCCATACCATCGGCGATGCGGCAGTCAGAGCCTGGGTTGATGCCATTGCCGAAGCCGAGGAGGAAACCGGAAACTTTGATATGAGAAATGCCCTCGCCCATCTGCAGGCAGTTAAGCCGGAAGATATTAAGAGGATAGCCGATTATAACATTATTGCCGTTGTCGGACTTATGTGGGTAGAAAAATCCTATACATTATATAAGCTAATGGTCGATCATGTAGGACAGGAAAAAGCAGATGCCGGATTCCCCGTAAAAGATTTTCTGGATCAGGGAGCCGTGGTAGTTTCTCACACCGACTACCCTGCTTCTCCCACCCTCAGTGCTCCGTGGATGATGTGCCTTGGAACAATCGGATACCTGCCCTCCAACGGCAAAGAAATGTGCAGGCACGAAGACCAGAACATCAGCAGGATGGAAACCTTGAAGGCAATTACCACCAGTGTGGCCTATAGCTGGCATGAGGAAAATCGCATGGGATCTCTTGAAATCGGAAAGCTGGCCAACCTTAC
>JAIKVT010000237.1 GCA_024685495.1 Lachnospiraceae bacterium
CTTGGACTTTGCGTAGTTATACTGGAGTTGTTACTTGTTCCTTTGTTTGCTACGGCATTTACGGCAGCACTTATTATTATCCTTATGAGCGTCATTAGAGTATTTAGAAATAAGGACGTCTTAAGATATATAGGAATTGCACTGTTATTCCTTCTTTTGTGTGTATATTTCTACATATCCGGAAGGGGCAGAGGCAGTGGAATAGATATGAACAGTGTTGTGAGCCAAATTGAAAGCTATGAGAGCACTCTTCAATATATTGTTCCCGTCTCAGGATTTTTAGTTGATTTCTATGTAAATAAGAGTATTGTATCACTTCTTATTGCATTAGTAATTGTTGCGGCAGCAGTTTTATTATTATATGTAGTAGCAAAGTATCTGTACCTGCAAGGTGCATTGAATATGCAAAATACTTCTATTGGCGGAAAGATTTTAGATGAAGAAGAGTTAAAGAAAATCAGTCAGCAGAAGTCTCCATACAAGGCACTTGTTAAGAAAGAAATGAGAAGTCTTAGGAGAAATCCCGTTTACACATTGAATAACTTTATAATCGGAGTCTTATGGCCCATTATCGCAATTATAGCGTTCAACGGAGCCGGAAAGATAATAAGTTCTATTATTGTAATGAAAGAACAAAATCCGGATGCTATGTATGTTGATTTGTATGCTGTTATAATGGAAGTAGCGCTATTATTGTTTTTAATGATGCTTATTCCGTGTCTGTATGCTAATATTGCATATTCTTCTTTGACAAGAGAAGGTAATTCGTTCCCGATTATGAAACAGATTCCTGTTGCATATGATATTCAAATCAAAGCAAAAATGGCAGTAGCACAAAGAGTACTTCAGTTTGCCACAGTGTATGTTGCGTTGTTTTCACTTTTCTTGAATTGGTTAATGGATGTTCCTATATATTATTCGATAATTCCTACATTGATGTCATTTCTTATTATAAATATGTTTGTATGTATGGATATGATAGTTGGATATAAGAAAGCTTCTGTAGGTTGGGATAATGAGAAAAAAGCTGTGGATAAAAACAGTGGTCTGTTAATTGTGTTAAATCTATTATTAGCCTTTGGAATACCACTTTTTTGTGCGATAGGACTTTTTTTAGCAGAAAAAGACGGAGACGGACAGCCGCTCATTATGTTAATTCCTACAGCGATAGCTACGATTATAATAGCTATAGTCGGGGTGATTCTTAGGAAACAGGCTATTAAAAAAGGTGAAAAAAGAATTAAAACATTAAGATTTTAGGAGGATTAGATATGACAAGATATATTTTCGATTTAGTAATTATTGTATTTTTCTCGTATGAGGCAATTATGTTGTTAGTTAAGAGAAATGGCGGAAGTGAGAAAAAGTTGGCAGAGACGTATACGCCGGAATCTCTCAATACGTATTCGTTAGCAACCGGAATTACACTTATCTTTGTCGTTATAGCTGAAATATTTATGGTTTTGAATAAGATGGGTGTTCTTAATTTTATTGATCCGGAAAACGATGGAATCGTAAATTATTTATTATTTTTATCACCTGTTATTCTTGCGGTTATAGCGCTTTTAGTTTTCCGATTTACATTACTTAAGAAAAGAGATGATTATGAAGCTCCTTCTAAGAAGAAGGACAATGATGACGAAGAATTCTAAACGACATCATAAATCTTTTGCAGTTCGTTAATTACAAGCTTCTTGTTGGCCGACCATTTCGGCGCGACAAGAAGCTTTTTGTCGCCATCACCTGTCAGTCTGTGAATGATAACTTCCGGTGGGAGAATCATTAAAGCTTGTCTTACAATTTCTATATATTCTTCCGGTGTTAATGTGTTAAATTTTCCGGCATTATAATCTTTCTCAAGATCCGTTCCCTTTAAGACATGAAGAAGCTGCAATTTGATGCCGTGAGTTATATTGTCGTATCGCTTAGACATCCTGCCGACATAATCTACAGTTTCTAACATCATATCTTTATCTTCGCCCGGAAGACCTAAGATAACATGTGTGATGATGTTGAGCTCTCTTTGGCTAAGCATTGATACGGCTTTGTCATATACGTCTAATCCAAAACCCCGTCTGATGTACTTGGCACTGTCTTCATGAACAGTCTGAAGTCCCAATTCAATCCATACAGGACACGTACGATTAATGGTACATATTATGTCCAGAATCTCTTCGCTTAGACAATCCGGCCTTGTCGCAATAGACAGCCCCACTATGTCGGGATGGTTTGCAGCCTCTAAGTATTTTTGCTCTAATACTTTAGGGTCACCGTAAGTGTTTGTAAATGGTTGGAAATATGCTATGTATTTGTGTGCGTTATTTTGTGAGTCTTTATTTTGCGAATTATTTGATGTGGAATTGCTGCGGTTTAAGGCAGGCATCTTAGAACTAACGCGCCTCTTCGCATTTTCAATCTGAACAGATATCGATTCGTTATTACTTTCGGCAAAATCTCCGGACCCTTTCGCACTGCAGAATATACATCCGCGCGTATCAATAGAGCCGTCCCTTGTAGGACAGGTGCATCCTGCGTTGAGGGAGA
>JAIKVT010000011.1 GCA_024685495.1 Lachnospiraceae bacterium
TCTTGAATAACAATTCCACAAGCATCAGTTGATGACGCACCTAAATTAGTACAATAAGCAGCATCAACGGAAACAACAAGACTATCTGATGTTGTCGTTGTATCAAAATACTGTTCAAAATCACCTAAAAAACTTATTGTACCAGCCGGATTAGCATTTTGTGCGATTGTCAAATTATAAGTCTCATATCTATTTAAAAGGATTTCTGCATCCCATGTTGATCCTCCACCACCACCGGATGGAACAGTTGAGATTGAAATAGTATTATTCTCTACAAGATTTCTCATATATATTTCTTTAGAAGCAGTATACTCGTATCCACTATTATTCATAGATACAGAAACCTTTATTTTATTATCTGCATTAGGATGCGAAGCATCATAATCAATACCAGATACCTCAAATCCAGTTACATAATCAGCTAATGTTTCAACAATATAATTACCTGTATTATCTGGATTTTCCCAATATCCCATTAATAACTGTCCTTGAGGATCACCAGTTGGATGCTGGTAAGTAATATTAATATGTTTGCCATCTTCGTTATAGAATGAAAGCCTTTCAGTTGTAGCATCCCATGAAGGTTTTTGACTTGCATTATCAGCATCTGCATCAACAAGCATTTCCTCTATTAAGTTAACAGCCAACTGTGCTTCTTCCTGTACTCTTACTTCTTGAACACCATTTCTATAAAATTGAGAGGTTGATCTAAGTATTCCAGCTATTCCAAGCATAACTATACTAAGCACGAATATCGCAAGAAGAAGTTCTGTCAGTGAATATCCTTTATTATTATTCATATTCCCTCCTAATTATTGAACCTTACATTTACCTGTAGCTCCGTATAAAATCAATGTACATTCCGTTCTACCATTGCTAAATATCAATTTGTTATATGGGCAAGACTTAAATGCACCTGATGATGGATTATACTTATATGTAACTACTGTTGATCCAAGATCCTCATTACCTCCACTATTAGACAATGTAACATATACTGGAGATTGAGCAAATTTAACCCACTCTACTGCATTTAAAGATGGATCTGGATCGTATTTTCCAATACCATAGTAAATAATTCCACCTTCTTGTTTAATATTTAGAGCTCCTGCTTCGGACCCCTTGCTTAATGATGTAATCCTTGCTGTATTAAACACAGATTCCATCTTTGCCGCAGCCTTGGTAACATTATTTCTGGTAACCAATCCGTATGATAGACCAAGCATACCAAGCATAAGAGCCATAATAGCAAGCACTAAAATTAATTCAACATAGGAAAAACCTTTATTATTATCTTTCATAAACCATTCTCCTATTCTGAATCCTTAACCCAATTTTCGAATTTAAGTGAAGACAACACAATTGGAGTTCCTCCACCTTCACCGTTTACAGCATAACCAAGAATTCTATTAACTATTATATCACAATCATCTTTGAAGAAATCACCTGCAGAAACATTTAGATTATTATAATTTGTACCATTTACGTTTACACTAATAGAACAATTTAGAGCATTTGGATCTGAACTATTAAGATTTAACTTTTTAAAAGCTTCTGGTCCAATTTTCTTAAGAGAAAAACCATGCTGAGTATCGTAAGTTACATCTGATTTCGAAAGAATTGTACTATTAACAGATGTATCACGAACAGTTAAAGGAACAATTGCAAAAGTAAGCTTATTATCAAAATCAGAACCATTACCCACGCTGTCCTTAAAAACTTGCCATCCGTAAGTCATACCATACTTCGTAGTTGATGTATTACATCCATTAGTAATATCTTCCGGAAATAATTCATTATCTCCAGTTAACGCTTTTCCATGTTCTTCAAGAATCTGAAATAAGAAACCATCATTTCCTGAAACATTATCATTATATTTAAGTTCTGACGCTAAACTATTAAAATTAGCTATCGTAATATTCTGAGTAGTTAGACCTGCTGGATATAAATGTTTATTCAAATTACCATCTTCAGCAATAATTCTTGTAGGATTTGTTCTTCCATACTCAGTTAATGCCTCACCAACCATATATATCTTACCTGAACAAATCAAAGTACTTTGACCCTTAAGAATTATATCACCATATACACATAAATTACCATTAGTGACAGTAAGACAGGATTTATCATTCAAAACAATATCACCATATACTACACAATACTTACCAGCAATATTAACCTTATCATTATCTGTTAAATTAATAGCACCATATCCTGGGATCGTTTTTCCTGTATTATTTGTACTTCCATCAGGTAAAGCCTCCCCAGGCTCTATTGTGTCTGATATGAAATTATTACCATATAAAGAGATAAATGAGAATCCACCACCTGAAGAATAAAGCTTACCGTCAACCATCATAGAGAATTCACCTACACCACCTGCATCAGCACTTGCAGAATCCTCAGTAACATAATACACAATATCAGTTTTTATATTATTAGTAAGACCTTCCGGTGTTTCCTGAACAATTGTAACACCTTTAAATGTATGAACCTGAGTTTTAGAAGTAGGATCACCATTCATAGGAGCAACTGTATATGCTGCACCCGAACCTCTTTTAAGTGTAATAGTATCACCATCAATTTCAATGCTGGCAGATGCAGCTGTAGAAGAAGCATCTGCGGCAACTGACGGATATTTCAAGGCCAACAACTTTTTACAATCATAGTTGTCTGCTCCATCTTTAAAAGTCGCAAGATATGTTGTTGTACCAGACGACAAATTCGCAACATTGTCCTGCAATTTTACTGTCACACCCTGCAAATAACCTTCAGTCTCATAAAAATTCCTTTTAGACTGAACGCTCACAGCTTTCATCGTATAATTCATATATGCCATATAAAGCAAGGCACTCGCTACAATAGTAATAAAAGTAACGGCAATCATTACAGATATTAAAGCTGCACCTCTATTATTATTATACTTTTCTTTTCTTTTCATACTTAACCTCCATATTCAGAGTACAAAGAGTTTAATACTTATTCGAAATTTCTGTTTCGAGAGATACAAGAAGATGATTAAAATGCGTATATGTAACATTACCATCTTCATCAGTCGTCGAATCCTGATCGTATACTTCAACAACTACATTGTAAGTATAATACTTTGTTCCTTCACCTGAATTTGGCAAGAAACAAATCAAAACATCATATTTTTTTCCATCATAATCAAGATTTGGTAACGCTACAATATCTCCCCATGACGCATTGTTTGCTCGATAACACTTTTTTGTATCTGCTGCAGCACTACCAACAGCTGTAGAAAAAACTCCCGGAATCTGTGCCGGAACTATACCAGCAACGCTTACAACTTCACCAACAGCTGTATACCCAACCGCCGGAACACGATTAGTCGAAGCATCCTTTAAAAATGTATCTTTCACACCATCTTCATATGTCATTGCTGATATTTCTTCGACAATAAGCTGAGCAACGTCTGTCGCTTCCATGATTTTTCTAGCCCTGGCCGAGGTATTAGCTGTGACTATAAACCCACGCAATATAGGAGCACTAACTAACGATAAAATAACAATAGCTAGTAAAACTTCAATCAAAGTAAAACCTTTATTACTTTTAATATTGGGCTTTTCTTTTTTCACCTTCATTCCTTTCCTCCCCATTCAAATTTGTTTGAAATCTTATCAAAAAAAACAATCAATCTTATTAATATCCATAAATACAAACGCCAAAAAGTGGCAACTTTGATATATTCAATTTATTCTTTCCTTTGATAAATGCTCAATATAACTTTATCCTGCGACGCATAAGCGCCGCAGGAATTGTTATTAAATTAATC
>JAIKVT010000024.1 GCA_024685495.1 Lachnospiraceae bacterium
AATGTATTTATGTTTTATAATAATTTATTTATAATACTCAAAAGTAAGACCGTACATTATTACAATATCGCCCTCTTCGATGCCCATATCTTCTAATTGTTTGTTGATTTTTTGTTCTTTTAGGAATTTCTGGAAGAACAAAAAGCCTTTTTCTGATTCAAGATTTGTATATGAAAGCATCTTTTCAATCTTAGGGCCTTCAACCACATAATTTCCTTCATCGTCAATTTTAATTGTTATAGGCTCTTCTTTTCCAACTAATTCCATTGGATCAAATTCCTGTTCGTAAGTGATGTGTTCTTTGTCACATTTTGCAAGCAAATCGTTGATATGCCATAAAAGTTCATTAACACCTTTGCCGCTAACGGCAGACATTGACATTATTTCGACATTTTCCAGATTGATATTTGATTTTATTTTTTCAAGGATTTCATCTTCTTTGTCTGGACATACATCCATTTTGTTAGCGACGATAACTTGCGGTTTTTTAAGTAATTGTGGGTCATATTGACTCATTTCGTTATTAATGGCGGTAATATCTTCTATAGGGTCACGTCCTTCAATAGATGCTCCGTCAATAATATGAACAATAACTTTAGTTCTTTCGATATGACGTAAGAATTCATAACCAAGGCCGACGCCTTCTGAGGCACCTTCAATAAGCCCCGGAATGTCAGCTATTACAAAGCTGTTATTATGATCTAAATCAACAACACCAAGATTAGGCTGTAATGTCGTGAAATGATAATTGGCGATTTTAGGATTTGCATTAGTTACACGTGATAAAAACGTTGATTTTCCGACATTTGGAAATCCTACAAGACCAACATCTGCAATTACTTTAAGTTCTAATATTACTTCTAATTCAATTGCGTCTCCACCGGGTTTGGCGTATTTTGGCGCTTGCATCTTAGAAGTGGCAAAATGCTGATTGCCAAGACCTCCGCGTCCGCCTTCTAATACGACAACTCTTTTATTCTCGCCTGACATGTCACATATGACTTTTTTTGTCTCGGCATCATATACTACGGTGCCTTCGGGCACTTTTAAAATGATATCCTCGCCACTTTTTCCGTGACAATTCTTTTTTCCGCCTTCTTCACCGGGTGTTGCAGCGAATTTATGCTTATGTCGGTAGTCGGCCAACGTGTTGACTCCGGAATCAACTTGGAATATAACATCTCCGCCCTTGCCGCCGTCTCCGCCGTCCGGTCCACCGTTGGGGACATATTTTTCGCGTCTAAAGCTTACGTGACCGTCGCCACCTTTTCCTGATTTAATTATGATTCGTGCTCTATCTGCGAACATAATGATATCTCCTAATTAAAATAATAAACCCTTCTAATACATAATGTACAGAAGGGTTAATAATTATTGCTCTACCGGATATACACAAGCTGCTTTCTTGTCTCTACCCTTTCTTTCGAAACGTAACACACCGTCTGTAAGTGCGAACAGTGTATCATCTTTTCCGATACCAACGTTAGTACCAGGATGAATCTTTGTACCGCGTTGTCTATATAAGATATTGCCGGCCTTAACGAATTGTCCGTCAGCTCTTTTAGCGCCTAATCTCTTCGACTCAGAGTCACGGCCGTTCTTTGTGGAACCCATTCCTTTTTTATGAGCGAAAAACTGAAGGTTCATTTTTAACATATGCTACACCTCCTTAATAGTAATTTTAACATATTCTTCAGAGTAAGTTTTTCTTATCTCTGAAAGACCAAGAATTAAAGATTTCATAAGTAAATTGCTTTCAGCACAAGGATTTTCAATATTACAATCTATATATCCTTCATCCTGATCTGATACAACAGATAAATTGCAGTCTGCATATTTTTCAATAGAATTAATAGTATTAATTATTAACACTGAAACAGCGGCACATACAATATCTTTACCTGTTTCATCAAATAAAGCATGACCTTTTGTCGTAAGACTTGTAAAATCTCTATGTCTTTTTTTAATAGATACATCAATCATTACGATTAACCATTAATCTTTTCAATCTTAACCTGTGTAAATGGTTGTCTGTGACCATTCTTCTTGTGGTAACCCTTTTTAGGCTTATACTTGTAAACGATAACTTTTTTAGCTCTGCCTTCTTTTACCACAGAAGCCTCAACTGTAGCGCCATCAACTGTAGGATTACCTACTTTGAGTGAATCGCCACCAATTGCTAATACTTGATCAAATTTAACTGTTTCACCAGCTTCAACGCCAAGTTTTTCAATTGTAATGATATCGCCTTCAGATACTTTGTACTGTTTACCACCTGTTGCAATAATTGCGTACATAAGCTTTCCTCCTTTTTATCATTACTCGCCAGTACAGGTGAATGTATTATACATTTCTTACAACCCTTCCTGAGCGGCACATACTCTAATATAATACAGAGTTTATACACATTTGTCAATGGTTTTCTCTATATCTTTAATAATTGTTGCAGCATCATCATATAAGAAGTCTTCTACATACTCTATTGCTTTATCAAGAAGTTCTCTTTGGGTTAATCTAAAAGGATATCCAGATAATTTGTGAATTAATTCACTAGATAATTCGTCATCGAAATCATCTAAGGCAATAAGAAGTTCTCTTGTAATTTCTTTTGCTTCGGATGAAGTTATTTCATCTTCTGGCTTTATTAACTTCATTTCACCTATTGGTTTTAATTTGGATATGAATTTACCCCACTCTTCTAAGACAATAGAGTGATTTTTATTTATTGTAATATAATCACCGTCGTTTGCTGCAATTTCTAGTTCTGCAAAAGACTTTGCAAGTTCATTTGCGCCAATCATCTTTGAATTACTCTTTAATGAATGAACAACTATACAATAGTTTTTATAATCCTTATTGTTGTAGAATTCTGTTAGTTTAGATAAATTATTATCATAGCTTTTATAATATCTTTGAACAGCTGATATATATTTATCTTCGCTTCTCATATATTCTAGGCCTTTAGAAATATCAAGACCTAGGTTATTTAGATAATTCAAATCATATTCCATAATGCCTCCTAACCAAGTACATCTATAATCTTAGCAACAAGTTCGCTCTTTTTTGCAGGTTTAACTACATATCCTTGTGGCATAAGTTTAGTTAATGTCTCTATAACAGTCATTTTTTCTGTGACACCAGTCAAGAAAATTATAGGTATATCAGAAGTCTCTTCATTGTCTCTTAATGCTTTAAGAACCTCAGGTCCATCCATTTCTGGCATTAGATAATCTAGAAGAATTAAGTCTGCCGTTCTTTTTTTGAAAAATTTCAAAGCTGACTGACCTGATTTTACAACTGTAACATCATAGAATTCTTCTAATAAATCCTTTATTTGCATAAGTTGTTGTGTGTCATCATCTACAACTAGTATTCTTCTTCTGGGATGTTTTCTATCTGCGTTAGGATTTACATATTCTTCAATAAATGCTGAACTGTCTTTCTTCATTTCTTTTAATTCAGTTTCTATGTATATAAGTTTCTCATATAGTGTAAATAAAGAAACAGGTCTGGATAAGAAATATAATTTGCTGATTTCAGAATACTTAGAAAACATTCTTTTATCTTCTTCATTAGCAATTACAAAAAGGGACATTGCACCACTTTTTATTGCTTCGAAAAGAATATTGTATGTTTTTATTTCAAATGAAGTTTCGTCATTCATACATATAATTACTACATTAGGCATTTCAGAATAAATAATATCAAATATCGGCTCTCTTTCAGGACGACATTTTGTTGTAATATAACCTCTGTCATCTTCACAATGCTCACAGATATCTTTGACGATTCTTTTATTTTTACCTGTCACAAGTATTTTTAATCTAAAAGACATATGGTTTTACTCCTTTATATTTATCTCTATTTTCTCTAATAAATCTTCTAATACAGGCGGTTTCTTTACTACACCATTTACATCAAGCTCAGATAAGTTATTAATGGAAGTATCATCAGCTCCTGTTAAGAAAAGTATAGGAACGTTAATACACTTAGGAATTTTTCTTATCTCTTTTAGTGTCATTATTCCATCCATTTCTGGCATTAAATAATCTAGAAGAATTATATCAGGCTTTTTCTTTTCTAAGAATCGTATTGCCTGTGAACCGCTTGTTACAATAGTAACCTTGTATTTATCTTTAAGAAGCCCTTTAATTGCACTAAGCATTGAAGAACTATCATCAACTACAAGTACACTTTTCTTATTTGTTATTACCTTGAAATTCAAATCATTTGTTTGCTCTTTATCATTTTTTTCTAAACTGGAATAAGCATTCTTAAGTCTTTCTACCAGATTATTTAATTCTTCAATATAGACTGTGTGCATTCGATTAATTATGTCTAATCGTTTATCCCTTACAGAATATTCAAGTACTTTAGCAAGTTCTGATATAGTTACAGCTCCAATCATAGCAGCACTATTTTTCATACTATGAACAAGAATCTGATATTGTCTCATTAAGTCTTTGTTATCCTCAATATCTTTTAATGCCTCATAATATGAATTAAGTTTAGAAGAGTCCTTAGGTGATTGATGAATGAAATTTTTTATCGTCTCTATAATCAAATCCTTATTTCCAAGATGTCTTATGGCATTTTCAATATTAATACCTTCTACTTCAGGAAGTGTATAATTATCTTCACTTGATTTGGAAGAATTGTAATCGTATACATCATTTATAGTGTCATTATTACTATTTATAACTACATCTTCTATCAAATCATCTGGAAGTAATTCTTTTAGCATTTCCTCTAACCGCTCTGGTCTTATAGGTTTTCCAAGAAAGCTATCAAAACCTTCCTTTTCATACATTTCTTTAGCACCGGCTACCATATTGGCTGTAAGTACAACTACAGGTGTATTTTCGCATTTATACATATTATTCTCCCGCATAATGCGAAGAGTCTTAATTCCATCAAGATCAGGCATCATATGGTCAAGTAATATCACATCATAATGTGTTTCTTTCACACATTCTAGACATTCATAACCACCAGCGGCTTCGTCAATTCTTATTCTAGTATCACGAAGAAGGGAACGCGCTACTTTCCTGTTCATATAATTATCATCAACAAGAAGTACTTTGGCATTAGGTGCAATAAAAGATACACCATAGTCATATGTGCTGCTTTGTTCTTTGATTCTTTCTTGAAGACTTCCTATTGGCGTAATATCTCTTACTTCCTGACTAATATCGAAATAGAATTCAGAGCCTTCTCCATATACACTTTTTACTTGGAGCTCTGAATCCATGAGCTTAAGAAGCTGCAATGTTATGCTCATTCCAAGTCCAGTACCCTCAATGTTCCTGTTTTTGTCAATATCAAGTCTTTGGTACTGTTCGAAGAGTTTTCCTAAGTCTTCTTCTTTTATACCCATTCCAGTATCTTTAACACTTATATGAAGAAGTGACTTACTACCATCTGTATTCGCAGATACTTTATATGTTACACTACCTTTGTCTGTGTATTTTACTGCGTTGGTAAGAAGATTCACCATAATTTGTCTAATTCTAATATCATCCCCATATAGCCGAGAAGGAATATCTTTATCAATATCTACTATAAAATTTAATCCTTTCTCCTTAGCTCGAAATTCAATCATATTAGATACATCATGAAGCATGGATGATACATCATATTCAACTGGAACAATTTCCATTTTGCCGGATTCCACTTTAGATAAATCTAGAATGTCGTTAATTGTCGAAAGAAGGGCTTCTGCAGCATTTTTTATGTCAAATGCATAACCCTTAATCTCTTTTTCTTTGGAATCACGAAGTATCATTTCATCCATACCTATTACAGCATTAATAGGTGTACGAATCTCATGGGACATCTTAGCTAAGAATTCAGACTTGGCTTTGTTGGCAAAATCAGCACGTCTTTTTTGTTCTTCTACCTCTTTTAGAGCTTCAGAAAGTTTAAGATAATCTGGTGTCTCTATTACGAATAATGAAGTCATAGCTGCAAGTGAGAACATATAGAATACTATAAGAGTCTTCTGGAAGAAAACAACCTGCAATATGTAACCAGCAAGTATAAATATCATGAATAGCCAAATAGACGCAAGCTGGCGTTTCTCAAGTTTTTTTCTATCAGATATAAGAAGTGTTATTGATAATATATGACACAATGCCTGGAATATAAATATAGTTGCATAATACGGGCCATGAAGATACTCTCCATTTTCATTAAATGTAAATACCCAGCCGGTGTATATATTAATAAGCATGAAAATGCTGTACAAAATAGCAAGAACATTGATGAAATTCATGTAGAAATTCGAGAATCTGCCTTTGATAATAGAATGTAGATATCTAGCAAGCCCCCAGAAAGAGCCTGATGTTATAATAAAATAGAATGTGCTAGTAAGAATATTAACAAATGGTGGTATCATATAACCATAATCAGTCATA
>JAIKVT010000078.1 GCA_024685495.1 Lachnospiraceae bacterium
TAGTTCTTATAATCCTCTAATACAAATTGAAGTCTTCTTGTATTATGACTACTAATTAGTTCATCAATGCCCTGTCGTAGTTGTTCTTCACATGTGAACATAAACGACACATTTTCAATTCCCTCTTCCCAGAGCAAATTATAATACTCATTAATCAAATCATGATCTTGTGTTATTCCCTTATTCTCATAATGCTGTTTACACAGCCACGTAACCATACATGACGTTGCGCCGTAGATATATGATTTATTCCAAACCCGATAATCTGACTGCATTGATTCCTTTGCTTGCATAAGAATATTTGTGGCTTCGTCTGTCCTAACAACCTTTGCAAATATGCTATATTCTTCTTCCTTTATATGCTCTTCCATAGAGCTTATAAGTAGACCGTCTAATATAGATATTTCATTATAATCAAGTGGTAGTTTTGAACTAATTACATTTTTAAACAAATCGTTTTTATCCTGCGCTGCAGCAATTTGATTGATATAGACATCTAGTCCTATAAAACGATCCTTTTGCAAAGACATCACTAATTCATCAAATATCGGAAGTTGTTCTTTGTATAGTAAGAATATATGCAGGAATAGTTCTCTAAAGTTTCTATCATTACGGATTCTCCAATCAATACACCTGGTAATCATAAGAGGGTATCTGTATCTCCCGATAGTTTCATAAAAAGTTCCGCTCTTAACATTTACCGCAATTCTTATTATAGGTCTGCTATATAAACATAAGTGTGATCCGAAATACTGTATATATTTTCCCATTCTAAGTATCAGTCCGTGCGTACCATATATTGTAATATAAGTATATTCTTCACCACTCTGGTCTATGTAGCTATTAATCGTTGCTTCCCACTTTTTATTCCTGCCGTATATGTCGTCAACTACTTTAACGATATCTTCATACGTTACCATAGAATACCCCATAACATAGATGTTACTCGTTACATATATATTATGGAGTTGGATATCTTCAAGATTATGAGGATTTGCTAATATTGTACCACACTTTCCCCTATATTATTAAACAGAACTTTCCTGTATTAGATTAATTCTAAACTTCTACGCGCAGAATCCAAGCTTCTTATTATTAGCATTTTGATCTTCATCATACTCCGGCACATCACATTCCTCAATAATTGTAATCATTTCCGTAGTGATGTCAGATTTCTTTAGCTTGTATACCCTCTCTGCAATATTCATCTCTGCTTCTTCTAGAAGCTTTCTTACATAACGACCATTGCCGAAGTCATTATTCTTTCGCGCTGCTTCAACATTTTCACGAATCTTTGCCATTGCAGAATCAGTGATAGTCATGTTCTTCTTATCAACCATAAGCCTTGCGATATCACAGAGTTCGTCCGTTGTATAATCTTCGAAGTTCACGTGAAATGCTATTCGAGATGACATTCCCGGATTCCTATCGAGAAATTCTTTCATAGGCTTAGGATAGCCTGCGAATATTACTATTACATCATCTCTGTGATTCTCCATCTCTTGGACAATTGTATTAATCGCTTCATCACCGTAGCTGTTATTCCATCCATCACAAAGTGAATACGCTTCATCGATAAACAACACGCCACCCTTTGCTTCTTTGAATCTCTTTCTTACAAGTGGTGCTGTATGACCGACAGCTTGACCGATAAGATCAGCTCTACCAACTTCGACAAAGTTGCCGGTTGGAAGGACACCTTCTTCCTTAAGTATTTCTGCAAATAATCTTGCAACACTAGTCTTTGCTGTGCCTGGATTACCTGTAAATACCATGTGATAAGATGCATCTTCTTTAGGTAGTCCTCTTTCCACACATATCTTCTTAAGCTTAAGATTAGCTATCGCTTTATGGATAACCTCCTTCGCGGATGTAAGACCTACCATATCCTTTAATTCCTTCTTAGGGTCTGAAACTTCTTTTCTTGCCTCATCAAGATTTCTTATATCATCCTTTGTAAGCATGAATAACTCTTTCTTCTTAATCTCGCTCGCGTCACCTTTTTCTGCGAGAACTCTAACGGATTGATTCATAATCGCTTCTTCAAGAATGTTTCTTACATATCTTCCATTTCCGAAGTCATCTATATGCTGTGCTTTCTCAAAGATATACCTTGCTTCCTTTATTGCCGATTCAGTCGCAGTGAATCCCTTATCCTTAACCATAAGCTTGAATATATCTGTCAACTCATCAGCATTATAATCAGGGAAATCTACCCAATGTGGAATACGACTTTTTAGTCCCTCATTTTGCTTAACAAATTCCTTCATCCTTTCGTTATATCCGGCAAGAACGACAATTACTTCATCCCTATGCTCTTCCATTTCCTGAATAAGAACAGTTGTAGCCGTATCTGATTGTAATGAATATGCTTCATCTATAAATAGTACTCCACCTTTTGCTGACTTAAAAGAATCTCTTATTCTTTCGACACAACCTAATCCGTCCAGATCCATTCCTCCGCATGATACAAATGCTCCGCTTTTCAGAATCCCCTTTTCCTTGGTTATTCCTGCGAAAAGTCTTGCAACTGTAGTCTTGGCGCTTCCGGGATTTCCTGCAAATATCATATGCATACAATTAGATTGATAGCTACTTCCCACTCTATTTCGTCTTTCCTTTTCTGCAATATCAGACAAAACTATTTTCCCGATGTGTTCTTTAACTTTTTCAAGACCAATAAGTGTTTCAAGTCTTTCCTCCGAAGACTCTACATTTTCATCTCTATCTAGCATAAAGTCATCATCAATATTATAATCATAAGCACTGTAAATGTTCTTGTTAAGACACCAAGGCTCGAATTTCTCATACGCTTCCATAACATCAGTCTGCGTGAACTTTTCACCGGAAAATTCCATCATGAATTCTTTCGCTTGATTAGCATACTCGGAATACTCAGATTT
The DNA here is from genome assembly GCA_024685495.1 of Lachnospiraceae bacterium. Classification (GTDB taxonomy): domain Bacteria; phylum Bacillota; class Clostridia; order Lachnospirales; family Lachnospiraceae; genus RUG191. Next base: position 2,904 of record JAIKVT010000078.1, read on the forward strand.
CTCAATCAAGTTCTTCATATATTTTGTTGCCGACTTCCTGTCACCTGTTCCTTCTCTTAGCATTACAGGTATAACATATTTCTTAATGTTAGGAAGAAGTCTATATGCAAAACCGGGCTTATCCATATTGTAAGTAAATACAAAGAGACAATCCTTTCGATGCTTTTTTACGAGCTTTTCTATGTATTTTGATAAAAGCTCATACTCTAAAGAGTCATGTCCGAATTTCTCAGACAAGTCAATCACTACTGCACCACCATAATTATTCTCTATAATACTTTCAAGGTAACTATACTTATAAGCATCAGGTCTCATCTGACTAATTATTCCCATTCGAAGGCTGCTAATTCTATTTGCTTCTATAAGCTTCTGGACTAGTGTTTCGGTCATATTACTTGCTGCTTCTACACTTCTCGTTGATATTACGTAGTGAACCATATTGCCTACATTTCCGTCTTCATTCCTATGGCTTTCAATATTATCAAGTTCTTTCTTAAATGATTCACTAAGCATTGAATAGTCAATCTTCTTTTTTGTATCAATTATACTTTCTCGAAAGTTGACTATCCATTCATATTTAACCTTGAATCCGACTCCATCATATTCAAACATTTCCAGGTTTGCCGCCTTAGCATTTTGAAGCCGAGTACCAAAGGTGTAACTTCTCCTAGCCGCTTCATTAACACAATTATAATAATCATACATAGTTATCTCTTTTGTCTTACAATAAAGCTTCGCCGTTTTTGATATAGCTTCTATCCTATCAATAATATAATCATATGCCTTATCAAAACTATATTTTTTCTCATTATATGAAAAAATTGCATATATAATATGTTTGTCTTCCCTATAAAATATAGTGTTTATATCATTTGCAAATGTCTGAAATGTATAACTATTAACACGATTCTGATAGTTCTCATAACCGTACCTTTTACAAGTTTCATTTACTGCTTCAGAAAAAATTTCAATCTCTGTCTTGATTAACAAATTATAGTATCTCATACGGCTTATCTCCTCTCATCAAAAATCCCATAACATAGGCGTTTATCTTTTACTCCTCTATTCCTATCACTATGATTGCAATTATTGCTTCATCTTTTAATGTTGCATCATTATTTACTTGCACAAATATTTCCGAATCCTCTGAGGCATATTCAGTAACACAACCAATTGCATCATCCATCATCAATAAAGATGCATCTCCTGGAATCGTCAAGCTTACTATAACATCCTTACCCTTCTGTAAATATGTCTTTACAAGAGGATCATCCGTTGCTTTCTCGATTCCATCTGAATAATCTTTTTCTTTTGTACCAACTCCTATTGCCATATAACAATAACCGGATGTGTCAAACATTCTACGCACATCCTTTTTATCAATATTTATAAAATTATTGTCAGTAGCAACACCATATAACGGAAGGACAATCTTATTCTGATCTTCTACACTTCCATGTGTCATATAGATGACTGCATCATCATCAGCATTAGCATCACTAATCTCTTTTAATGGTGCCTCGCCTTTGTCTACATCTAATTCTACAATCGTAATATTAAATTCTGTTGACGGTATCACATTTTTAATTATCTCCATATGTTTCCTCCTTCATTTAACATTCTAAGTAATTGTCAAATTATTTTATCTACTATTCCATACTTAACAGCATCATTAGCCTTCATCCAATAATCTCTGTCTGTGTCTTTTTCAACCTGCTTAATAGGTTTGCCGCAATTATCGGATAATATCTTATTAAGAACCTTTTTACATTCACGGATGTGTTCGGATGCAATCAGTATCTCAGACACTTGACCTTCATAGCCACCGGACGGCTGATGAATCATAACTTCTGAATGTGGCAATATGCACCTCTTTCCTTTCGCTCCATTTGACAAAAGGACTGCTCCCATACTAGCTGCTCGTCCTATACATATAGTTGCAACATCTGACTTTACATAATTCATTGTGTCAAGTATCGCAAGACCGGCACTCACAGATCCACCCGGACTATTAATGTAAATATAAATATCTTCATTGTTTTCAGAATCAAGTTGCAGAAGCTGTGCTGTTATTAGCGCAGACATCTCATCATTTATCTCCCCAACCAGATGAATGATTCTGCTTTCAAGATTTTTACTAAAAATGTCCATGCTCTTTCCTGATGATTCATAAATAATTGGATTAATAACCATAACTCGCTCCCCTTTCTAGCATAAAAATCCCATAACATAGGCGTTTTTGTTTACACCTATATTATGGGAATTCTTTTACTCAATATTATGAAGATGGGGAATTACAGTCCTATGTTATTAAGGCTGTAAGGGAGAGATATGTTAACTCTACTGATGTTCCAACTGACTACCATATAGTTACATTTGCCGGTCTTCTCTTTCTTTATTCTTCTTTTATCAGTTTCTCATATTCTTCTGCTGTAATCTCAATGTCCAAAAATGCATCCGGCTTTCTTTGTTTGCTCAACAAAACGACAGTCTCCACATGGCTCGATTGCTCCAGATTGATGTCAAAAGTCCGCCGGATTGAGCCGTTCGTTCGCGGGAATATATCAAAGACTTTTTTGACCTCAAAATAGCCATTTTTCGACCACGTTCGTATGCGGAAACAGGTCGATGTGGTTGTCCCTACTTATAATATGGAACCGGGCAAATTTGCCGACCGTCTCAAGACTACGCTCTGAGGGAACAAGTCCGAAATCCCATCCACTCGACCTTAGAGATTTTATACATCTGGTTTTTCGCCAAATTCAAATCTTGCTTTTCCTGCTGCAATAGCAGCAACAGCGACTTCCTCTTCTGTCCTATCTGGAACAACCCATAACCCCTTCATAAACCGAGAATAGTATTCTTCTTCAATGAGTTCTTTAGGTGCCTGAATGCGATAATTATCTGGATACTTTTCTGAAGGCCATTCCCATACATACTCCAAAATTCCAGAAAAATCTCCAATACGAACGGCGCATAAGTTCGGTGATCCAATAAGGACTGAAAACTTGATGTTCTCATTATCAAGCCTACGACAGAATTCTTCACACTTTTTTATTTCGCCCAAGCTCAACGGTTTGCCCTTGATTTCAAACCACCTATTTAAGTTTGGAATATAAAAGTCCGGAAGATATCTGGTTCCATCCATTTCGAATCCTTTGATTTCATATTCGTAAGTTAGACCGACTGCATTGAAAAAGACTGCCCAGCGAGCTTCAAGTCGACTACGAAATCGGTGTCCGTCATATTCTGTTTCAATTGCTTTTATATCATTACTCACGGACAACTAAGCCTCCTTCTTCAAATACAACACCATTACCATTATTCATGTCTTACAAGAACTCTCTTATCCTGACGGAACGCAGCACCTTCCTAAAACAGTTGCAGACCAATATCGCCAAGGCAGTAGTCAGCGCCGATACCCTCTCACCGGACGGCATTCAGGCAAGATTGGAGGAACTACAAAAAGAACTCATAAAAAAGGCAAACAACAAGCAGGACTACGATGCCATCGCTGACGAAATCCTCCGACTCCGGGAGCAGAAGGAACAGTCCGAGGTTGACAGCCACCACCGGGAAGAGACCATGAACCGGATCAAAGAGCTACAGGATTTTATCGCCAAGCAGAAAACAGATATCACAGAGTTCGACGAAGCTCTGGTAAAAAAGCTCATCGAGAAGATCACCGTCTTTGCAGACCACTTCACCGTGGAATTCAAGTCCGGCCTTGTAATTGACATCGAAGCATAAGAAAGGCTCCTTC
>JAIKVT010000094.1 GCA_024685495.1 Lachnospiraceae bacterium
TGATCTTAACAACGGGTTTTCCGTTTCGCGCAACGCGGATCTCATCCTCACGGTTTGATTCGATCAGACGGATCAGTTTTGAAAGATCTGTTTTTGCTTCAAGAACATTAACTTGTAACATGATCAACCTCCCGCAACCAACTTGGCCAAGATGACCATTCTGGCCTTCCTGGTCAAATGATATCATAGAAACTGAGATAAATCAAGGGAAGACTTCCGATGTTGAAGAGGAAATGATCTTGATATAGGATATACATCTATGATTAATGGTGAGTGCGGCGGTGAATGATTTTTCGGCAGATGGGAAATAAGGCGGAGTGATCAGACGAGAGGAAATAAGAGATATCTTTGATGAATACGTTTCAGATTAAGGAATATAGGTACGGAGATACAGGATAAAAAAATTTGATTTAAAAGTACGCATATTGACAAAAGTGTACCTTTTTGGTATATTCATCTTATGAAATATGAGGAGAGTTAATATGGATGGGAAATATATCAATTGATCCGGATGGTTATGGCCCAAGCGACATAATTCAGCGTTTACAACAATGTTTAAGTGTCGGTATTTACGGGATTGATTATACAATTAAAGCAAGAGATAAGAACGAGGCGCTTCTTGAGAATTATATTCTTTCAGAGAGGGATCGTATTGATATATTAAAGAAGTTGACAGTTAACGATTATATTAGATGGGAATATGGCAACAACGCTGATTATCCCAATGATATTATTCATTTCTTTCGATACAAAACTAATCTTATTCCGCGCGGGGAAGAAGATGCACCAAATCGGCCGGTCGAGCTATACATCAAAATGACATGGACAAAACCAAATAGCGTTTTGATCGTTATTTCTTTTCATGATTAAAGACTAAACTATAATAATCTATCAGTTACTTATCTGTTCAGAGGTGGAAGGGAAATGGAGAAATATCCTGAAAAGGTTTTGTGTGCAGAGTGCAGAAACCTGCAGTCATATGCTTTTAGTGTTGAGAAAGTTCAAAGAGTTTGGAATGGCGTAGAATGCTCGTTTAATAAGCGTGTGGCCATATGTAACAAATGCGGGAACAGAGTTATGGTGCCAGGACTGGAAGACTATAATGAACGGGAATTTGATATAAAGTTTCGCGAAGAGAATGATTATATTCTTGTAGAGGAAATAAGAGACGTTCTGACCAAATATGACGTGGAGAAGCGCCCTCTTTCAAGGGTTTTGGGCTGGGGCGAACATACAATAGAAAATTATCTGAAAGGACAATTACCTAATAGGCGATATTCGGCAATGCTAAGGCGTTTGCTTGTAAGCTACGAATATATGCAAAGATTTTATGATGAAAACAGGAACTGCTTAAATGACCATGCAGCTAAAAGAATAGGGGCCAAGCTGGATTATTACAGATCGATCAATTCACATGATTCCGCGATAGAGACTATTGCGCTTTATGTCCTTAACTCCAAATATGAGATCACCAATATGTCTTTGCAGAAATTGCTTTATTATATTGAGGCTTTTTGCCAGATCTTGTTACAGGTAAGGATATTTGATAATCGTTGTGAGGCTTGGATGTATGGACCTGTGTATCCTGAAATATACGATAAATACAAATCTTTTGGGAGTGCCTTGATTCAAGTGGATGAAATTGATCTTTCCGGAGAATTGGATGAAAGATACAGAAAGGTTATTGATTTCGTCCTTAATCAGTTTGCGATTTATAATGGTGTTACTCTCAAAGATTTCAGCCATGCCGAGGATCCGTGGAAGAAAGCTCATGCAGGGTATGGACAGAAGGAACGTTGTGAGGAAGTTATAACACATGAAGAGATAACGGAGTATTTTACACGTATGCACGATATCTTTGATCTGAGTACAGAATTAGGGGTCAGGAAATACATTGAGTCGTTAGGGGTGATTTAATGCGATGTCAATTACAAGTTTGTCATTTTTGTTTTTGTTCTTGCCGATAGTCCTTGCGGCATACTATTTCCTGAACACTGTAAACAGCAGGATCGGGGAAGCGGTTCTTCTTATCGCAAGTCTTATTTTCTATGCCATCGGATCGCCGGAATATGTGGCTCTGT
>JAIKVT010000155.1 GCA_024685495.1 Lachnospiraceae bacterium
AACAGTTGTAAATAGTTGCATATCACGACCAAGCTTGTTATGATCTCTCTTCTTAATATCCTCAAGATGATCTAAATGTGCTTTCAATTCGTCTTTGCTAGAATAAGCTGTACCATATATACGGGCGAGCATCTTATTATGTTCATCACCTCTCCAATAAGCACCGGAAGATGATAATAATTTAAATGCTTTGATAAGTTTGGTATTAACAATATGCGGACCTGCACATAAATCAACAAAATCATCTTCACCCTGACGGTAAAATGAAATCGTAGCATCTTTCGGCAAATCATTAATAAGTTCCACCTTATACGGCTCATCCCTGTCTTGCATGAACTTAACAGCTTCGGCTCTCTCAAGTTCAAATCTCTCGAACTTAGGCTTAGACTTAATAATCTTCTTCATCTCAGCTTCAATCTGGTCTAAATCTTCTCTTGAGAAAGGCTCTGTATCAAAATCATAATAAAATCCGTCATCGATTGAAGGCCCGATAGCAAGCTTTGCATCAGGTCTTATCTTCTTAACTGCCTCAGCCATAATATGTGAACAGGTATGGCGAAGAGCACTTAATCCTTCTTTATCTTTGGCTGTTAAAATGTTAAGTTCACAATCAAAGTCGATTTCAGTCCTTAAATCTTTAACCTCTCCGTTAACTTCTATTGCACAAGCATTTCTTGCAAGGCCTTCACTGATATCTGTTGCAATATCAAGGCCTGTCATTTTTCCTTCATATTCTTTTTTTGATCCGTCTTTTAAAGTAATAATCATTTTGTATTCCTCTTTTCATAAATAAAATAATAAGTAAATGAATTAATTCTTATGTCTGTAAATTGTTAATCCGATTGTAGTAACACTAAGTATTGCCATAACCACAAGAATAGCCGGTATATCATCTTTTGTCTTAGCAGCAGAAACCTTAGTGGTATTATTCGAATCGTTTGTTAAAGTTGTATTACCTGTTGATGTTGTATTAACTGTTGATGTTGCATCGGCTGTTGTAGTTGCAGCAGCCGTTGTAGTTGTATCTGTTGTTGTGGCTGTACCAGCCGATGTAGTTGTATCTGTCGTTGCGGCTGTACCAGCCGTTGTAGTTGTATATGTTGTTGTTGTATCTGTCGTTTGACCTGTAGCACCGGACGAAACTTTGGGCGGACTTAAAAACCTTGTCCTAAACTCCCGAAATATAACATCATTAATCAAAATCTTAACAGCATGAACTTTATCATCACTTAATGTTTTTACCAATTCTTTAGATAGAATAATATAGTCACGACCATCAGAACTGGTCACTACAGTATACAAACAATTCGATATTTCATTTCCGTCTATATACAAACCTCCATCAATTAAGCGGTCATATATTAAAAATGATACTGTACCATCTTTATCAATCAAAGTCATAGTGATGCCAGTAGGGTTGACATCATTAATATCATCTATTTGAGGATCAGAAGTATTAACTGTAACCAAACATGAATCCTGCAAATAAACATCGTTTCTTTTAGCAGTAATTGTAGCACTTCCTTCACTTAATGCTGTAACAATTCCATCACTATCAACTTTTGCAACGTTTGGGTTACTACTGAAAAATGTGAGACCCTCATTCACATAACCTATGTAAAGTAAAAATTCATAAAAATTATAAATTTCTCCTATTTTCAAAGATATAGGTTCAGAATTCTTTTTTTGTCCATCATCAGCATTAGCAGAAATAAATATACCAAACATTAAACACATAACAAGAACAGTACTTATAACAACTACTATACTTTTTTTACCCATTCTTTTATAGTTCATATAAAACCTCCGGGATTAAAACAAATACAAAACACTTTGAATTTATATCCGACACACTATTATAACATATTATAGGAATTTACGTCATTATTTATTGCTATAAAATAAAACAGAACCTCTACATATCTATGCAGAGGTTCTGAATTTATCTTACGCAATATTATATTAAGAATGTTTACTCCCTATAAATCAAATTATCTTCCGCAGCAATGCTTATATTTTTTGCCGCTTCCACAAGGACACGGATCGTTGCGGCCAACCTTCTTATCAGCTACAAATGTGTGGCTGCGCTTTTGCTCTAATGTAAGAGATTTTCTCTTGTCAGCATCAAAGATCTTATCCCACTCAGGCAAAGTATATAACCAATCAGCCTTAGCATCAACCATATTTCTGAATAATTTCTCGTTATCGAAATCAAGTGCGACCTCAGTATCTTCTTCCATTGTCTCAATCGGATTAGGCTTAACAAGACTGTCGTTGATTCCATCTAAGAATCCGACAAATGTCAATGTCTCCATATCGTATTGCTTGGCAAGTTCAGCTACGGTTCCTGTTACAACTTCATCAGGATTAGCAAGAAGCTTCTCATATACGCTCTTTTCCTGTTCAAAATATTGTTGCCAAAAGCTTTGAGCGCTCATCTCATCCTGTTGGCTCTCATAAGCCACATTTCTCCATGTCTCTAATAATGTCATAATTATAATCTCCTTCAAAAAATATATGTGTAATAATACCACAACCCCGAATAAATTTAAATAAAATACGGTATTATTGTCTGTATTTATCTGTTATAATGCTAACTGATATATGAATCGAAGAACTAACTGATATATGAATCGAACAACTAACTGATATATGAATCGAACAACTAACTGTTAATAAGAAATAATAAAGGAAATCATAATGAATATAAAAAGAATCCTTGCAATAATAGCAATTATACTTTTAGTCGGCATGTATGCCACAACACTTATAGTCGCCTTAATCGGCGGACCTAATCTCATGTTCTATTTAGGACTGTCAATTGCCGCAACATTAATTGTTCCCATCCTACTTTTTTGCGGAATTGAAATTGCCAAAAAGATTAAAGAAAAGAAAGAACAAAATAACAATTTTTAATACACTTCATAAAGAAAGGTGCTTGCTTAAATAGCAAACACCTTTTTATAATCCATACATTTCTTAAAAAAATCAACTTAAATCCACTCAAAACTTGCGCCGTTAGCACCAAGTTCAAAGTGATATCTGATAATACCGGTATCAACGGCAGAGAATACTCCGTTATCACAATTGATGTGCACCCTTGTTCCCTGACCTTCTATGGTAAATGCTTGTGCAGCCTTGGCAGTCGGTGCAAGAAGCGCAGCCTCTATACCATCTTCAAACCATTTAGGTGCAGTGCCTTCATACGAACTAACCTCTGAAGCGCTCTTACTGTCATGAGGTCGACCCTGTGTCTCTCCAAAACCAACTGCAATAATTCCTACAGGAACAGCTCCCTCAGCTTCTTTTTGCGCTCTTTTATGATTGTATTGACCGCCTACCCACCAGGTATTAAGTCCGATACTTTGAGCATAAATCATAAGATCGGCTCCGGCGTATCCGCATTTTTCATCATCACCTGGACGACCAGCCATAACAAAGAAATTATTAACATTCTTCGATAATACAAGATTAACTTCATCAGATAATGCATCGCCGTCATTAAGAACTAATTTGATAGATAAACCATGCTTATCGTTATTCATCTTAATTCTGGCATTCAATTTGTCAACTAAATCTTTAGGTATTTTCTCTTCAGTATACTTTCTAACCATGTGTCTTTCTTTCATGGCTTGTATCATATCCATATATATTACCTCCCAAACATTGATATACTAAATGATAACACATTTACAATATACATCAACATTTATTCTAAAGATCGTCGACAGCATCTTTTATCTTACCCATGAAGCCTCTTTTTTTCTTCTCCTGCTTCAC
>JAIKVT010000195.1 GCA_024685495.1 Lachnospiraceae bacterium
TCTCATCTGCAAAAAGATAGGAAAAACGTAAGTATGTCTCAATCTCTTGTCGATTAAGAAAAGGTTTATTATACAAATAATTACACATTTTTTCCTCCATATAATTAAAAAACGAGAGCAAATTGCTCTCACCTTCTTAGTTGCTTGACTGACTCGGTAAGAACTTACTTTCAAAAATGATCTAGCTTAACTTAATGGCATTGGGACGATCCTTTTGTCAACCATTTGAAGTGGTTGACAAAAGAACCGTCCCCCCCTGTAACTTCTGATTATCTGGTATATGATTCAAAGTCCAATTTATTCATTCCAAAGCCGAGTTTTTCACTAAGCATTGTATCCCAATTTGACATACCTAAATTAAGCAGCTCGTTACCTCTCTTTTGAACTTTGTCATTATCCTTCTGTGCTGTTGGGACAAAATCTATAGTTGTATCTTTTGTTAAGTCTTTTTTAATCGTTGAAGCAACGCCAATATAAGGAACTAACGATTCTGTACTGGTACAAGTGTATGACATATAAGCATATTCACCAAGATTCTCGTTAATTGACATAGTAAGCTGTGGCTTTATCCATGTAGAAGAAGTGCCTTCTGAATCATCGTAAATCATAAAACTTAGAGAATTATCATCTTCTCTTGGATGATATATTATGTAATAATTATATGTCTTACCGCTTACCGTATTAGTTGAAGTGATATAGTGGCTGCCATCATCGGCCGTCTGCCCATTCATAGTCAAATAGTTTTTAAGTATATCGATATTAGGATTCTCTCTTGAGGCACCGTACCAGCCAACTCCTTCATCTTGCCATCCTAAGGATACAAGATAATCTACCTCAGCCTCGTTTTCTGTGTAATGATGTCCTCCTGCTTCCTTGTCACCTGTCGCATTAGGATTATATAATCTATATACAGGAGTAGCATTTAAGTCAAATGAATAAAAGGCTATTCCTTCGTATTGCCATCCTTTATCAACAAGAAAATCTCTTTCGGATTCAGATCTGGCATAATGATGACCGCCGGTGTTAGGGTTCAACATACGAAATAACGGAGCGTTAGATACAGTTGAAGTATAAGAGGCTACATCTTCTCCCTGCCAGCCTAATGATGTCAAATAATTATATTCAGCCTTATTAGTTGTATAGAAATGCTCCCCCGTAAAAGGATTATATGCTCTGTATACAGCTACAGTTGAATAATCATTGTTACCTGCAAAAGCAGTAAATGGAATAGCTGTAACAGCTAAAGCACAAATTATCATGGTTACCAATAGTTTTGTTGTTCTTGTGGTATTAACGTTTCTTTTCATAATAAAATTCTCCTTTAATAAATGTTATTCCGGTTTACTAAAACCCACCGCACTGTGTAAGTCTATAAAGAGACATATTGTCTCGGAAAACTTCTCAAGCTGTTCCCAAGTAAAATCAAGAAAAAAGGGTTCGTAGAATAATGACCATATACTAAATGTAAGTACATGATATTCGTCCGCAGAGAGATTCTTTGTTACCAATCCCCTTTTCTTTGCTTCTTGGTAAAATTTATAATCTATATTGTTCATCTGCTTCGTCCACTCTTGGTGGAAGTTCTCGTACTTGGTTCCGGAAGCACAACGAATAAGAAGTATAAATTCTTCTTTTTGTACATACAGCGACTTGAACCATTCAATATTTCCGCCGACGCTCAGACTAAATGAATCATATAGTTGCTCGTCTGTATATTTCGATAAATCTATACTTTCAATCCCGGCAACATAATCTTTCATACTCTGCACTGTATCGTCTACAAGTGCACAGAATAATTCTTCTTTTCCTTTATATCGCTTATACAGAGCTCCCGTAGTTACACCGGAAGCTTTGCATATGTTTGTAAGTGATGCTTTTTCAAATCCTTTTTGTAGAAATTCTTCCTTTGCCGCTTGGATTAGTCGCGGATCAATACTTTTATCCGGTACGGACATATTTGCTCCTCCTGATTCATTTCTTCCTTCGTATAACAATTACAAGATTATATTCATCATCCATCACAAGGATGTCATTATATTTGTAGCCTATTGTATTATTAACTGTTATTATTACAGCGCCATTTACATAAGATTGATTTACATTGGTTGTGAATAATCCTTCGGGGACAGATGGCTCCATAATGTCTCAAATCACGGTCCGATAATCGAATTACCGATAACTTGATTATCAGTATAACATATCGTTAAAAAAAGACAAGCATTATTGCTTATCTTTTTCAAAAAAATATATTTATTATCGTTTATCGCTTGTCCTTATCTACGAATAATAATGAAATCATAGATGCAATACTAAATAGTAATATGAATATTCCAAGATGAATCCAATTCATAACTACATTCTGAACAGTAGGGTCATAATCTGCGTTATACATTGACTTGGTAGCTTCTCTCTCAACTCGAATCTGAGTCTCATCTCTACCAACCTTATCTAAGACCTTACCCAGATTAGTATGATATACAATAGTCTTACCCTTATAATTTTCTAAATCGCCACTCTCCTTAAGAGAATCTAATACTTCACCAATAGTAGTATAATATTTAACCTCTTTATTCAAGACATTACTATTAGAATCCTTCAACATCTTAAGCGCCGCGCCTATTGTAACAGGCTCAATTAAAGTAGTATTCCTTACATCACTAAGACTTTCATCATTTTGAATGAAGTCAAACACGTCGCCAACAGTAATTGGTGTATTAGGAATTGCTGCTGTATTGTAACCCTTTGATGCAGATCCCTTATTTGCTTCATTTAAGGCTTTGCCAAGGGTTATTCTGTCAATTATAGTCTCGCCTCTAAGATCAGCAAATTCA
>JAIKVT010000208.1 GCA_024685495.1 Lachnospiraceae bacterium
CCTTAATCCCACACTTCTTTATATCCGCTCTCCATCTCTTCCTGACATATCTCAAGAACCTGTCTTGCTGATAATTTCTTCTGATATTTGGGATTATCAAAAATATTTTTATAATCCTCTCGTATTGTTTGGTTTTTCTCAAATGACAGCGCATAGAAATCCTTAGAAAGCCAACGCCAATCTCTAGATTGCATACGAGCCGGTTCTAAAAAATACGCAGCATATCTAAACGAATTCCAAGACCTCAAATTATAACTATCAGGATATTTCTTACACACATAATTGCCATAAGTCTCAAACTCTGAGAAACATCCATCAGTATATTTCTCAGGCGGTATACATCGAATCATCTTCTCCCACCATATGTCACCTTCAAGTTGATCATTGGCTTCTATATCTTCTATCAAAGACTTTACAATTTCTCTATTGAACAACATATGTTCAGAGATGAACGATTTGTCCATACATTTCTCATATCCCGGAAGAAGCTTACTTAGCGTAGTAAAATAATCCTCATTATATTCATGCTTCATATCAAGAAACGGCGTCTTGCCGTCCTTATCAAACATTGAAAAACTCTTACACGGAATGGTGTCACCATCCCAAGTCAGATAATATCTGTCCTTGGAGATTCTGTGATATTCGAACTTAAGAATCTGCTGATAATACCAGCCGACAATTCCTCTCGAAATCTCCTGCCCGGCATACTTCGTACTTAGATGCTTCTCAACAACAATGTAGACATCGTCGAACTTAACTATATCATTCTCATCGATGTATCTGAAAGTACCAATATCTTCTTCCGCGAGAATTGGGCATACGCCTTCGGAACTTACCACATAGATATCTCTTACCGGCAAGTACTCAGCCATTCGCATATGTAAATCAAGTGTCTTCTCATAATCTTTCGGTGTCGTGATTATTATTGCATCATATTCTATTACATCCGCCATTGCCATCTCCTATATAACATCCAATATAATCCTAAATCTATCTGTCATAGAGTGATTCTCTAATACATTTTCACGAGCATTCATAGCTATCTTCCGACGCAGTTCTTCATTCTTGAGATAGAAATCACATTTTGCAATCGCATCTTCCATGCTTTCATACGTAACCATATGTTCATCATATCCAAAATATTCAAGTAATTCCGGCTGATAATTAGACAAGAGGAATCCTCCGCTTGCCATAATATCCATAGCCCTAAGAGGAACACCCGATTGTATTCCCTTCACTGTGATATTAAGATTAATCTTACTTGAGTTAAAAACTGCAGGCATCTGCGTCAGATAATCTACGCCGCCATGAACTTTAACACCACCTAACTGCTGATAATCCTGTAAAGAATAAAGATGTGTATCATATCTTCTGCCCAATAGATTAAGCATAATTATTCTTTCTCTTCTGCTAATCTCCTGATCTATAACATGTATCAATTGTTCTTTGGACAACCTAAATTGTGTGTCACGTTGTAATTCCTTAAAATGATTATTAATATCATCAACCAACTGTTCGTCTATAACATCATCAAGAATATATGCTCCATATAATAATCTCTGAGCTTCAATTATTCCTTCGAGATATCCTTTGCTATACTCATCGCAAATCTCAGCAATAGGAGAATATTGTCCTTCATATAAGCTTCCCACAAAAGAAATATCCGCTTTATATTGCTGTCTTATATCTTCCGTAAATGACATCGCTCCGTAACGCTTAGCGTTAACTCCAAGCGGCAGATGAAATACTGTGTCAAATCCTTTGTCTATATATTGCTGAGCCTGTATTCTATCAAAGCAAAATACACGATTACACGCATTGCCCAACGTCTTCTCAATATCAACTACATTAAACGGACAATCATATCCCCAAGACACATACTTAAGATTTATGCGATTACAACAGCTCGAAATCTCCGGAAAATAATTTACCGAAAAACAAAAATCGTAGTTTGATGCATCTACACTATCAAAAAATCTCTGTAATTCTTCTATCTCTTCCTGATCAAAATCAAATTGAAATACATCATAAGCAATACCCAATTCTTGAAATGTATCACGTATATCTACTTTATAGTAATAATTCAGCGATTCACACCAATCATATAAAAGCACTCGCATATGATTAAATCCTCCATGTAAAATGTCATATCTTGTGATTCTATTCTTTAAAACTACAATATGTACTATTATACATCTATA
>JAIKVT010000253.1 GCA_024685495.1 Lachnospiraceae bacterium
CGCGCCTTAATAAGCGCATTTTCCTCAAATGTCGTTCCGTCTTCCACGATATCCGCCTCTAATCCGGCTTCCTTCATAGAGACAATCTCATAGCCCACATCGCTTAGGATTTCCCTAATCTCTCTCATTTTGCCCTTGTTGCCTGTCGCAAATATTATTCTCATTTCCTACTCCTTAAAACTATTAATCATTTCCTTAACGGAATCATACAAAGCCTGCGCGCATCGTCTCTGATAGCCCGAATCCTGCAGCTTCTTCAAATCGTCGGGATTAGATAAAAATCCTATCTCCACAAGCGCAACCGGAGATTTGGAATTATGGATGATGTAAATATCATTACCGTTGACCAGACCTCTGTTAGTGCTTTCAAGTTGAGCGCAAAGCGTATCAAGACAAATCGTTGCAAATCGCTCAGACAGCTGCGTAGCATCATTTGCATAATAAAGAACCTGCGTACCGCTTGTCTTTCTTGCGTCAAATCCCGAAAGGGAATTGTTATGAACGCTTAAGAATACATCGGCATTTACGTCATTTGCAAGTTTAACTCTCTCTTCAAGGGACGGATTGGTGTCACCAAGCCTTGTATAATATGCTTTCATCGACGGATCCGCATCGATTATCGCCTTAAGCTGCTTTACGATGTCAAGATCTATATTCTTCTCGTATACATTACCTTCAACGGCTCCGACATCCCTGCCACCGTGGCCTGCATCAATTACGATTACACTGTCATATACATCATGCGGATTTCTAAAATCCAGATATAAGAAACCGTTTTCTACTGTTGTTTTCGTATCATAAATGCCATTTAACGTAATCTCAAAGAACGCTGCCCCGTCATCTGTATACGCACTGAAGTCATCAATATTGCCGACAGAGCCCATTATCGGATTACTGTCAAAATAATTTTCTCCGGCATTAGGAATGACAATCTGATAGAATCTTGTCATCACATCTTCGTTAAATTGGATTTTCTCCGTATTAACTCCGCTTGGAATCGCTATTCTAATCTGACCTTTGTCCGCAAAGCTCTTAAGTTCCTCGGCATTGGCTATCTCGTCTTGCATACGATTGGCAATAGTCTCTTTATATTGTTTTGCGTCATGCATCTCCTTCGCAAGCACCTCGGACTTGGAATGAATGTCCTCAATCCCCACAAGGAGCACCGCGCAAAGGACCATTATACCTCCGAGAATGACGGAGAATATTTTCATAACTCTTTTTTCCATATAATTTTCCTACATTATTCTCCTTAGTTGCGCTTGAGCATTAACCGACTTCATTATTCCAACGAGTTACTCTCCTACGTTGCTTGTATAGGCTTTAAGGCACAAGTTACCATTAGCCTTATCTTCTACCGACTCCCATGTCATGCCGTCTTTGCTGATGTAGCCCTCGCCGTCATCGACTTTGACATTGACGTCGCTCTCACTTACTTTATATTCCATCGCAACAGGTCGCTGTGCATTCGGTATTCTTATATCTATTACAATTGCAAACTGCTCTCCCGACTGCAGCTCAACCGGCTTATCTAACTCAATCGTGTAATAGCCAGCCGTGTCAAAGCTTCGACTTGCCACCTTCTCACGCTCCTTAAGGCTTTCGGTCCCGTTGTAGTTTCTTACAAGGTATACATCCACATTTGCCCCCTTATCAATCGCGTACAGACCTACGGCGCGCAGCAATTCTCCGGACTTGGCCGTATAGATATTAGCCGCAAGAGCATTGCTCTGACCGTAGCCTAGCTGGCCCTTCCAGCCACACAGATCACACTGGTAAATGTTGTTGTAATAATCGGGCTCCGTAATTCGAGAGTAGGCCACTGCCTGCGCCCCAATATTGGAATCATAATATGACACGTAGAATACACCCGACTCGCCAAAGCCTTTGCCCCAGCTGTTCTGGCAAATAAATGCACCGTTGCCCTTAACGCTAACCCCAAAATTGGACGCATCATAGTTGTCGTCCCAACCGATAATGGTTATCTCGTGGTTAGGCTCATTTGTCCCATTATAACAATACCCGTTAGTCGCCGCATTGTAGTAATTGGAGTTGTCGAGATTCGAGTTGGAAATATTCGCAAATATCGACGTGGACACGCCGCCGTATTTGTATACAGCCCACTTTATATCATTAATATCGCTATGCTTATAAAACTTCGCTTCCTGCACATGCTTAACTTCATCAACGTCATTTCCGGAAAGTAAAATCGAGCTTGAATTTTTATTGATAGGCCCGTTCCACGAAAGAAGATACGCCAGCGCATTGGTAAATGCTCCTCCCGCATTATTGTTATTAGCCACCTCGCCGTTGAATTTAATCATGGCGTCGACATCGTACTCAGCCTTTCTTGGCAAAACGGCACTTTCAAGCGCAAGGATGCTCGCATAGGCCCAGCATGTGGACGCATTGCCCTGATTCATCGCCTCGGACACCCTGTCGTATTTCCTAAGGTCAAATGAGCCCGGAAGCTTGCTCGACTTGCCGTTGGTGCTAATATCAACCGTAAGCGCCTCAAGATCGGCATTCGACGAATAACCCGTGATTCGACACACATCGTCAGCCTTGACATAATCTATGTTGTTATCGCTGATAAGATCAACCTTCGTCTCCGTACCGTTGTACATAATCCGCGCTGTGTCATCATCTATGTAAAATGTGCTTAAATTGAGTTTATCTCTCACAAAATCGAAGGACAATAGGATGCTCTTATCCCTGCCCACGTGAACCTCGTCAAATTCATTGACTATCGGCGCCCCGTCAAGCTTCACATTAAGCCGTTTCTCATCATTGATGCTCTTAGCTATAAGCGGATAGAAGATGTCTTCCTTGAGATTAGCACCCCTGAACTGCTCGACGCTTCCGTAAGATGCACTCCATGTATTAAGTTGTAAAAGCAGCACAAATATTACTACTATGCCGCAAACAATATATGGTTTAGCGTGTTTCATCTCTTCCTCTTCGGCGGCTTCGCGCCCAGATATTGGTAATAGTAGGTCTTAATCATACCGTTGTAAATCTTTCTGTTCTTATCGGCTTTCCTGCCAATGTAGCGATTGGCATCCTCAAAGCTTGTTATAACATACATTGACCAATCGTCTAGTCCTCTGTAAACTTCGCCGAGCGTTGAATAAAGCTCTCCTACTTTATCTTTATCTGACAACCTCTCACCATAAGGCGGATTCGTTATTATAAAGCCATACTTCTTGCTATGCGATAATTTGCTGACATCTCTTTGTTGAAAATGTATAAGTGAAGCCACACCCGCAATCTCAGCGTTATTGTGCGCTATCTTAATTACATCGGGATCGATATCATATCCCTGTAAATCCGTCTCTATATCAGTATCGATAAGTTCCCTTGCTTCCTCGCGAACCTCCTGCCAGGTATTGTCGGGATATAGATTCTTCCACTTCTCGGCCGTAAAGCTGCGACTAAGTCCCGGAGCAATGTTAGCCGCCATCATGGCCGCTTCGATTAGAATAGTGCCGCTTCCGCAAAACGGATCGACCAGTATTCTGTCAGCATGCCAGGGCGTAAGCTTAATTAAGCCTGCCGCAATAGTCTCAGACAGAGGCGCGGCGCTTGCAATCTTACGATATCCGCGCTTGTGGAGCGACGCGCCGGTCGTATCAAGCCCGACCGTTACGATATCTTTCATAATAGAGATTCGAATCGGATAATCTTCACCGTCTTCTTCAAACCAAGTTATATTATATATCTCTCCTAAGTGCTTAACAATAGCCTTTTTGGCGATTGATTGTATATCTGATGTCGAGAAAAGCTTACTCTTAACAGAAGTAGCCTTAGACACCCAAAATCTGCCCTCCTTAGGAATGTAGTCCTCCCAGGGCAGATTTTTTATCCCATCAAACAATTCTTCGAAGGTTGTAGCCTTAAACTCTCCTATCTTAATGAGTATTCTCTCAGCACTCCTAAGATGAATATTGGCCATAGCAACAGCTTCAAGATCTCCCTGAAATGTCACTCGACCATCCTCAACCTTATCAATCTCATATCCTAAATCGTATATCTCTCTTTTTACCACGGCCTCAAGTCCAAAATGACATGGGGCCATTATATCAATCATTTCCATACCGGTCCTTATCTTCAACTATTCCTATTACGCCTACTATATATTATAGCGTTATTAGATTGCAATATTCGCAAAATATTAACACCCGTACTCGCCCAAAAAGGGGCTTCGTGTTACCACGAAGCCCCCTACATTAATTACAAATCACATACTTTATACGTATACATCAACCGTAGCACCTACCAGGCTGTAGTCGGTCCCCTGACTCTTATTGTTATATCCGTTAGTTATTCCCTGTAAGCCCTCTGCAACATCATTAAAAGCCTTAGCGACTTTGATGCTTTCTTGAGCCTTCTCTATAGGAGAAACCACTCTTGCGTTAGGATATTGTGTCGGAGTCACTAATCCTACACTATCTGCCCCTCCTACGTTCTGTAACGATTCAGCAAACGATGTTGACGTCACTGATTGATTCGACAGACCATATGATAACGGCTTAACCTCAGAAAATCCACTTCCTACTTTACCTATGCTATATTCCATGTGCCACCTTCTACGCCCAAACCCAGATTACTAAGATTCTGTACCAACTTAAATGTTGCTACAGGATCGTTTCCGGATTCGATTATTTCAAATTCCTCATCCTCACGCTGCTCATTCTCAATTACAGACATCTCTGCGTTCAATACTTCAGCGTTCTTCTTGGCATCCTCTACAATCTCATCCCTTGCGGAACGACTGTTATCGTATACCCTTTCATTGTCCGCTTTAACTTGTCTTTCGCTCTCGTCAGCCTTCTTATCAGCTGTCTTAGCTGTCTCAGCCTTAGCAACTTCACTTGCTGTAGCTTCCGGAGCATCAACTGTCTTAACGTCACCGGTCGTACTTACTATACCCCGAGCATCCTCAGAATCGTTAGTTCCGCTATTAGACTTAAGCAGTTCACTCTTCTGCTCCATCTCAACATCGTAATCATAACGAGAGATACGACCTTCATAGTAGAATCGCTGTACCTGCGCTGTAGTGTAGCCAATTAATGAATCTATCTTCGGCAACTCCTCTTCTGCAGGAACCCTTGCCGATCTATCTTCACCGTTCACCGGCTTACTATATACCGCGCCGTCCTCTGTCTTAATAATGCTGCTGCGTACGAACTCGTCGCCATACTCATTGACTGATGTATTACTCTCTTGTGCTACTCGACTACCCTCGGTAATCTCTACACTGACAGGCTTTACATCCCGGGAAGCAACGTACGAATTATATTGCATGTTATTGTCATTAATGATATTAACAGCACTCATAACTCTACCTCCCTTCCCTTAGTCTTACTGCAAGTATGACTTGCTGTGATTTGTAAATCATGTCTTAATAAAATAATGTCTAAAAATGGGGACACTATCCCCATAGACTTTACCTAATTGTATTATAGCAAGAACATAAGCAAAAATCAACACTTATTTTTAATTTTTCTAAAAATTTACCAAAAATTTAGAAAAAGTCAGACAACTTCCTCAAATATCTCTCGAATTATTCCCATAGCCTCCTTATATTGTGGCGTATCACATAATTCAGACAAAGCTTCTAAGACCGAAGTATAGTACCATTTCTGCTGCGCCGGATCTTTCATATTGAATTTATCCCACATCTTAGGTCCGGTAACCCTGTAATCTCTGCGACTGGCCCTTAGATTAGACAATTTATCTGCAAGCATAATTTTTTTCGCTTCCATGCTTTTATTTTTCGTCTTGGCAATCGTCTCTTCTTTACGAATTCGCCATGTGAGTTCTTTATCCTGCCCTTCTCTTTTATCCTCACTTTCTTCATTAACAAGATCTGCAATTTTCTCGCCAAAAGCCAGCTTGATATCCTGATACGTATACTCCGTATCCTCAACAACATCATGAAGTGCCGCAGCGGCAATCGTGTCAATATCGTTAGTGAGCTTGGCCGTAATCATCATCGTCTCCATCGGATGCACAATATAAGGCATATGTGTTCCCTTACGATGTCGCCCCACATGCGCATTTCCCGCATAAATAATTGCCTGCTCTATGATACTGAACTTCTGTCCCCTCTCATCATCCTCAAGGTATTCCGGAAAATGTGTAGCAAGTCCGGCAGTTATCAGCCCATACATCCTCTCCTTTTGCTCCTTAGGACTCATATAATCAGAGAACCCGGACACAATATCAAAGTAACAGCATTGTGGCATAAAGATGTTATTCTCATCAATACTTCTTCCACCATAAAGCGGACAATCATCACAAAATCGAACCTCGGCATCCATAAGATCGTTGACCGCCCTGCAATAATATTTACCCTCCGTCACCTTAGATGCATGATTGAACAATCGATATCTTACGCTTTCGTTTTTAGTTATTTTTTTCATAACTCCCCCGCATTCGTACATAACAAGTCAATATCCTCTTTGGTCAATTCCTTATCTAAGTTACCTTGTATCATGCTTTCGCTGCCGCCGCCTTTCGCTCCAAGCTGTTTTCTCAAGGCTTCGGCAACCCTTCTGCAATCATAGCTTTCGCTGCCCATTATAAATGCGTATCCTTTAGAAGAATCCGTTATTACACCAGTCAATTTATCGGGATATTTGCTTTTTAATTTGTTAACCATATTCCGTACAGCTTTGCCGTCCGCCTCAGCAAGACTTATAATGACCGCATTGCCGTTTACTGTTATATTCTTAACTATTCCATGCTCTTTAACACTCTTTTCAACTTCACTATCACTTTCAACCACGGGCAATAATTCAAAAATTAAATCAAGATATCTTTTTTGTGTATTAACATTTTTATACTCAGCCTCCTTTAAGGCCTCACTTATTCGCGTAACCTCATTAATGAGTTCAAGCCTTGCGGCGCTTAAGCTTCTGCTTATACCCCTTGTAATATTATCAAGCTCTCTGTAATATTCTAAGGCACGCTCTCCACATAAAATGCTGATTCGAACGCCACCCTTATAATTTATATAATCCACAACCTTGCAAATTCCGATTTCACCCGTGTATCCAACATGCGGAGCACAACAGGCACATAGGTCAACTCCCTGTATTTCTACAAGTCTGACATCTCCCTCTATCTCTTTCTTGCTCCTGTAATCGAGATTTTTAAGTTCATCTTCTTTTGGATAAAATGCTGTAATCTTACGATTTTGATATATCACCTCATTTGTTTTAGTCTCTAAATCATATATCTGCTCTTCGCTTAGAGGCTTATCATAATCGAACGTCACTTCACTGTCACTTAAATGAAATCCAACATTTGTACAGTCGTAATATTTACGTGCCAATCCCGAGAAAATATGCTCGCCACTATGCTGTTGCATATTAGAAAATCGATATTTAAAATCTATCTCGCCCTGCGCTTTAGAATCTTTCAAGGGAACACTGTTATCAACATGAACACTGTTATCAACATGAACACTATTATCAACATAATGATAGATTATGCCCTCGTTGTTTTGTACGTCAACTACGTTATATGTGACATCTCCTATTGTGAGCGTTCCTTTATCGGACACCTGTCCCCCACCTTCGGGGAAAAAAAGCGTGCGATCTAATATAACAGCTGTTCTATCTTTATCTTCAACAACATCAAGTACCTTAGCCTGAAAGCTAAAGTCGTATGGACTTTTGTCGTATAATTTTTCTGTAAAATGTGTCATCAATAATTCCTCGTTTATTCGGCGTAAAACTTCAGGTTAGCATTACAATTGAGCCGACACAAAGCATGTATTTAATCACTCAGCGTAAAACTTCGCTACCGCTTCGCCTAATCTGGTGTCACTGTCAACATACACGGTACTTAACGGCCAAGGCAAATTCTCGATCATTTCGCGCTCTGCATCCGGCAGTTTATTCATCCTTCTACAAAATGCGTCTTTATCTTTATAGATCAATTTACCAAAGTCACATGTAATATAATTCCTCGGTTCGATAGGAACCTTTTTAGTAACCTTTCTTAAAGATGTCTTACCATATTTATTATAATCTTTAACGAAATCCGTCTTAATTATATATTCTGCATTAATGCTTTCCTCGTCAGCGCATATAACCTTCGTATCTATATATTCTTTCCACACCAATTCCGCGATTCCGTCAACACTCATCGGAAAATCTAATGAAGCTTTAATTTCTTTAACACTATATTCTAACTCTACAAAATGGCGGATTGCTCCGCCATTTGCAAATTCTCGTACTAAATTAGATAAGGCTTTATCAAACTCCTTCATCAACTACCTCATTTTCCAAATATTCAATTATCTCATTGACCGGAATAGGTTTGCTGAACAGATATCCTTGACAATAATCACAGCCCAAGCCTTTAATAAACTCAAATTGATCTTCCGTCTCAACACCTTCTATTAACGTCTTAAGCCCCAACTCTTTGCACATATCTATCATGTGTTTTAATATAATTTTCGAAGATAACACATTTCCACGAAGGAATCCCATGTCGAACTTAATTACATCAAACCTGAAGTCTTTAAGTACATTTAACGAAGAATATCCCGAACCGAAATCATCCATCCAAATCTGATAGCCTAATTCTTCAAATCTGTTAGACACATTTTTCAGATGCTCCTTCTGTTCCGTAAGTGTAGACTCCGTAATTTCAATATGAAGCAGATAGCGCGGCATCTTGTGTTTTTGAACTGTATCCTCGACCATTCCTACAATGTCATCAACTATCTCGAAATCTCTCTGAGACAAATTAACAGATACTGCCACGAAATCTTCTCTTACAGCGCTCTTCCTTGCCTCAGCATATCCGCTGCAAACCTGCTCTATCATATATTGATCAAGCTTATGAATAAGTCTTGTCTTCTCTAATGTCTCAATAAAATCAAACGGCGGCATCATTCCGTATTCTTTCGAATCCCAACGCGCCAAAGCCTCCATGCTGTGAGCCTTTCTCGTCTTAACATCTATAACCGGTTGATAATATACTTTGATATCACCGTCATTTATAGCTTCATCTATGTGTTCTATTACATATTGATATTTATCCCTTTGTTGCTCGAGTTGATCATCAAAATACTGCAAAAGCTTATCATATCGACCTCTTAGCACATCACATGCCAACTTCGCATTGTCGCAGGCAAGATTGATGTCTACAGGCTTCTCCCTATCTATCTTATATACGCCAACTCTTAATACGTTAGCATATTCAGGAAGATTTTCATTAACAATAGCTTTAACATCTATAACTGCTCCCGGGACATCATCCGTTGGAGTAAGTACCACAAAATGATCACTTGAGAATCTTGCAATTAAACTGTCTTCAAATATTCTCTCAAGTGCATTTGCAACGCTGATAAGCAGCTCATCTCCCTTGTCAAAGCCGTATTTTGCATTGTAGGATTTGAAATTTTCAATATCTAAATGAATAAGAGAAAGCTCTTCATCAGATTCTTTAATTCTCTCTGTCGCACACTCTTTAAAATTGTCGCTATCTAAAAGCATCGTAAGAGAATCAACGCCACTTCGATTCGTCTCTTCTTCGTCCGTCATACCTTCTTCATAGACAATACATCTGTTACGTCCGCCGTTCTTTGCAGCATACAGCGCAAGATCAGCATTATGATACAATTCATCAAAAGTAAGGTCGTAAGTAGTAACAGGAACAACACCAATCGATCCCTGTATAGACTGAACGCCCTCAACAGTTGTACGATTTAATCTGTCAATAAGACGCTCCATAAGACGAATTCCGTCATTCATATCAATAACTGATTTAATCAAAAATACAAACTCGTCTCCACCGAGACGTCCTGCAATATTACCGTAATCATATTCATAATCAAGTTCAAAATGCCTGATATCTTCAGGTGCAAACAAAACTATATCGAGTTCCTCCGCCAAAACCTTTCCAATCATAGCTATAGTCTGATCTCCGACCTGATGTCCGTATGTGTCATTAATCAACTTGAAATGATCGATATCAATAATTCCAAGCATCATAAACTTATATTCAGGACGCAATTTAATCTGATTCTCAACGATTTTAACAAAAGCGCGCCTTCTTAAAAGTTTAGACAAAGGATCAAAGCTCGACGTTATCTCCAACGCCCCTCTTTGTTCAATACTGTCCTGATAGTTGATTAACTCCCTCAGACGATTCGACTGATATACATAATGGATTATAAGACCTACTACAGTGAAAAACGCAACAATTCCGGCATACTGTCTCATATAATGGCAATTCTCCGGGCCAAGATATGCGAGTATCAAAAACACTGCATAATTTATTCCAAAAAACGCACAGTTAGCAGCCATATTGTGCATATAGAAAAGCGGCAAGAGAACGACCACTGCGGGATATAAGAATATCGTTCCCAATTTACCGATCGACATAGCGTATGCACCAAACACCATCAGCACTTCCACCGACAGGTAAAAGAAAATGAAATGATAACCCTTGGTAATCTTTGATAGCGTAAAATAGCTTATAGCTATAAGAATCTCTATCAATGTAAAGAAAACAGTGCCCTCAAGCTCCCAGTTAAAAAAATACTTTATTGCAGTATAAACTGTCAGCACAAATGCAGAAATAACAACAACCGCCCCTAAGCTGGTGTCATTGCCCTGCTGTATTATTTCCTGATAATTATCGAAGCGTTCCTTCGGAACCCCATATGTTTTAAACCATTTTGCCTTAAAAAACATGCTACTCCCCTTATAAATGTAAAACCCTATTGCCTACTTGTGCACATTACTTCCGGCTATAAATATTTTACAGGCGTAAATCCTTCAAAAATAAATATGTCGTAATCCTTTTCTCTTGCGTCTAATTCCCTCTGACTCTTTATTGTCCATGCTACTGAAGGAGTTCTGTATAATTTCTTACAAAGCTGTCTTGACGGATTAGAGAAATATCTGCAATCGTATGCCACGAAATCCGGCTTAACTATAAAGTTAAACAAGAGATTCTTAGACATCGACAGTATAAATTTCGGTGTACCATCCGT
>JAIKVT010000276.1 GCA_024685495.1 Lachnospiraceae bacterium
ATTATATCATTACAGGGAAGATATGATTCCAATAACATTTGTATCTCAATTATAGGGAAAACAGTAAAGATTTTTTCTGAAAATAGATGGTATATTAGTCCGGAAAAATTAGATAGATTTAATTTATCTAATTATAATTTGTTAAAAAGTAATTTTGAACCAAATTTATGTGGCAATGACATGTTTGTTACATTTGAACATGTTACTTATTTACATACAGATCCAACTGAATTTGGCGAGTATCTGCTAATGTTGATTGATAAATTTGACACTGAAATCGATGAGATTACAGATAAATGTCATTTGAGAAACAAAGATGTACGTCTCCCACCTGTGCCAGATATAATTACAGTAGGAATCTAATGTTGTGAAAATCTGCAAAGAGACGATTAAGTCATAATACTATTTGGTTATAGTGGATACTTTAAGTGGCTTTTAAATGTACTTTAGTAGAAGTATCCAGTAATATATAAACATGAACATTAAAAACGTTAAATAAATGAAAGGAAGGTATACAATATGCCAGTACAGTTTACAAATGATGCATTACCAATTACAAATCAGGGCGAACGCCATATTCCTGCGGTGCTTCTTGTGGATACATCTGGATCAATGTCTGGAGCTCCAATCAACGAACTTAACCAAGGACTTCGTGAATTTGGTAATGCAATTCAGGAGGATCCTCTTGCGTTGGGTAGGGCTGAAGTTTGTGTTATCTCTTTCAATAGTTCGGTTCAAGTAGAGATGGGGTTTCGTCCTGCTGCAGACTATGAGGCACCAGTTCTTTCCGCAAATGGTCTTACCTCTTTTAATGAAGCGATTCAGATGGGGCTTGATATTATTGAATCAAGAAAACAGGATTATAGAGCACAAGGTGTATCATACTATAGACCCTGGCTGTTTGTTCTTACTGATGGAGCGCCTACCGACACAAACATGGAAAATGCGGCAAAGAGTAGACTTCAAGATGCCATTAGAAATAAAAAGGTGACATATATGCCGATGGGTATTGGTGACGGTGCAGATACGGGTAAGCTTCAAGAATACTATCCGCCAGAGGCTGCTGTGAAGCCTGTGCTTAAAGCGGATGCTAAAAACTTTAAGGAGGCTTTTGTTTGGTTAAGTGCAAGTATCAGTGTTATTTCAAATTCAGATCCTAATAATACAAGTCAAGTTAACTTGCCACCAACTCCTAGCATTATTACTGTGGGATTATAAATAAGGTATTTTAGACTAAGTTGGCTGGTTGAGAAAAGCTGTTCTTGACCAGCTTTTTAATTGTAATAGAAAGGAGTTGCTTATTACGAATGGGTTTATTTGATTTTGGTAAAAAGCAACCAGAAGATAAACAATCTGGTAAAATAGAAATTTCGTATAATAATGTAGACGATGTTGATAATACAATGAGTGTCGAGAAAGATAACAAATATGATACAGCTGGAGCTAATCACATATCCCAGAATGAAGATGAGTATGAAGATGAAGTAAAGCTACCACCAGAGCCTGTTTTGGATCCGCTGGTATATGGTGTTGTAGGAGGGGTTTCTTACTGGGGATTTTCTCAGAGGGGAGAATCACACTTGAAAAATGGGCTTCCTTGCCAAGATAGATGTGTTATCGAGGTTGTTGACCATTCTCCAATAATTATTGCAGCAATCGCTGATGGGGTTGGAAGCTGTATGTTGTCACATTATGGTGCAGCAACAGCAACTAGATCAGCTCTTGAATATTTAAAAAAAGAACTTTCCAATTATAATAAACGCTTTGATGATGCCTTTATTGGTAATTTACTGAGATCTGCAATGCAGTGTGCTTATGAGGAGGTGGTGAAAGAGGCTGAAGAAATGGAACAGCTAGAGTACTCATTTCAGTCAACATTGACCATTGCAATATATGATGGTTCTACGCTTTATTTCTCTCATGCTGGAGATGATGGAATTGTTGCTATTTTAGATAATGGCACAATGGATCTTGCGACGGTTCGTAAGAAAGGTGAAGAAGCAAGTAGTGTGATGCCGCTGCAAAGTCTAGATTGGGAGACAAGAAAATCGACCAATGTTACTGCATTTGTAATGGCAACAGATGGGGTTCTTGATGCGTTTGTAAGGGGGGAAAAGGAAGGGAATCGAATTTACTATCCTTTTATTGAGCCGGCTGTGCAACCTGGACAGAACACTGTTGCGGAAGTTAAAGAGGTTGCAGATTTCTATTATGACTATTTGAGTGGGGCAGAGTATCGTTCTAAAGTAACTGATGATCTTACGATGGTCGTAATTACCAATCAGAAAAAAATAAAAAAAGAAAATTTACCTGTGTTTAATCAGGAAAGGTGGAATAAATATTCGGAAGAGAGAGCAGCACAAATAAAAGCGGCACTATATCCAGTGAGTGACACATCAAAAGAGCATGTGAAGGCAAAAAAAAGTACTTGTTATGTGAAACGTGAGGAAGCGATAAATAGTGAAACTGAAACCCAATTTCCACAAGAAATATCATTAAAACGAAACAAGCATCCTCAAAAAAATAACAGTTCTCTCAGACAGAAGGAAAATTATGTAGAGGAAGATTATGTAGAGGAAGATTATATAGAAGAAGACTATGAAGAGGATGACCGAGATCCTTTATACGATTTTCTTGACGGTGTAAACGATTTATTAGGTGTAGTAATTAAAGTGGAGATAGTAGCGTTGTTAATAGTTATTATCATTTATATTGCAAAGCTTATTCTATGAACTGGTAGAGTGGAAGTGGGAATTATATGAATACTTTATATGGCAGATCAGGTATAAAATATCAGTTAGGTAATAAAATTGGCGCAGGTGGAGAAGGATCGGTATATCTTATCACTTCGAATTCTAGCAAAGTAGCTAAAGTGTTTCATGAAGGAAAATGTAATCCTGAAACCATGAGAAGAAAAATAGAAACTATGATTTCTATGCCTATTAAGTCAAAGATTGATGGTATTCTGCGAATGGCATGGCCAGAAGATATTCTTTTGGATGGAAATACATTTGTGGGGTATGTAATGCCTTACGTTACGGCTCCATATGAAATCTTTCAGGTATACAGAGATGATGCGGATAGAAATCGTTTTCTTCCAGACTACACTTGGAAGTATTCTGTACAGTATGCTTATAATTTATCTTGGATTGTATGGTATATGCATTTGAATGGGATTGTTATTGGCGATATGAACATGAAAAATATTCATATTAATGAGAAAGGCCAGGTAGTTCTTATAGATTGTGACTCATTCGACATTACTAATCCAAAAACTCGAGAACATTTCCCCTGTACAGTCGGTATACCAGAAATGCTTGCGCCAGAACTTCAAAGTGTTCGAGATTTATCTAAAGGTAAGTTTTCAAAAGAAAGTGATGATTTTTCTCTTGCGATTCATATATTTAGATTACTGATGAAAAATGCAGATCCATTTGGCGCAAAACTGATTAGTAGAAGGAAATCATCTCGTAGTTCAGTTAATGCCAGTGATGCAATTGTAAATGGCGAATGTGTTTATGTAAGAAATATATCTGGCAAAGAAGCACCAGATTGGGTTCCTCCGTTTGAAATGTTACCCGAGGAGGTAAGAGATGCATTTGCAAAGACATTTAATTATACAGCGTTAACAGCCTTGAGGAATGCAAAAAATAGAACCACTGCGGAAGAATGGAATAGGATTCTTCTTAAATATGCAAAGGCTGAACCAAATCCATATTTAAAAAAATGCAGTAATAATCCAAGACATATTTATCCTATTCATAATGTATCATGCCCGTGGTGTAGTACGCAAAATCTTATTCATGATAATGGGATGGCAAAAACATTTAGAAGTTTCCTTGGTTATTGATGCATCTTTAGGCGGGGAGAAGGTGATACTTTTGTTGTCTTATAGAGGGTTATCAGGCCGTATATATCAGTTAAATAATAAGTGTGGCGAAGGTGGCGAAGGTATTGTTTATGATCTTTTGAATGATGAGAAGCAAGTGGCCAAAATTTATAAAACGAGTCACTTTAAAAATAGAAGCGAGTGTGATGTTACGGAGAGAAAACTCAAGGCGATGCTTTCGATGAACCTTTCAGGTTATGTGGATAATGTACTTCTATTTGCTTGGCCTCAAGATATTCTATTTGATAACGAGACACTAGTGGGGTTTATTATGCCCAAAATCAATTCAAACCTCAAAATATATTCTATCTATAGAATGGGAGATGATGTAAAGAAGATTTATCCGGAATTTACATGGAAGTATTCTCTGCAATTCGCATACAATTTGGCTTGGGCTGTTCATTATCTTCATTCAAAGGGGATTGTTGTTGGGGATTTCAATCAAAATAATATATATATCGATACAGTTACTAGTGCAGTGGTTTTTATAGATTGTGATTCGTTTGAGATTACCGATCCGTCTACCAGTGAACATTTTCCATGTACAGTTGGTTTTTCGGAAGTGCTTGCTCCAGAACTCCAAAATGTGGGTTATTTAAGAAATGGAAGGTTCACAAAAGAGTCGGATAACTTTTCTCTTGCGATTCACATTTTTCGCTTATTAATGAAAAATGCAGATCCGTTTGGTGGAATCATCGCTTCAGGACCTTCCTCAAGTAGTGTTCCTCTAAACCGAGCCATTATTAATGGAGAATGTCAATATGTACGGGATGTTGGTAAAACTATACCAGATTGGTCGCCTAAGTTAGAGGCGATGCCTTTAGAGATACAAGAGCTATTTAATAAAACATTTAATTATACTGCGTTAACAGCGACGAAGTGTATAAAAAGACGAGCTACAGCTGAAGAATGGTGTAACGCATTAATTCCATATGCAAAACCAGGGCAAAATCGAAAACTAAAAAGATGCTTACATAATAGACTACACGTGTATGCCGCTCATAATAAGAAATGTCCTTGGTGCGTATGTGAAGGTCATGACTATGATCCTGATGTAGAAAGTATAAGTAGATATATTAAATTTTTATCCATAAGTATGAGCTGGTTGATATTAATTTTGATTATAAGTGAATTAATATATTTGTGTCGGATAATAGGTTTCAACCAAACTTCATGGACTATTTTTGTAAATAATCTATTCATGATAAAACGAGAATTCG
>JAIKVT010000022.1 GCA_024685495.1 Lachnospiraceae bacterium
GCTGATGAAGAGAAGGTTCGAGATTATCTTGGTAAGATTAAGTCTTCGAGCAACCATCTTCTGACTCTTATTAATGATATGTTAGAGATGAGTCGAATTGAAAGCGGTAAAGTTGAGATTAATGAGCTGCCGGAGGATTTAGAACAGATTTTTTCTAATATAGAATCTATTTTACGAGGACAGGCTGAAGCTAAGAATCTTATATTTGTTGTAGATGTATCAGGTGTTAAGCACAGATATGTCTATGTTGACAGATTGAGACTCAATCAGGTGATTATTAATCTTGTGTCAAATGCTATTAAATATACGCCGGATGGCGGCAAGGTTGAAGTTATAATAAAAGAGACGGATTATAAAGATTCTAAAGCCACATATGATATTAAGGTAAGAGATAACGGTCTTGGTATGTCTGAAGAATTTGCTGCTAAGATATTTGAATCATTTGAAAGAGAGAATCGAGAAGAGATTAGAAGCATACAGGGTACCGGTATCGGAATGGCTATTACTAAAAATATCGTAGATATGTTTGAAGGCGAAATTACACTCGATACTAAGATTAATGTAGGCTCTACATTTGATGTTACGGTGGCTTTTAGAGAAGCAAGCGAAGAAGATATATATGACATGACTCATAAGACAGATATATCTGAAGTTGATTTTGACGGTATGAGAGTTCTTCTTGCCGACGATATGGAGATTAACCGAGAGATTGCTGTTGCTATATTAGAGTTATACGGATTTGATGTTGTAACGGCTGTGGATGGTAAAGATGCCTTGACTAAAGTGGTTACTCATCCACCGGGATATTTCAAATTGGTATTTATGGATATTCAGATGCCTAAACTTAACGGATATGAAGCGTCGATGGCTATTCGAAATATTTCCGATAGGAGAAAGGCTTCTGTCCCTATTATCGCTATGACTGCTAATGCATTTGAAAGTGATATTAAGGATGCAAAGGACGCCGGAATGAACGGACATGTAGCTAAGCCGATTGATCAGGAAAAGCTTGTTGAAGAGATTAAAAAGGTGCTTTCACAGGATTAGGATATGATAGATATTATTAAGATAAGAGAAGAATACGAAGAACTAATTAATGAAGATTTAGAGGGCAACCGTAAAGGTGCCCTTCTTCTTAAGGATAATTTAGAACGAACACCGTTGTATTTTAAGAATCGTTTTGCGTCTTATACCGTTCAGATTCCACGAGTATATTCCGAGAAGGAAATTAATCTTTTTGAAAATGTTGTTGCCGTAACTTATAACATTTTCAATAAGGTAATAGAAGAGTATCTTAACAATGAAGACTATCGTAAATTATTTCCATTTTCAAAAGAATTAGAAGAACTTATCCTTACACCTTGCGGTTATGATTTTAAATTGCCGATTGCCAGATTCGATATATTTTATCATGAGAAAACGGGTGAATTTTATTTTTGCGAGATTAATACCGACGGTACATCAGGTATGAATGAAGACAGAATTCAAGATGAGCTTAATATTGATAATCCTGCCCACCAGAAGATGATAAGACGCTATAATTTTTCGACATTTGAAATGTTTGACAGTTGGGTTAAGACCTTTATGGAAATCTATAGTACTTATGATAAGAAGGTTTCTAATCCTAATATCGCAATAGTGGATTTTCTGGACGGAGCAACACTTCGTGAATTTCAGGAGTTTGCAAGACATTTTCAAAAGGCAGGTTATAATTGTGAGATATGTGATATAAGGAAAATGCGTTATAAAAACGGCAAGTTATATTCCGAGAACGGAAATGTAATAGACGCGATTTACAGACGTGCCGTTACGGTAGATATAATTAATAATTTAGATGAAGTGTCTGATTTTTATAATGCAATAAAAGACAATGCCTGTTTTATGGCAGGCTCTTTTAAGACTCAGATTTTACATCACAAATATCTGTTTTATATTTTGCATTTAGAGCGAACCATGCAATTTTTGACAAAAGAAGAGATAGAGTTTGTAAAAGAGCATGTTCCATATACCGTTCCTTTTAATGAAGAATTTATTTCTTTAGATGAAGTCATTAATAATAAAGCGGAATATATAATAAAACCTGATGATGATTATGGCTCAAGCGGAGTGTTTGCAGGAGTTGAATTGTCACAGGAAGAATGGGAACAAAAAGTAAGTGACATTTA
>JAIKVT010000064.1 GCA_024685495.1 Lachnospiraceae bacterium
TTAAATAAGGGAAATGAACCGCTTTATAACGATGTTATATATTGTGAAGGCTACAAAGATAATGTTTATGTCGAAGTAGCTATGCAACATAACGATGGATTTAATGACAGTTCATATACATTTGTTAATAATATCATTACACCTGAGGGTGGTACACATCTTGCAGGATTCAGAGCTGCGATAACTAAGACATTTAACAGTTATGCGAAGGATAATAAGTTAATTAAAGAAAATGAAAATGCTCTAACAGGTGATGATATTAGAGAAGGTCTTACATCTATTGTAAGTATTAAGATCGAAGAGCCTCAGTTTGAAGGACAAACCAAGCAAAAGCTTGGTAACTCGGAAGCAAGGGGAGCTGTTGATTCTATTGTATCTGAACAGCTTACATATTTTCTTGAGCAAAATCCACAGGTTGCCAAGATAATTGTGGAAAAAGCGGTCTTAGCTCAAAGAGCAAGAGATGCTGCAAGAAAAGCAAGAGATTTAACAAGAAGAAAATCACCTCTTGAAGGTGGAGGATTACCCGGTAAATTATCAGATTGTTCATCTAAGAATGCTGAAGAATGTGAAATCTTTATTGTCGAGGGAGATTCCGCGGGAGGTTCTGCTAAAAAAGCAAGAAACAGAAAAAATCAGGCAATTTTGCCGCTTCGCGGTAAAATACTTAATGTAGAAAAGGCCAGAGAAGATAAGATTTACTCTAATGCAGAGATAAAAGCTATGATTACTTCATTTGGCACGGGAATTCATGATGATTTCGATATTGAGAAATTAAGATATCATAAGATTATAATCATGACCGATGCCGACGTCGACGGTGCTCATATTGCAACTTTGATGCTGACTTTCCTTTACAGATTTATGCCTGAATTAATAAGAAAAGGCTACGTATATCTGGCTCAACCGCCACTTTATAAGTTAGAAAAGAACAAGAAAACCTGGTATGCGTACTCTGATGACGAATTAAGTAATATTATTACGGAAGTAGGAAGAGATAATAATAACAAGATTCAGAGATATAAAGGTCTTGGTGAGATGGATGCGGACCAGTTATGGGATACAACCATGGATCCGGAAAAGAGAATACTTAAGAAGGTAATTATAGATAATGAAAGCGAGTCGGAGATCAATGTAACATTTTCCACATTAATGGGAGACAAGGTTGAACCGAGACGAGAGTTCATTGAAGAGAACGCTAAATATGTACAAAACCTTGATATTTAGCCAAAATTAGCGCTTTTACAAAAATTAGGCAAATTTATCAAAATAATATGCAAACTATTTATCAGGAGGTATTTCCAATAAATGGATGAAAAAATATACGATCAGATTAATGAAGTAGACCTTAAGAAAACAATGGAAACTTCATATATAGACTACGCAATGTCTGTTATTGCGAGCAGGGCTTTGCCGGATGTAAGAGACGGACTTAAGCCTGTTCAGCGAAGAGTGTTGTTTTCTATGAGTGAATTACATAATACACCTGATAAACCTCACAGAAAATGTGCTCGTATTGTCGGTGATACAATGGGTAAATATCACCCTCATGGTGACAGTTCAATCTACGGAGCACTTGTTAACATGGCTCAGGAATGGTCAACAAGATATCCACTCGTTGACGGACATGGCAATTTCGGTTCGGAAGACGGCGACGGCGCCGCTGCTATGCGTTATACTGAGGCGCGTTTGTCTAAGATTTCCATGACAATGCTTCAGGATATCGATAAAGATACTGTTGATTTTATTCCAAACTTTGATGAGACAGAGAAAGAACCGGTTGTACTTCCTGCAAGATATCCAAATCTTCTTGTTAACGGAACAACAGGTATAGCAGTAGGTATGGCTACTAACATTCCACCTCATAATTTGGGTGAGGTAGTTGACGCTGTTGTTAAAATGATAGATAACAAAGTCGAAGAAGACAGAGATACTTCTATCGACGAGTTGATGGAAATCGTAAAAGGTCCTGATTTTCCGACAGGCGCGACAATTCTCGGCAGAGCCGGAATTGAAGAAGCGTACAGAACGGGCCGCGGCAAGATTAAAGTCAGAGCCGTAACCGATATCGAGCCTATGGATAACGGTAAAAACAGAATTATCGTAACCGAGCTTCCTTATCTTGTTAACAAAGCCAGACTTGTTGAGAAAATCGGCGATTTGGTAAGAGATAAGAGGGTTGACGGAATAACGGATCTTAGAGATGAATCATCAAGAGAAGGAATGAGAATAGTTATTGAACTTCGTCGTGATGTAAATCCTAACATTATGCTTAATCAACTTCTTAAGCATACTCAATTGCAGGATACATTTGGCGTAATTATGTTAGCTCTTGTTGATAATCAGCCTAAAATTCTCAATCTTAAGGAGATGCTTTCTCTTTATTTAGATCATCAACGAGAAGTTATTACACGAAGATGTAAGTTCGAACTTAAAAAAGCTGAAGACAGAGCCCATATATTAGAGGGTTATCTTATAGCTTTAGATAATATTGATGAAGTTATTAAAATTATAAGAGGTTCCGAGACTGTTGCTATTGCCAAAAAGGAATTGCAGGACAGATTTGCGTTATCTGAGATTCAGGCAAATGCGATAGTTGAGATGAGACTTCGTGCTCTTACAGGTTTAGAGAGAAGTAAGATTGAAGAAGAATATAATAGTCTTAAGAAGACAATCGACAGATTAAAGGCTATTTTGGCTGACGAAAAGCTTCTTCTTGGCGTTATCAAAGAAGAAATAGAGCAGATTGCTACAAAATACGCAGATCAGAGAAGAACTACAATCGGATTTGATGAATATGATATCTCAATGGAAGACCTTATTCCTGTAACTAATACGGTTGTTACATTTACAAAGCTTGGTTATATCAAGCGTATGAATATGGATAATTTCAAATCGCAGCACCGCGGCGGTAAAGGAATTAAGGGAATGGAGACTATCGAGGATGATTATATAGTTGAGATGCTTATGACAAGCTCTCATAATTATCTGATGTTCTTCACTAATAAAGGTCGTGTATACAGGCTTAAGGCTTATGAGATTCCGGAAGCTTCGCGAACCAGCAGAGGAATGGCAATTATTAACCTTCTGCAGCTTCAACCGGATGAAAAAATCACTTCGATGATTCCAATTGAAGAATATAAAGATGATGAATATCTTCTTATGGCTACAATGAACGGAATCGTTAAGAAAACGAAGATTACTGAGTATTCTAATATAAGAAAAAATGGTTTAGCTGCCATAAATCTTCGCGATGATGATCTCTTAATAGAGGTTAAGAAGACTAATAATACTGATGATGTAATGTTATTTACACGTCTTGGCCAGTCAATAAGATTTAACGAGAAAGATGTAAGAACTACCGGTAGAACATCGATGGGTGTTATCGGTATGAATCTTATGTATCAGGATAAAGTTATAGCAATGCAGCTTGTATCTCAGGGCGAAAGTGTATTAATCGCGTCAGAGAATGGGCTTGGTAAATGTACTTTATTTGACGAATTTACTACTCAACATCGAGGTGGTAAGGGTGTTAAATGTTATAAAATAACTGAAAAAACCGGTAACCTTGTAGGCGTTAAGGCAGTTAAAAAAGAAGATGAGTTAATGCTTATTACTACCGAAGGTATAATTATCAGAATTAAGGTTAAAGATACAGCACTTCTTAGCAGAATTACGTCAGGCGTTAAGCTTATCAATCTTAAAAATGATGTTAAGGTTGCAAGTATTGCCAGAATTAAGGAGTCGGAGATTTTAGAAGAGTATGATGATTCTGAAGAATAGACATAAATAAGGCTATATAGCATAGCCTTATTTATAACAATTAAGTTAAAAAATAAGGCTATATAGCATAGCCTTATTTAATAAGAATTAAGTTTATAAAATAAGGCTATATAGCATATTCTCACTTCAGTAGTCTGCGTTGACTATATGTAAGTAATTGTGATTAAGTATTTATTGAAAAATATTGGCGGGAACCGGTGGTCAAACTCGCCGTCCCGGCTCAAACAGTGACCACCTATTCGTGACATCCTTGTCACGAATTTCCCTTTTTGAGACAATTACTAACATATAGTAGCACTTGACTAAAAAGTGAGAATACACAATATATCCTTATTTGTAAAATATAATATTCAAGAATCAGCATATAATCAGGAAAAAATAAAAATATATTATTTATATTTGTAAAAAATGATTAAGAAAAAAGGATAAAAAATGATAATGTGGGCGATAATATTAGTAGTGGCTATTATTGGAATTATAGCCGCTATTTGGTATGTTATAAACAGAATTACTAAATTCAGATTTATTGACATTATTGAAGATAAGACAATATATAAAGATAAACCGAGAACTGCCAATAGGGCCAGAGATTTTGGATTAAGTGCCAAATACAAATACATGGATGAAAATCCGGACAGTACCGTAAAATATAAGACAAAGAGATCATGGCTTAGGACTTTGATAGCCACAATTATTTTTCTTGTAACATTTGGCATATTATTTTTATGCTTTAACGGTGTTGAAGCAGTCGTAATATTATTCCATCTGGCAGTGATATGGTTGATAGTGGAAGCAATATTTACGCTGTTATACAAATTTCATCTGGATTTGACACAGCTTAAAGTATATCTTGCGGGAATACTTGCCATTGTATTTACCGTTATTTGCATGGTGGTAGCCAATTATCTGGGTACGAATGTATTTGTAACCAATTATACAATCGATACTAATAAAAATGTTGAACCTATAAGGATAGTCCAAATTGCGGACACGCATCTCGGAATTACACTTAATAAAGATAATTTCAAGGATTTAGTGGATAAGATTAACGCCCAAAACCCTGATATAGTCGTGCTTACGGGTGATTTTGTGGACGATAGTTCGACATATGAAGATATGGTTGGTGCATGCGAAGCATTATCTAAAGTTAACAGTAAATACGGTGTTTATTTTAGCTATGGAAATCATGACAGAGGCTATTATAAGAATGAAGACAGAGGTTATGATGGTGCGATATTAGAAGAAACACTTAAAGCTAATAATGTAAAGATTTTAGAAGATCAGATTGATGTGTTAGATGATCAATATATGATAATCGGAAGAGCTGATAAGAGCAGGGCAGACAGAATGTCAATTAGTCAACTCGTAGGAACTGTTGATAAATACGAGTTTAATAAGGATTATTCGATTGTACTTGATCATCAGCCTAATGATTATGAAAATGAGTCAAATGCGTTTGTGGACCTTGTACTTTCGGGACATACGCATGGTGGACAGTGTTTACCAATTAATAGAATCGGTGAGTTAATAGGTGCTAATGATGCGACCTACGGTCATCATAAGATTAATGATACTGATTTTATTGTAACTTCAGGTGCGTCGTCTTGGGGATTGAGATTTAAGACGGGTACATGTTCTGAGTTGGTAGTCATAGATGTAAAATAAAATAATAATTATTATATAGCTATACAAGGATATTCAAATACAATATGCATTCATAATAATTATTATATAGCTATATAAGGATATTCATATACAATATACATTCATAATAATTATTATTTAGCTATACAAGGATATTCAAACATATCCTCATATCGGTAGTCTTCGCTAACTATATGTAAGCAATTGTAGATATAATCGTTATGGAACGCAGGACGGGAACCGGTGGTCAAACTCGCCGTCCCGGCTCAAACAGTGACCACCTATTTTCGGCATCCATGCCGAAAATTTCCCTAACTAATACAATTACTAACATATAGTAACACTCGACTAATGTATGAGAATACATTTTATATCCTTAAAAAATGCTAATAATTATTATATAGCTATACAAGGATATTCAAACATATTCTCATACCGGTAGTCTTCGCTAACTATATGTAAGTAATTGTAGATATAATCGTTATGGAACGCAGGACGGGAACCGGTGGTCAAACTCGCCGTCCCGGCTCAAACAGTGACCACCTATTTTCGGCATCCGTGCCGAAAATTTCCCTAACTAATACAATTACTAACATATAGTAACACTCGACTAATGTATGAGAATACATTTTATATCCTTATAAAATGCTAATAATCCCTTATAAAATGCTAATTATTCTTCATAAAATGCTAATAATCCCTTATAATGCAATAAATAATAACAATTAGTTGACATTAAGAAACTTATCTTATAAAATAAACAACGTTGAGTGTGATTTAATTCAGCAATAAATCACCTGTTTAAGGCAACAATTTTGCGATAATCGCTATATTATAAGAAGTATGATAGAAGCGTAATATAGTACAGAAAAATAGCAAAATTTAAGCATATGCAGAAGTACTCAAGTGGCTGAAGAGGTGCCCCTGCTAAGGGTATAGGCCGGGTGACCGGTGCGAGGGTTCAAATCCCTCCTTCTGCGTGAAAAAGGTCTGAGCTTACCGGCTCGGACCTTTTTTAGACTACAGATATCT
>JAIKVT010000079.1 GCA_024685495.1 Lachnospiraceae bacterium
TGATCGTTTCCGAAAGGAAGATCGATTCCGTGTGCGTGACAATAATCAATTTCATCTTCACGTGATTGCATATTCCATCTGTCATCTCTCCAAGGAGCGATTACTTTGATGTCAGGTGCTAAAGCTTTAATTCCAAGTTCGAATCTTATCTGGTCATTACCTTTTCCTGTAGCACCGTGGCAAATTGCAACAGCATTTTCCTTACGGGCAACCTCTACTAATTTCTTGGCAATAATGGGGCGGGCCATAGCTGTTCCCATTAAGTATTTATGCTCGTATACGGCACCTGCCTGAACACAAGGCATAATATAATCATCACAGAATTCGTCCGTAATATCTTCTATATATAATTTAGCAGCACCCGAAAGCTGAGCTCTTTCCTCTAAACCGTCGAGCTCTTCGCCCTGACCGCAGTTAATACAACAGCATATAACATCATAATCGAATGTCTCCTTTAACCAGGGGATAACTGCTGTAGTATCAAGTCCTCCCGAATAAGCCAATACAACTTTTTCTTTCATAAAATGTTACCTTCTTTCTTATGTATTTCAAGAAATTTTCTTGCTTTTAATATGATAAGTAATAATATACATTAAAAATGTATTGTACGCAAGAGGTAATTTATGCAATATTTGTAAATAATTATACGCATTTTCGTCAAAAATCAAGCAAAATCCAAATAATAGCTGAATAATTATGCATAAATTTTTATAAAATATTCAATTTAATCCTTTACCTTACAGGCGAAATATAGTATATTATTATACATATATTTTTCTTTAAGGAGTAAGATGATGATTAAAGCAGGAATTATAGGTTCTACAGGTTATGCAGGAAATGAACTTGTGCGTTTACTTACGGCGCATCCACAGGTTGAGATTGTATGGTACGGCTCGAGAAGTTATGTCGACGAGCCCTACGCTAATATATATAAGAACGTTTTTCGATTGATAGATGATAAATGTCTTGATGATAATATAGATAAATTATCAAAGGAAGTGGATGTAATATTTACGGCAACTCCTCAGGGATATCTTGCCGGAGTCCTCACCGAAGAGATACTATCTAATACGAAGGTAATTGACTTAAGTGCAGATTATCGTATTAAAGACGTGGCTGTTTATGAGAAGTGGTATGGAATTACTCATAAGAGTCCGCAGTTTATTGAAGAAGCAGTATACGGACTGTGTGAGATTAATCGTGATAAAGTTAAGGGAGCAAGACTAATTGCTAATCCCGGATGTTATACGACATGTTCAATACTCACGGCTTATCCGCTTGTCAGAGATGGACTTATTGATCCTGATACGCTTATTGTTGATGCAAAGTCGGGAACATCAGGTGCGGGACGTGGCGCGAAGGTTCCAAATCTTTATTGCGAAGTTAATGAGAATATTAAAGCATATGGTGTTGCCTCTCACAGACATACACCTGAGATAGAAGAGCAATTAGGTTATGCATGCGGTGAAGAAGTTGTAATTAATTTTACGCCGCATCTTATTCCCATGAACAGGGGTATTCTTGCAACTGAGTATGCATCACTTAATAAAGTTAATCTGCCTGACGGAAGCATCGGATATCCTGATGAAGATATGATTAGGGATTGCTATAAGAAATACTATAAAGATGAATATTTTATAAGACTTCTTGATAAAGGCATGAATCCCGAGACAAGATGGGTTGAAGGAAGTAATTTTACTGATATTAATTTTGTAATTGACGAGAGAACTCATCGTGTAATAATGATGGGAGCATTAGATAACATCTGTAAAGGTGCCGCAGGACAGGCTGTGCAGAATATGAATATCTTATTTGGATTTGATGAGAAGGAAGGGTTAGAACTTATTCCTATGTGCTAGGCAAATGAGTTATTAAGTTTTAAGAATTTGGTGGAGATTTTAATGACTGACGTTATAATACGTACAATGACAAAGGATGATTATAAAGAAGCTTATAAGCTTTGGATGACAATTCATAATTTCGGGATATCAAGCGTGGATGATAAGGAAGAGAATATTCATAAATTCTTAGATCGTAATCCTAACCTGTCTGTTGTAGCCGAAAAGGATGGAGAGATTGTCGGTACAATTCTCTGTGGACACGATGGCAGAAAAGGAACATTTTACCACGTATGTGTCAGAGAAGATTTAAGAAAGCAGGGCATCGGCAAAGCGATGTCTGTAGCATGTATGAGAGCATTAAAAGATGCGGGAATAAGTTATGTGTCTTTGTATTCTTATAAAAGAAATATCTTAGGTAACAGCTTTTGGAACAGCGAAGGTTATAATTTGAGAGACGATTACAACACATATGATTTTCTTCTCAACGAAGAAAATATCACAAAGTTTAACGCTTAGGAAGGAAACAATATGCAACATATAGAAGGTGGTGTATGTGCACCCAAAGGCTTTAAGGCAACGAGTACGGCTGCCAATATAAAATACGAAAACAGGGATGATATGGCACTTATCTATTCGGATACAGTCTGTAAGGTCGCAGGCACATTTACCAGAAATGTGGTCAAAGCGGCTCCCATTATCTGGGACAGGAATATCGTGAATCACAATATCGGTGTGCAGGCTGTCGTTGTTAATTCGGGCATTGCTAATGCATGTACGGGAGACGACGGAATTGCAATGTGTATTAAGACGGCGCAGGCGGTGTCATCGGCGCTTCACATTCCTTACGAAGGTGTGCTTGTTGCATCAACGGGCGTTATAGGAATGCCGATTCCGCTCGATAAGATTAAGAACGGAATCGATGATATGGCGCATAAGCTTTCTTATGATAATGAGGCGGGAACGCGTGCGGCTAAAGCCATTATGACAACGGATACTATATCGAAGGAAGTTGCGGTATCTGTTACAATCGCCGGCAAAGAGGTTATAATCGGCGGAATGTCTAAGGGAAGCGGGATGATTCATCCTGATATGTGTACGATGCTTGCGTTTGTAATGACCGATGTTGAGATTACCGATGAAATGCTAAAAAAAGCTTTACACATTGTTGTTGAAGATACATATAATATGATTAGCGTGGATGGCGATACATCGACTAACGATACTTGTCTTCTTTTGGCTAACGGTAAGGCCGGCAATGACATTATTGACAGTGAGGGCGATGACTTTGACGCATTTGTTGAGGCGTTGATGGAAGTTAATCGCGAGCTTGCTAAGATGATGGCAGGCGACGGTGAAGGAGCTAACGCTTTATTCGAAGTTAAAGTTGTGGGTTCTGATAATGTGGAAAATGCGAAGAAATTAGCGAAGTCTGTTGTGACATCTTCACTTACCAAAGCAGCCATATACGGACATGATGCTAACTGGGGTCGTATTCTTTGCGCTCTAGGTTATGCGGGCGTGGAATTTAATCCTGAAAGGGTGGACTTGTATTTCGAGAGTAAAGTCGGAAAGCTCAAAATCGTAAGTAACGGTGTGGCAACCGATTATAGTGAGGATGAGGCTACTAAGATTTTATCGCAGGATGCAGTAACAGCAATATGTAATATGCATATGGGAGATGCGTCGGCAACCGCATGGGGCTGCGATCTTAGCCATGAATATGTAAGCATT
Source organism: Lachnospiraceae bacterium (assembly GCA_024685495.1). Taxonomy (GTDB): domain Bacteria; phylum Bacillota; class Clostridia; order Lachnospirales; family Lachnospiraceae; genus RUG191. Next base: position 3,573 of record JAIKVT010000079.1, read on the forward strand.
AATGCAGATTACAGATCTTAACAAAAGATTATGAAAGGAACGGACTAATGAACGATAAGAATATGCAACAGGTATTGGAAAAAGCCGAGGTGTTAGTAGAGGCACTTCCATATATACAGAGGTTCAATCGTAAAATTATCGTGGTAAAATACGGCGGCAGTGCTATGATTGATGAAGAACTTAAACAACATGTTATTCAGGATGTAACACTTTTAAAACTTGTTGGATTTAAGCCTATTATTGTTCATGGCGGCGGTAAAGATATAAGTAAATTGGTTGACAAGAGTGGCGAGACACCTGAATTTGTTAACGGTCTTAGAAAGACTGATGCCAATACAATGTAAATCGCAGAGATCGTTCTTAACACAGTAAATAATCCTCTTGTATCACTTGTGCAGGAGCTT
>JAIKVT010000083.1 GCA_024685495.1 Lachnospiraceae bacterium
ACTCACAAAATCCTGTGCAAAAGAAAAATAAGAATCATCTGCTCTGTATCCGATAATCAGATCATAATCTGAAATATCTATCAAGAAATTCTCTTGTAAATATTTTTTCGCCTCAAAAGAAATACTGCCATTTTGCCAATATGTACGATTCTTTGCTAAAATTGCAAGCCAATTCAATATATTATAATTGCCGTCATTCAGATTAAGAACTTGCAACTCCGATACATCTAATTCATAACAATTTACCCAACCATCTGTCTTATCACCACAAGCCCATTCCTTAGCCATCTCTATATCCTCAGTACAATAAAAACCTCTGCCATAATCGTTAGTTATCTTACCCAAACCATATTGAGGCATCTTAATTATGTTCTCTGACCCATGATACAAAACCATTCAAATGTCCTCCCTTGATATTATTATATCGCTGTAGCGATATAATTTCAAGACATAAAAAATGAGTGTGCTAAGAGCACACTCTAATCATTATTCAATATTTTGAACTATTAGCTACCAATGATTATCTTTCCTAATACCAAACAATTATTTCACCACCGCCATATCCAATCTCTCAAAATGGAATGATGGCATATATTCATCACTAAAATACTTAATGGGATTCTTAAGTCCCATATCACGAAGTTGTTCTTCAATCTCTGTATAATACATATTACAGATAAATACCGTGACATCTTCAGGAAGACTCTTTAACTCTTCGGGATTCTTTATTTCCAACCCTTCAAAAGTCTTACTCCAGTTAGCAGAGTTATTATCACATGTAAATAACGCAGGATACTCTTTACCATAATTCTTAATATAATTACGGCACATATTACCGGCGCCAAAGAGAACTCTGTCTCCAGCCGCCTTTACTTCTTTCTCTATCTCAAATTGCCACTTAAGAAAATCAGCAACTTCTTTAGCATAAGTAAGCATTGGCAATTTCAACATTGCAGATGTATCGCGAGCAGTATCTGCGTATTCTAATACAATGTCACCATCAAATCCTGATGCTCTAATACCTCTTACAAGACTTAACCATTCAACATTAAGTCCTTTCTGACCTGTAGATGTATAAGGCAATAATGATGCCTCATTCATACCATCATTATCAGATATCAAAACCGCTTCAACATATGAACCAATTGATGTTAAGTATTCATAATGGTTCATACTGCTTAAGTTGGCATTACCAACATTATAAGCAAGTCCAAATACATCTGCTCCTGCCATCTTATTAAGCTCATTGATAAATTCTATAGTCTGTGCTCCGTCCGAGAACATTCCCCTAAGCAGATGTCCTCCAACATCTCTACATTGGTTTTCCAGCAAAATTCGCACATTATTCTCTCTTGCTAATGTAACTAGTGATAAGTAGAAATCTTTATTCACCTTCCATTTATCATTATCTGAAACTCCCGCAAATAAAGAGTCTACTATTAGCTTCTTAACACCATGAATTCCACACGACTTAATACTCTCTTTAGCTAAAGCCATAACTAATTCATTGAGATCAGTTCTTCTTGTATCCAATAACAGAGTCGGCGCTTTCGCTAGTGTCACTTCCAACGAATTATCTTTTGCTTTTTCAAATAATGGTGCAACACACTCCTCTAATCTTGCAGGATCTTCTATTGCCCTCGTTCTAAAATTAGACTTAAAATTAGGATTACCCAAAGTTCTCATAGCTCCGGCCGGACATATCAAACCAAAGTCCATATACACATTTTCAAATCCGGCTTTTTTCAAATCTCTTAATCCTGCATTGGGATTCTCAGGAACAATTACTCCTGTTGCTGTTGATGATATTATCATAATTATCGTAGCTCCTTTTAATAATTATATTAGCTTCTCTTCTATCAATGCCTTCAACTTAGACGAACTCGTTGACTCCGTGTACGGGAAGAATACCAAGTCAACACCATGTTGCTCTAGAAATTCTTTCTCTTTAAGCCAGTATGAATCCTCTACATAATCGCTTCCTGAAAATTGAACGTCAAAGCCATACATTTTCCATGCCTCTCGCGTCCCCGCATAGTCAAGTGGAAGCTTTACTACTTCATCTACATATCGACAAGCTTCAAGTATTGCTTTTCTCTCTTCAAAAGGAATAAATGGTTTCGTCTTCTTATATTTCTCCACTCCCTCATCACTTACCAATCCAACTATGAGATGATCACACTGTTCTTTTGCCAACTTGAATTTCTCCAGATGCCCCACATGGAACAGATCAAATACACCGGCAATATAACCGACATGATATTTCTTGGGCTTGTTATCACTTGAATCAGTCGAAGTCGTAACTGCAACTTCTTTTCTAGGTCTTTGATACACTTGACTTGGATCGAATATGCCATATTCATCAACACCCATATCTTCCAATTGATTAACAACCGACAAAAAGCTCTTAATGCAAATTATAACACGATATGTTCGCTTCTCGTATTCATTTAGTATGTCTGGGCCGGATATTTTCATTCCAAAGAATTCTTTACCTTGATGAGATTTATTATTATCTATTACTGCAATAACATCCAAGTCCTGGGCATACATATTCATAAATTGCTTGGCAAAATTACCTGTTCCGAACAATACGACTTTCTTATTATCTATTCCCTGGAAAATGTTTACAAATCTGCGCAGATATTCATCAGAAGAAAAATTCATTCTCATCCTATTAGAATATACCTGATTGCCATCATATCTTTTCTTGGCAAAATATGTAGCAAGCTCATTTTCTTTCCGAAGCTCTGATATAAAGTCCCAATGAGCTTGTGCCCATTTATCCTTTTTCTTATCTAGGCCATATCGTTTTAATAAATCCTCAAATGATAAAGATAGTTTAGCTTCCTGTATTACTGAACTCATAGCAACTACCGTAATGTAGATCACAACATTTATTGGATAATTCTCCTTGTAAAACTCCTGATCAAAACATACATATTCGTTATCAACATAAAAACAATTAAGCGGAACAAGATCCATATATGCTCTCTTATATGTATCGCCATCACCATCACTATTGTCTCTAGATACTATATCAGATGATTGTCTAATCATTTCTACAAACTCATCTAACTTCTCTAGGAATAACTCCTCGCTTTCGAAAGCGACCTGTCGAAGATAAGCTTGTGCTGTCGGCGCCAAAATGTAAGGCATAGTCAAATTACCATCAGCATCTTTTTTCATATCTACTACTGACAGACCGTGAGCCTTTAAATCATCAGCAATAGATAGCATATTATCAATCTTTACAGACCCTTGTAAATACGCCGGCACCTTGACAACAAACTTCTTACCATCATCACTCCTAGAGCCATCATGAATAACAGTAAAGAACGCATCTTCCTCATTTCGGCCCATACTGCTGGTCACCTGAAGTATATCTAATTGTTCTCTTGAAAATGTGCAATCAAACAGCAAACAATTAGCCATTGAATGAAGCATGTTATTGTCTTGTAATGATTTATAAGTGTATTCTTCTTCTAAGAACACCGTCTGAGCATGATTATATGTTGGCAATAATCTAATAGAACAATCCTCGTTAGATACATAGTCATCTCGAAGTATTAATTGAGTATTAGAAAAATCCGGAAATATAGAATAGTTTTGATGATTTAGCCCTGCGACTTCGATCATACTAATTACAGCCGCCTTATCGTAGCATTTACCTAAGAATGTATCTTCTTTCTTGCTATATGCTCGTCGATAATTCTCAACACCATCAAAATTCTGATTCGTATACGGATCCTTGTCACCGAAGAAATAACGAGCACCCAATCGATTATTAAAGCCAAGAATCAAATGTCCTTCTTTAGATAAATGATTGGATAAATGTGTAATTGCTCTAGGAACATCTTGCAACACTTCCAATGATTCAACCGCAATAATATAATCATATAAACTATCTTCAGATATATTAGACAGATGATCTGCCTCCAACAATTCAGGCACAAAATCCAACTCTTTAAGCATCTCAAAAAGAGGGTCTGTCTCTTTACCTACAAATAAAACAGACGCACCCTCTTTAAATGGATACCACTTTAATGTTCCTTTTCTGATTTCTCGAATTCGTTGTTCAGTGTTCATTATATCTCCGTTCTTAAGTATATAATGACAACTCCTTCTATAACAGAAATATTCATCATCTTAT
>JAIKVT010000207.1 GCA_024685495.1 Lachnospiraceae bacterium
CTAATACCGTAGGTGTGAACAACTCTATCTTTGACACTGAGCTTACCTGCCTACTGACGCTTTACAAAGAAGCCGCCAAACAGGTTTCTGTCCTCGAAGCCCAGATAACCGAGCTTATCGAAGAAGTGCATCCACACTATATGTCAATCCCCGGCATTGGTCCTATATCTGCCGCTGTCATCTATGCTGAATACGGAGACATATCAAATTTCTCATCACCGGCACAGATGCTTGCTTTTGCAGGTTTAGAGCCTGGTATCAGCGAGTCAGGAACAGAGTCCCATAGGGGACGGATGGTCAAGCGCGGCTCATCTCAGCTTAGATATACGCTCATGAACTGTGCCCTGCCACTTATCCGCTTTGATATGACTTTCGCAGCCTACTATGCCAAGAAACGATCCGAGGGAAAGCCACATCGAGTTGCAATATCACATGTCACGAAGAAATTGGTCAGAGTCATTTTTGCATTGGAGAGGCAGAACACTGACTTTGTAGCTACCGCTCTTCGCTGACACCAATAACCTTTCCTGTTGCACCATCTGAAATACGGTGTATTCAGATGGTTTATTTGTCATGCACTTTTTTACTGAATCAAAAAAACTTCAAAAAGTACTTGACTGTTTATAGTTTGTCACCTCCAATCATATATAAATTATACCATGTATGACTTATACCACAAAGCCAATTAACGAAGAATTTTCTTCTGCCTGTAGATTTTTCGGTAACACGAAATCTTCTTTTGTCAGGACTAAGTTGCCATCTGATTCAACATCCTCTAAATACAGTCTGGATGCGTATTCTATAATTGCCTGCTCGGTAAGATTTCTGCAGAAGCGACCATTGCCAAGTTCAGGTTGATTCACAGCTCTTTTACAAATATCTTCTAATTTTTCTGTCGCATCTTCTTCTATCGAGAAGCCCTTCTTCTTAGCTTCGAGCTGTGTGATTCTAACCATTTCTTCTGCCGTATAATCCGGAAATGTTATATGGAACGGTATTCTTGATTTAAGGCCCGGGTTTCTGGAAATGAGTTCGTCCATCTTATCCGGATAGCCTGCAAAGATTACGATTGTATCGTTACGATTATTTTCCATCTCCTGAACAATGGTATTAATCGCCTCATCACCAAACTCACCTCTGCAATCATCAACTAATGAATATGCTTCATCTATAAAAAGGATTTTGCCTTTAGCCTTTTTAAAAACCTCTTGAACTTTTATTGCTGTATGTCCGACATATTCTGCTACCAAACCACCTCGTCCTACTTCAACAATTTCCTTGCTTTTAAGTAGTCCGATTTCCCAAAAAATTCCGGCTAAAATTCTTGCAACCGTTGTCTTAGCCGTTCCGGGATTGCCGGCGAACTCCATATTAAGAGCGATTGGCAGTTCTTCCTTTCCTTTATTTTGCATATCCTTTTTCATACGGGCAAATGCTGCTATCTTCTTTATCTGGCTCTTAACATCCTTAAGTCCTATTAATTCTTCTAATTGGTCCATATATTTTGTCGGAGAATTCTTTCTCTCTTCCTCTTCTTGTAGCGCTTTCGATAATTTATGTTTTATCTCATCCACAATTCTTGAATTAAGGCCTTTTATTTGATAAAGATCCGTATCATCTAATTTTGTCAATTCCTCGACAGAATTTATGCCTGCTCTCTTTAGAGAATTATATGCCCGGACACTTAATTCGAGATCCTCAAGTTCCAATTCGTTTTCTAATTCCTCGCAATCGTCCTTAGCTTCATCTGTTTCAGAATGTTCAAAAGCATCAAAGTCCATATCACAATCATCATCTACGAGTAACTCAAGGTCAATTTCTTGAATTTCTGCGATATCAAGTTCATCTCGCAAAGTATTCTTCTTATTTTTATTTTCATAAAGAGAAAGCATCAGAACACTAATTAGATGAGTCATATAAATTGTAAAATGTGTTGCCGGTATTCCGATAATCTCACTATCGTCTTCACCGTTTAATCTTTGCATACTGCATTTTGGAAATGCGATAGTAAGCATTGTCTTCATTCTCAGAGGCAACTTTTCATTTACGTATATGAAAAGCTGTACACCATTTTTTCCACTGCTCTCTTTACATGCTTTAACCACGATTTGTCCGCCTAACAGCTCTAATTCCTTTATAAAATCATACAGATATTCATCCGGCTTTTCCGCCACTCCATGCATAAATATTGTATTTCTGCGACGTTCTTCATCGTCTTTATTGTTTTCATAATAGTTAACCGTGTACACGTAATCTTTATGTTCAAAGGTTTTTTGCTTATCAGTGTTTTTGATTGATTTTATCCGTGCAACCTTACCAAGAATCCATACGTAATCATTTGCCAGTTCTCTTGAACCCTTATCAGAAAACATATACATCCTATTTTTTACATCATTGCAATCCACCTTAAATCCGATGAAGGAATCATCCTGAAGTTGTGATGCCGAACTAAGAAATCTCTGAGCCACCTCTAACTTCTTTTCAATAATGCTATGAAGCGATTTACTGGATTTAAGTGCTACCTCAAGCGCATTGGTTGAGGTAATAATTTCATTACTTAATATAGTGTTAGTATTTGTGTTCTCGCTATTGTTATTTGATTTATTAATATTATTTGACATTTGGTGTCCTCCTTTTTTAATTAAAAGCCTCGCAATCTACATGAGGGTCCCTTGGCGCGCTCACTGCTTTCGCAGGTCTTGGCTTCGCTTCCCCGGGTCGGCCGCCCCATGTATTCACGGATTCAGTTGTCAAGGAACAACTCGGCACAACAAAAAAAGCCGATGTATTGAAGTCTACAAAAGGACATAAAATCCCTATAGACTTCATATCCTTAAACTTCAAATACATCCGCTTTACGCGTCAAAATATTAAATTGTTCTCTGCGACAAAATTGTCGCTTTATACAGTCTTGGTGCGGCCGGAAATTCCGACCACAACCTCGACCATAATTATTATCGGAAGTTAATCAAATAACTTAACCCTATTTGTAAAAATTTTTAAAAATTTTTTTCAATGAAATAACGATTTAAAATCTCTTATTATTTCTTCTTGTATACAACGTCACTTCCAAGTGAATCCTTAATTGTTAATGTGTCACCCGAAATTGTATAAGTTGTATCCATTGGCGCAGTATTGCCATCATAAAGAATAGAAAGCTTATCGCCTGAAACTGTGTAAGTAAACTTCATAACATTTCCGCCTGTGTCATACTGGCCTGTTCCATCTTCGTTAAATGTGTAAGTGTATCCACCTGACTGATACGTCCAGCTTCCTACAAGATCTTTACCGGAACTTTCTGTACTTGTTCCGCTACTAACAGAAGAACTTGAACTGCTGGATGCTGAGCAGCTGCATCCTGCTACAACAGCTCCGATAACCAATACACTCATTAATACTGCAACAATTTTTAGTTTTCTCATAATAACCCTCCTTTTTATATATATCCTTAAAAATCATTACCGCTACATCATATATTTACCCGGTCTACCATAATTGTATACTTACTCGTCTGCCTAATTATATACTTAGAAATTATTACCATTCCATCCCCAGTCTGCGGAGCCAAAATATCTGATATACATGCGATCAGCCGGAACACCGAGAATATCGCCATATATATTAGTAAGCTCCTTAGTCATATTCTTATATACATCGGACGAGGCATTGCCAAATATTTTAACTTCAATAAATGCAACAGGCTTGCTGTCATCACCCTGAAAATACATCGGCACATCACCTTCAATAGCAAGCATGAGCCAATTCTCACTCTTGCCCGGGATAATTGCAATCGCCTCTCCTAAGCGTTCCTTTAATTCTTTCTCTTTATCTTTCGGTACACTAACGTTAGTCTTAGTTGAAATAAATGGCATAGTATGTCCTCCTTATATCACATTT
>JAIKVT010000221.1 GCA_024685495.1 Lachnospiraceae bacterium
TTTCATATTCTTATGTATTGATTGAGCGTTACTATATGTTAGTAATTGCAGATAACAGGGAAATTCGTGACAGGGATGTCACGAATAGGCGGCCATTGTTTGAGCCGGGACGGCGAGTTTGGGCGCCGGTTCCCGCCCAAACCGTGTGTTTTCGCCTAAACCGCATATTCCCGGCCAAATCGCGTATTGGCGTATAATCACTGACCTCCGACTAATTGTCGGATAAGACTTAAGTGGCAATTACTTACATATAGTCAGCGAAAATCACCCTAATAAGAATATGAAAGAATATCCTTCATATAAGATAAATTACCAAGAGTCTAAAGCTCCGGAGCAACAAACTACACAAAATCAACACATTTTCAATAAGAATATACATTATAATAGATAGGCACTTTAAAGCGAAGCTATGTATAACAGGTAGACACATATAATAGGTAGAAACGGTGATATTATGATTAAAACAATATTACATCAGGTAAAAGAATACAAGGCGGATTCGCTAAAGACGCCGTTTTATATGCTGTTAGAGGTTGCGATGGAAATGATAATTCCGCTTCTTATGGCGACTATAGTGGACGAGGGTGTCAATAAAGGTGACATGGGCGTTATCTTTAAGACGGGTCTTTGGATGCTTCTGATGGCGGCTGTCGGACTGTTCGCGGGAATGCGCGGCGGTGCCACGGGAGCTCGTGCAGCCACGGGACTTGCGAAGAACCTTAGAGAATCGATGTTTAGGCGAATACAAACATTTTCGTTCAAAAATATAGACAGATTTTCATCAGCCAGCCTAATTACAAGGCTTACGACTGATGTAACTAATATTCAAAATGCTTATCAGATGGCGCTTCGATTAGGAACGCGTGCGCCGGCCAGCCTTATTGTCGCACTTATCTTTTCTTATGGCATAAGTCCCAGATTGGCAAATGTGTATCTTATCGCAGTGGGCATTTTAGCGGTTATATTGGTAATCGGGCTGTTTTCGGTGTTTAAGATCTTCTCGAAGCTGTTTGAAAGGTACGATAAGCTCAATAACAGCGTGCAGGAAAATATCACGGGAATACGCGTGGTTAAGGCTTATGTCAGGGAGGATCACGAGAAGGACAAGTTCTCTACGGCGTCGAGAAATCTCGCTAAGCAGTTTATAAAAGGTGAAGGAATTGTCGCATTTACGGCGCCGGTTATGATGTCGACGGTGTATGTGTGCATCCTTTTAATCAGCTGGTTTGGCGCTAATATGATAGTATCGAGCGAGCTCACGACGGGTGAGCTTATGAGTATGCTTGCGTATTGTATGAACATTTTGATGAGTCTTATGATGCTTTCGGTCGTATTTCTTATGATAGCGATTTCGTCGGCAGCGATGAAGCGTGTCAGCGAAGTGCTCAACGAAGAGCCGGATATCGTTAATCCCAAGAATCCCGTTACTGAAGTTAAGGATGGCTCAATTGACTTTAATTCCGTGGACTTTAGTTATAATGAAGACGGTAGTGGTAAGGTTCTAGAAAATGTGGATTTGCACATTAAGTCGGGTGAGACAATCGGCGTGCTTGGCGGTACGGGAAGCGGTAAGACCACGCTTGTCAACTTAATCTCGAGACTTTACGATGTTAACGCAGGCGAAGTTAAGGTTGGTGGGGTAAATGTGAAGGAATACGATCTTGACGTACTTCGAAAAGACGTGTCCCATGTGCTTCAAGCCAATGTACTCTTTTCAGGAACGATTTATGAAAATCTTAGATGGGGCGATATCGATGCCAGCGACGAAGAGTGTCAAAGGATGGCGAAATTAGCTTGCGCAGACGAATTTATAGAGAAAATGCCTGACGGATATAACACCAGGATAGAACAGGGTGGAACGAACGTGTCCGGCGGACAAAGGCAAAGACTTTGTATTGCAAGGGCTCTGCTTCGAAAGCCTAAGATATTGATATTAGACGATTCCACCTCAGCAGTGGACACTACAACGGATGCCAAGATACGAAAATCATTTAAAGAGGAGATTCCGGGCACGACTAAGATAATTATCGCTCAGCGTGTGACTTCGGTACAGGACGCAGATAAAATTATTGTTATGGATGACGGTGCAATCTGCGGATTTGGAACACACGATGAACTGTTAGAAAATAACGAAATATACAAGGATGTATATGAATCCCAGACCGGCGCAGGGTCGGGAGATTTCGACGAAAAGGAGGTTTCATAATATGGCAAAACCAAAAAGACCTCTAAAAAAGGGTGAAATTAAGAAAAACTCTAAAGCGCTCGGAAGATTGATGAAACTCCTGTTTAAGACATACGGATTTGCATTTATTATAGTATTGATTTGTATTCTGCTTTCGATATTTGCGACAATTCAGGGAACGTTGTTCATGCAAAGCCTGATAGACGATTACATAGCGCCCATGGTTTTGACGGGAAGCAAGGACTTTACGCCGCTTCTCGAGGCCATAACCAAGGTGGCCATATTCTACGCAATCGGCGTGGTTGCGACTTTGGTGTATCGTATGATTATGGTGTTCGTAACACAGGGAATGCTTGACAAATTACGTCGTGAGCTCTTCTGTCATATGGAAGATCTTCCTATTAAATATTTCGACACTCATGCACACGGCGATATAATGTCGGTTTACACAAATGATATCGATACGATGCGACAGGTAATAAGCGAAGGTTTACCGCAGTTTGTCAACAGTGCCATTACAATTATTTCGGTAGTGGGCTCGATGTTTATGCTAAATTGGATTCTGACGCTTGTTTCACTGGCAATGGTCGGAATTATGATATATATAACCAAGGTCCTTGCGGGAAAATCGGGCAAATACTTTTCCGAGCAGCAAAAGAATATCGGTATAGTTAACGGTCACATCGAGGAAATGATGACAGGCCAGAAGGTTGTTAAAGTATTTTGTCACGAAGAAGAGTCAATAAAGGAGTTTAATGAACTCAACAATGAACTCTTTGATAGTGCTTATAAGGCCAACAAGTTCTCTAACATGCTTGGCCCCGCAAATGCACAAATCGGAAATGTCAGTTACGTAGTGGTTGCCGTAGTCGGCGGAGCGCTCGCACTTTCAGGCGTCGGAGGCTTTACGCTGGGCGGTTTGGCCAGCTTCTTAACATTTAACAAGAGTCTTAACATGCCGATTAGCATGGTATCGCAGCAATTTAGCTTTATCGTTATGGCTGCAGCCGGTGCGAAGCGTTACTTCGATGTGATTGATGAAGTGAGCGAGGTTAATAACGGCTATGTTACTCTGGTAAATGCGAAAGAGGAAGGTAGTGAGCTGATTGAGACGAAAGAACGTACGGGAATCTGGGCGTGGAAGCATACTCATCAGGCTGACGGCTCCGTTACTTATGTAAGACAGCAGGGTGATATTACATTTAATGATGTAGATTTCGGATATAATGATGACAATATTGTCCTTCATAATATTAAGTTATACGCAAACCCCGGTCAGAAAATCGCATTTGTCGGTGCGACCGGTGCCGGTAAAACTACTATTATAAACCTGATTAACAGGTTCTATGATATAGATGACGGTAAGATAAGATACGACGGTATTAACATCAATAAGATTAAGAAAGAAGATCTTAGAGCGTCGCTGGGTATCGTATTACAGGATACACATTTGTTCACAGGGTCCATTGCTGAGAATATTAGGTACGGAAACTTGGAGGCTACAGACGAAGAAATTGTCGCCGCAGCTAAGCTGTCAAATGCTCATTCCTTCATTAAGAGGTTACCTCAGGGCTACGATACGGTAATTGCGGGAGACGGTGCTAACTTAAGTCAGGGACAAAGACAGCTTCTTGCAATTGCCAGGGCGGCAGTTGCCGATCCGCCTGCTCTTATATTAGATGAAGCAACGAGTTCAATCGATACACGTACCGAGAAAAAGATTCAGGCAGGTATGGATAATCTTATGAAGGGCAGAACAACATTTGTCATCGCTCACAGATTATCGACGATTCGAAATGCCGATTGTATTATGGTTTTAGAGAAAGGTCATATTATCGAAAGAGGCTCTCATGAAGAATTAATGGAAGAACAGGGAAAATATTATCAGCTTTACACCGGCAAGGTGGTAAATGCATAGAGAAATGTAATTGGTTGAGTTTAGGCTCAACCAATTTTCTTGCTTAAATTTCAGCAATTTCTAAAATAAAACTTTCAAAATTGGCTAAAAATTATGCCTAAATTTAAAAAAATCAAAAATTTTTCGTAAATTTCCTAAAGTTTGTTACATATTTTACCGATAACCATATAGAAAAACTGTATCTATGGGGATTTTATGTTTATTTTTAAGCATACCTCGTGGTATAATGTTGATAACTACGAATATATAGATATAGAGTGTGAATACGGATATCAATATTTTTTGCGATTGATATTGAGTGCGAATATAAATATTTGTTGATTCTACGATATATGAATGGCCAACGAGGTCTTTCGTGGCGGGGGAAAGGAGTACTTTATGAAGAAGTACGCATCTTACGGAAAGAAAATATTAGCATGTTTGCTGGCGGTGGCAGTCGTACTTACGACGGCTTCTGTTGATATGAAGGTTTTAGCGGCAGCTTTTTCGGACGCGCCAAATGAATCTATACCGACAGGCGGTTATATCGGACAGATAACGACTAACGGAAAGACTACGAATCAACAGGTAAATACCATAAGCTTTAAGATTGCTAAGGTAGCAAGCGTTTCGTATACTTACACCGTTGATATATATGAGAACCCCACAGACGCAAGTGATCCTACATCCGGCGAGTTAAGAAAGTCTATAGAAGGAAGTATTGAATCTTCTACTTCACAGACTGCGGAACAGATAGATGTATCTGTAGGCAATGATGATTCGGACAAACCGATAGTTCTAACAAAGGGAGAATCATTAGGTGTTTCTATTAATATATTAGGTTATTCCAATGATCCTATTTATTTCTATGACAGTGATGAAGGTACAGGATTTACAAAAGAATCTGCAAGTTCAGGATGGGTTGACAGGACAGAAGGGACTATGTTGATTCAGACATCAACTTATAACGGCGCGTTAAGTGACGTGGAGTCTATAACAATGGCACCGGAGAGTACCGTACTTTCAGTAGGAGACTCTGCGGTAGATCTTAACATTTCGCTTTCACCAAATTATAAAAGAGATATAACTGTTACTTCAAGCAATTCAAACGTCGTAAGTATTAACAGCACACAACAGGCTGTTATGTCCGGTTCGGGAACGGCAACGGTAACAGCTTCAGCAGCCGGCGCATCAACGACGGCTAATTTCTATGTATTACAGCCAACGATTAATACAGATACCGAAACATACAAGGGAAGTCCTATTACTAAGTCAATATCGGTTGTATGCGGAAGCACAACTCTGACAGAAGATACGGAC
>JAIKVT010000245.1 GCA_024685495.1 Lachnospiraceae bacterium
TACAACTGCATATTTAGATACATCAATCGGCTCTGATAAGAAGCAGGATGACACATCAGATACGAGATCAACGCCCTTTGTATTAGGTAATGTCTTATACTTTGTTCCGTAAATTGTATTGTTCTCACAGATATATACATAGTCCATATCATCTGTAATCGGTAAATCGGAACAATCAGGAATATAGCTGAAGGTCTTGTCTGCTGAGCTTGCAAGTTCAACTGCTTCACCATAATTCTTAGCTTCTGCAAATGCTTTCTTAGCCCACTGACCTGTCAAAATATATCCGGCCTTTTTATTTTTCATAAGGTTCATAGGAACAGCAGAGAATTGCTGGGAGGCTCCGCCTTGTAAGAATAATACCTTATAGTTATCAGGTATATTCATCAAGTCTCTCAAATCAGCCTCGGCATCCTTAATGATATCATCGAATACCTTGGAGCGATGAGACATTTCCATAACGGACATTCCGCTGCCTTTGTAATCTAACATCTCATCAGCTGCTTCTTTCAGAACCTCTTCAGGAAGAACTGCAGGTCCTGCAGAAAAATTAAATACTCTACTCATAATATCAACCTCTTTTCTCTAATTTGTTGCACACTTATATAATACACTTTGTTAAAAATTTGTCAAGCGTAAATATGTATCTTTTATCGTGCATTATTTATATGTGTATTTTCGCCTTATTAATGCAAATCTTTATAATACATTATTTCTTATCGTTTTCATCAAAGCATTTAGATATGGAGCTTCCCGGTGCTACCATCGGCCATACCTTATCGTCAGAATCTATTGCACAGTCAATTACTACAGGAACATCCGCTTTAAGCGCTTCGCTTAATGCTTTGTCAAATTCTTCCTTAGTAGTAACACGATAACCCTTTGCTCCCATAGCTTCTACAAGCGCAACATAATCTATGTCACCTTCTAAAACCGTATGAGAATATCTCTGCTCGTAGAACAAATCCTGCCACTGGCGCACCATACCCAAGACGCTGTTGTTGATTATTATTTCAACTATATTAACCTGTTCTTTGGCTGCCGTTATAATCTCGTTAAAGTTCATTCTAAAGCATCCGTCACCGGCAACATTTATAACAGTTTTATCAGGATTACCTATCTTAGCTCCTATGCTCGCTCCAAGACCATAACCCATAGTTCCGAGTCCGCCGGATGTAATAAACTGTCTTGGTCTTGAATATTTATAATACTGAGCCGCCCACATCTGATGCTGTCCTACTTCCGTAGTAATTATGGCATCTCCTTTAGTCTGCTCATAAATTGTATCTACGATATAAGGTCCGGTAAGACCTGCATCTTTATATGTAACAGGGAATTTCTCTTTAAGTGCGTCAATCTCTTTCATCCAATCAGAGTTATCCTTCTTCTCGAGCATAGGATTGATTCTCTTTAAGACTTCCTTCACATCACCGATTATATGAGATGTAACAACTACATTCTTGTTAACTTCAACCGGGTCTATGTCGAATTGAAGTATCTTTGCTTTTCTGGCAAATGTTTTAGGATTGCCAAGGACTCTGTCGCTGAATCTCGTACCTATTGCAATTAAAAGATCACAATTGCTAACACCTAAGTTCGACACCTTCGTTCCATGCATTCCAAGCATTCCCGTATATCTGTCATCTGTTCCTGAAAATGCGCCTTTACCCATAAGTGAATCACACACAGGAGCGTCTACTAACTCAACGAACTCTCTTAATTCATCATGAGCACCGCTTATAACGGCTCCGCCACCTACGAATACATAAGGCTTCTTGGCTTTAGAGATTAAATCAACTGCTTCCTGTAAAGATTCATCCGTAATTTCTTTTGTAATTGGAGCAATTTCTTCAGGCTCTTCAAATGTGTATTCACATTTCTCAGCTGTTGCATCCTTGGTTATATCGACAAGTACGGGACCCGGTCTTCCCTTCTTGGCAATTGTAAATGCTCTTCTTAAAGTCTTAGCTAAGTCATTAACGTCCTTAACAATAAAATTATGCTTTGTTATAGGCATTGTTATTCCCGCAATATCTACCTCCTGGAAACTGTCTTTACCAAGAAGCGGAGTTGTTACGTTACATGTAATAGCAACAAGGGGAACGGAATCCATATAAGCTGTAGCGATACCTGTTACAAGATTAGTTGCTCCCGGTCCGCTTGTAGCAAAGCATACACCTACTTTACCCGTGCTTCTGGCATAGCCGTCAGCGGCATGAGATGCGCCCTGCTCATGAGATGTAAGGACGTGTCTTATCTCATCACTGTGCTTATATAATTCGTCATATACGTTAAGAATTGCGCCTCCGGGATATCCGAAAACCGTGTCAACTTTCTGTTCTTTAAGACATTCTATAACAATCTGTGATCCTGTTAACCGCATAATACTTCCTTTCATATAACAAATAAATTATTTGAGTTCAAGTACGGCACCACGGTTACCTGATGTTACCATCTTAGCGTAACGTGCTGCATATCCTGTTGTAACCTTAGGTTCTCTAGGTTGCCATTTTGCTTTTCTGGCTTCCATCTCTTCGTCTGACACTTTAATCTCTAACTTCATATTAGGAATATCAATTGAAATTGTATCTCCTTCTTCAACAAATGCGATAGGTCCGCCTACTGCTGCTTCAGGAGAGACATGTCCGATTGATGCACCACGAGATGCTCCGGAGAATCTTCCGTCAGTGATTAACGCAACTGATGAACCAAGGCCCATGCCGGCGATTGCAGATGTCGGATTAAGCATTTCCCTCATTCCGGGACCACCCTTAGGTCCTTCGTAGCGGATTACAACTACATCACCTTCTACAATCTTGCCGCCCTTAATAGCTGCGATTGCATCCTCTTCCGAATCAAATACTCTTGCAGGTCCTTCATGAACCATCATCTCTTCAACTACTGCAGAACGCTTAACAACCGAACCGTCGGGAGCGAGATTTCCTTTGAGGACTGCAAGTCCACCTGTCTCAGAATAAGGATTATCAAGCGGTCTTATTACTTCAGGATTTCTGTTAACCGAGTTCTTAATAGCCTCGCCGATAGTCTTACCTGTTACTGTCATACAATCTAAGTTAAGAAGATCTAAATCTTTAAGCTCATTCATAACCGCATATACACCGCCTGCTTCGTTTAAGTCTTCCATATATGTAGGACCTGCAGGTGCTAGGTGGCATAGGTTAGGTGTCTTTTCTGAGATTGGATTGGCAAATGAGATATCAAAGTCGAATCCTATCTCATGAGCGATAGCCGGTAAGTGAAGCATTGAATTAGTAGAACATCCAAGTGCCATATCAACCGTAAGAGCATTTAAGATTGCTTCTTTAGTCATAATCTTTCTTGCTGTAATTCCCTTATTATACATATCCATAACTGCATAACCTGCCATCTTAGCAAGACGAATTCTCTCAGAATATACAGCAGGAATAGTTCCGTTACCCGGAAGTCCCATACCGATTGCTTCTGTTAAGCAATTCATTGAATTGGCAGTATACATTCCAGAACATGAACCGCATGTAGGACATACTTTTCTCTCATATTCTAATACATCATCTTCTGTCATTGTTCCGGCAGCGTATGAACCGACTGCTTCGAACATAGATGATAATGATTTCTTAGCACCGTGAATATGGCCTGCAAGCATCGGACCGCCTGATACAAATACTGTAGGCAAATCAAGTCTTGCTGCAGCCATTAAAAGTCCCGGCACGTTCTTATCACAGTTAGGAACCATAACAAGTGCGTCAAACTGATGAGCAATAGCCATACACTCTGTTGAATCAGCAATTAAATCACGGGTTACAAGTGAATACTTCATACCAACGTGTCCCATTGCTATACCGTCGCAAACAGCAATTGCAGGAAATTCAACAGGAACACCACCTGCTTCTGCAACTCCCATCTTAACAGCTTCTACAATCTTATCAATATTCATATGACCGGGTACGATTTCGTTATATGAATTAACGATTCCGACCATAGGTCTTTTCATCTCTTCGCCTGTAAATCCTAACGCATTAAATAAACTTCTGGCCGGTGCCTGCTGCATTCCGGCTCTCGCATTATCTGATTTCATAAGTAATACCTCCTAAATCTGAATGCACATTTTACATATATCTCTAAAATCTATGACTCTCATAATCCTGTGGCTTTATCTGAATTCTCACGCATTCTTAATATGCTTAGATTCTCACGCATTCTTAGTATGCTTAAATTCTCTCGCAGATTAAATCTCCCATCTTAGCCGTGCCAACCTCGGTAATTCCCGATGCGTCCTTACCCGGTGCAGGCATTATGTCAATCGTACGATAGCCTTCCTCTAATACTTTAACGACAGCCTGTTCAATTGCATCTGCCTCTTTATCCATGTCAAATGTAAATCGAAGCATCATCGCAGCACTTAAAATAGTCGCGATTGGATTGGCAATTCCCTTGCCTGCAATATCAGGTGCGGAACCGCCGCTTGGCTCATAGAGACCGAACTTCGTCTCGTTAAGGCTTGCAGATGATAACATTCCGATTGAACCCGTTACCATTGACGCTTCATCAGATAAGATGTCGCCGAACATGTTCTCAGTTAAGATTACATCGAACTGCTTAGGATCTTTGACAAGCTGCATTGCTGCATTATCTACAAGCATGTGTTCTAATGTAACCTCAGGATAGTCAGCTGATACTTCGTCTACAATCTTTCTCCAAAGTCTTGATGAATCAAGAACATTTGCCTTATCGACAGAAGTAACCTTCTTTCTTCTCTTCATTGCAATATCGAAGCCGCGAATTGCAATTCTTCTAATCTCATCTTCGTTATATGTCAAAGTATCGTAAGCTTCCATCTTGCCGTTTACTTCCTTAGTCTCTCTCTTACCGAAGTAAAGACCGCCTGTAAGCTCACGCATTATCATCATGTCGAATCCGTCACCGATAATATCATCTCTTAGAGGACAGGCTTCCTTAAGCTGAGGATACAGATAAGCAGGTCGAAGATTTGCAAAAAGATTAAGCGCTTTTCTGATTCCCAAAAGTCCTGCTTCAGGTCTCTTATCGGCAGGTAATTTATACCAGGGGGATGTCTTAGCGTCTCCTCCGATGGAACCGAGTAAAACCGCATCAGCTGCTTTAGCCTGTGCAATAGCCTCCTTAGTTAGCGGCTCGCCTGTTGCATCTATTGAGCATCCTCCCATTAAAATCTCATCATAGTTAAAATTGTGGTTATATTTCTTACCGACTGTATCTAATACTTTAACTGCCTCAGATACAATCTCCGGGCCGATACCGTCGCCCATTATTACTCCAATATTACAGTCCATAGTCGTTCTCCTTCATTTTTCGTGTAAACATACCTTTCTATTATATAGCATCTATAGCGAAAATACAAATAATTGATGAGTTTTCAGAGGCATTTTTGAGCATAAGAAAAGCGTGGACTTGCCACGCTAAAACCTTTTCTGCAACATACTTGCCTACACAAGCACACCACAGATCACACCAAAACAAACAAAAAGGTTATATAATGTTAAGTAATAAACGGTCTTTGTAAAAAGAGTCTATATCATCAAGACATCTTCTCGCCTTAGTATACTCATTTCTATTAATCTTAATTATGCAAACTTTCGCTGCACCGTTATAATCATTTCTCTTAAAAAAAGGAATATGCTTCCATCTTTTCGAAAACGGAATTGAATCATTAACAAGCGCCTTACTGGTTACATTACTCACTCTGTGATTCGTTGTCTCACAAAGCACTACATCTTTATTAATGTTCTTATCATATCTCAATTTCTTACTCATGTATCCTCCCACAGTCTCCTACTAATCCAGACGAATAGTCACTTTCTTCCCCAAACTATCCGCAACCTTCACAATAAAATCCAAACTAGGATTATATCTACCCGATTCCATTCTAGATATGTTGGACTTCTTCGTGCCTGCCTTCTCTGCCAACGCCTGTTGCGTCATATGAAGCCCACACCTGGCTTCACGAAGCTGCGTTGCCATCTCCATCCTGGCACGACTACTACTACCGGGGACGATGCCGTCTTCATACCTCTTCTTCATGAAAAGCACCTCCGCCAACTGTTTTATATGTTATCATATATGATAACTTTATACAAGTACTTTTTCACATTTTTTTCACAA
>JAIKVT010000247.1 GCA_024685495.1 Lachnospiraceae bacterium
AAAAAAAGAAGAAGGCTACAATAATGATTGTAAATCAGAAAAAGTATCCGGACTAATCATTACAGTTAGCAGTAAAGAGCAATTATCAGCAATATGTAATACTGATAATCTTGGCGATTATGATTTGATAATTCCTATGGATAATTATGAATTGTTTAAATGTGTGGCTAATCGCAAGTCTGATTATTCTGCTAAGAGTATTTTTGCAAAACTACCTGTTGTTATTCGAGATAAATCCAAAGATACGCTTGTCGATTCTATTGACATTTTACAGATATATGATGGTGTCGTTGTATCAGGTTATGACGGTTTATACTTCGCAAAAAAGCATCTTAACAAACCGATAATAGCTGATAGCAGCCTCTATTCATACAATAATTATGCGATAGATACAATAGCCGGATTAGGTGTTGATATAAATGTCGCGCCGTTAGAGTTAAATAATAAAGAGTTGTCGCATAGAAATAACAAAAACAGTGTTCTTACAATTTATGGACGAATTCCTATGATGATTACTAATAATTGTATCAATAAGAACTGCAATTATTGTGACAATACTGAGAAGTTGCTTACAATCAAGGATAAAAAGGGGCATTCATTCCCGGTTCGTAACTTTTGTAAGATGTGTTATAATGTCATTTATAATGAATCGCCGACTTGTCTTTTTAATGAGTCTGATAAGATTAATAAGCTTAAGTTTAGCGGGTTTAAAATTGATTTTACGAATGAAAGCGGTGAACTTACTAAAAAGATTCTAAAGCTTTATGCAGATTCGTTTATATATGATAAGGCTATAAATATTGACTTTGGATATACGAAAGGTCATTTTAACAGAGGAGTAGAATAATGGCTTATATGGTAGTCTACATCAGTAGATTTATACTTGTATTCTTATTCGCTTTATATACATTTGATTGTTTCTTCTCACTTAGAAGAGGCGTTACTCGTGAGAATCAGCGAAGGATGTACCACAGACAGGTGTTTATTATGTATGTAATCCTTCTTGATCTCAATCTGTGTATATATGTCAGCACCAATAATATGATGATAATTGTGTTTATGCTTGCGCAAATGCTTTTCTTCGGCGTATGTATGCTTATTTATCGTAAGATTTACAAGCACGCAAGCTATGCGCTTATCAATAACATGTGTATGCTAATGACGATAAGTTTTGCTATTTTAGCAAGGCTTGACTTTAATAATGCCATTAAGCAATTTATCATAGCCGCTGTAGGTATGGTTGCGACGTGTTTTATTCCGCTTATGATATCGAAGCTTAAGATGTGGAACAGATTAAAGTGGATATATGCAATCGTCGGTATAGCCGGTCTTTTACTTGTTCTTGTAGTGGGCTCAACCGTATACGGAGCAAAGCTTAATATCAATCTTGGACCTATAACGATTCAGCCATCTGAATTTATCAAAATTATATTTGTATTCTTCGTAGCGGCAATGCTATATGTCCTTCCCGAGGATGATTTATCGAAAATGA
Organism: Lachnospiraceae bacterium; assembly: GCA_024685495.1. Classification (GTDB taxonomy): domain Bacteria; phylum Bacillota; class Clostridia; order Lachnospirales; family Lachnospiraceae; genus RUG191. The sequence goes on from JAIKVT010000247.1 coordinate 1,493, forward strand.
AAATAGATTTTCGTTCAAAGGATTTCAGAAAAGTATTTGTTGCAACCGTAGTAGCCGGTGCACATGTACTTATCTTAGTATTGTCTAAAGATCTCGGTGGTGCAGTAATTTTCTTATTTACATATATTGTTATGCTTTATGTTGCTACAAGAAAGATTCTGTATCCTATAATCTTTATGGCAGTTTCAGTAGTCGGTGCAATTCTTATGTATTTCTTATTTAATCATGTAAGAGTCAGAGTTGCCGCATGGCTTGATCCTATCGGAACAATTGCAGATCAGGGATATCAGGTATCTCAATCGTTATTTGCAATAGGAACAGGCAGCTGGTTCGGTATGGGACTTTGTCAGGGTATGCCCGATAAAATTCCTGTCGTATCTCAAGACTTTATATTTGCTGCCATATCCGAAGAGCTTGGAGCGGTATTTGCATTATGTCTGATATTCGTATGTATAAGCTGTATCTTCATGTTCTTTAATATTGCTATGGAAATACGTGATCAATTCTATAAATTAATCGCATTGGGACTCGGTACATTATACGGAATCCAGGTATTTATAACATTAGGCGGTGTAACAAAATTTATACCTTCTACAGGTGTTACACTTCCGCTTGTCAGCTACGGAGGAAGTTCTTTGTTAAGTTCCATAATATTATTTGCTATAATCCAAGGCTTATATTGTAGACAATTTGATGAAAGTAGTGAATTCGATGAGTAGAAGAGATGATGAATTCAATGTAGAGGTCGTAGATATTAACGGCTCTTCTAAAAAGAGTCGACCTAAGGGTAAGAAATCCATTAAAGGACCTTCTGCAAGGAAAAACAGACAATCTAATATAGAAGTTGAAAAAATCGATGCAAGAGGAAAGCGTCATCGAAAAAATGACAGAAAGCAAAATAGCGAGCAAATGCCGGAAGCTAATCTTACAAACAGGTCGAGAAATGTTCAATTTGCTGTTGTTATGTATTTCTTCTTAGCATTATTTATAGCTCTTTGCGCTTATTTTTGCTATTTCGTAGGATTTAAGAGTGATGATTTTATCAACAGTCCTTATAATTCCAGATTAGAAGTATT
>JAIKVT010000260.1 GCA_024685495.1 Lachnospiraceae bacterium
AGAATGGATATTAAGTCAATAAGAAATATATACGGTAAATTCAAAAAATCCATCAGTAGTCAATCTCAGTAATTAGTAGTATGATAATATATTATAAATAAACTATAAAAGTATGTTATGTAAATATATGTATTAAGGGGGAGGAAACCAAAATGATAGGTGCAATTATTGGTGATGTTGTAGGATCAAGATTCGAAAGAAATAATATTAAGACAAAAGACTTTGCGTTGTTTAGTACGGAGTGTCGTCCGACTGACGATAGTGTTATGTCTCTGGCTATTGCAAATGCAATTCTTGAGGCGGGCAATGATTATGCAAAGCTTTCGAAGAGAGCTGTATCTAATATGCAAAAGCTTGGCAGAAAATATAAGAATGCCGGATATGGTGGAAAGTTTAGAGGATGGCTTTTTGAGGATAACCCGAGTCCGTATAACAGCTTTGGTAATGGTGCAGGAATGAGAGTCGGACCCTGCGGATTTGCGGCTACAACAATAGAAGAAGCAAAATTATTATCAGCGTCGGTGACGATGGTTACTCACAATCATCCTGAAGGAATGAAGGGTGCAGAGGCCGTAGCTGTTGCGACATTTCTTGCGAAAGATGGTATGAGCAAGGAAGATATAAGAAAGTATATTCAAGATAATTATTATGATGTGAACTTTACGATTGATGGAATCAGGGACAGTTATAAGTTCGATGTGTCATGTCAGGGTTCGGTTCCTCAGGCGCTGGTGTCATTCTTTGATGGAAATGATTTTGAAGATACTATAAGAAATGCGATATCAATCGGCGGAGACAGTGATACAATTGCCGCGATGGCCGGTGCCGTAGCCGAGGCATATTACGGTGTGCCGAAAGCTCTTGTGGAATCCGTGATGGATTATCTTGAAGATGATATGAAGAAAATCTTAGGCGATTTTGAGAAGAAATATCCGGCTAAGATAATTGAGTAGTAAGGGAGAACAAATGAAACCATACAAACACACCGTACAGTATTATGAAACAGACAAGATGGGATTTACGCATCACTCCAATTACATCCGTTGGATGGAAGAGGCGCGTGTCGATTTCTTCGATCAAATCGGATGGAGCTATGCCAAGTTCGAGGAAGAGGGGCTAATCTCGCCCGTAACGTCTGTGGAATGTAAATATAAACAAAGCACAACATTTCCGGATGAAGTGTCGATTGATATTAAGGTTGTTGAATTCAACGGTGTGAAATTAAAGCTTGGATATACGATGACTAATCAGGACGGAAAGACTGTCTGCGAAGCTTCGTCTGAGCATTGCTTCCTTAGTAAGGATGGGAAATTCGTCAGAGTTAAAAAGTTGTATCCAGAGTTTTATGATGTGATGGAAGGGTTATTTTATTAAGGAGGTATTTTATTAAGGAGGTATTTAGTTATGTTATTATTTTCGACAATTCTTGATATTGATAAGAAAATGAAGGAAGATGATTTTATCCGTTTGGTAATCGAATGGAATCAAAATAATACTTATGAGGAAAATGTTATTCAGGGGATTCAGTGGAATGGTGAACGAAATGTTCGCTATGGTGATAAAGGATTGTCGCTTGCTATAGAAGAATATCGTAGCGAGAGGATAATTGCAGTTCGTTATGAAAAAAGAGAAGATAATGGAGTAATCTGGGATACAGATTATGTTATGAATTTCAAACAGAGTAAGATGACAGTAAGGCTTGATCGTAGTTATACGCCGGATGCTTTGGATAGGAAGTCAGAGTTCTCGACACCATACTTTATCAATTATTTGATTGATAGAGGATACTTGAAAGATGATCATAAACTTCCTATAAAAAAAGAACCAATTGTAATTGATGAAAAAAAGAAGGAACTGATAGATAATGTTATAAATAAAAAAGTTACGTATAATCTGCCTATAGTATATGTTTCTAAAACAAACGATGATAAATATCCTGTTGATGTTGAAGAGCTTTCATATAAGCTTAAGGGTGTTGCACATGTAATGATTGAGGAAGGAAAAAGCACTGATGAGACAACAGAAGAGCAGGGTGATGATACGAATGAAGTTCAGTGCGATGATACAAATGAAAATAAGGGGGCTATAGATATTTATTATCCTTTACAAGGAAGTGAACCCCGTCGATTCTTCTATAAAGGCGATGTGGAGAATAACAGCGCTTTGTTGAAAAAAGTTGTTGAGTCTGTCATTAAATATAGCAATGCTCAAATGGTAGATGCGCTGTTTACATGGCAAGGTGTGAATAATGCTTTGCTTAGAGATAAGTTAAATAGTCAGAAAAAGAATAGGGATAAAGCTGAAGAGTCATTAAAGGCTGCACAGGAAGAACTTAAAAAACTACAGGATTCACAGAATGAAGAAGAAGCACGAATCCGAGAAAAAGCTATTGAAGATGCAAATGCTCAATCAAAAGAGTATATAGATGCTTTTACTGAAGATTTTAAGAAGCTGGAAGAACAAGTGAAAGAATTAACTAATGTAAATGAATCACTTCTAAGTGAGAACCAGGGACTGAAAACAAAACTTGATTCTCAAGATGCTGTTCCTGTTCTATATATGGGAGCTGAAGATGATTTCTATCCGGGAGAGATAAAGGATCTTATACTGTCATCGCTCATAGAGGTCGCTAATGGAATTGAATCTAAATCAAGAAGGGCAGATGTTGTTAGGGATATTATAGAGAATAACAATTATCAGAAGTTAAGTGACACTAAGGCTGATACAGTTAAATCTATTCTTAGAAATTATGATGGCATGTCGAAAAAAACCAGACAGACATTAGAAGAATTAGGATTTGAGATTACTGAGGATGGAAAACATTATAAGGTGACGTATTATGGAGATGGACGTTACCAAATATCATTTTCTAAAACACCAAGCGACGTGAGGACAGGCAAGAATTGTGCACAGCAAACTATCAATACGGTATTTTAAAAGTTCGGATGAAATAAATAATGTGATATAATATAAATGTGTTGCTTGAATATGGGGGAGGGGAAATGTCAAATTTATTTTTGACGAATTATACGAAGGTGTCTTTTCTTGAGAAAATCAAGGATAATTTGAGGCACTGTAAATCATTCAACTTTTCGGTTAGCTTTATAAAAAAAGCTGGCCTTGTTTTATTGTATAAAGATATTGAAGCAGCAGTAGAACGTGGATGTAAGGGAAGGATTATTACTTCTACGTATCAGAATTTTACTGATATTGAATCTCTCAAAAGTTTTTATTCTTTAATGGACAGATGTCCGAACTTTCAATGTCATCTTGATTATGAGAGCTTCCACGATAAGGGATACGCGACTCTAGGTTATCATTCCAAAGGATATCTATTTGAATTTACAGATCACAGGGAACTGGTTATTGGTTCTTCGAATATTACCAGATATGCATTAGTTAAAAATATTGAGTGGGATGTGTCGGTAGAAGACAACTTCGAGCCGGGTGTTTATGACGAAGCACTAAAAGAGTTTGAAGAAAAATGGGATGCAACAGAACTACTTAATGCGGAGTTGATTAATAAATATACGACAAGACTTAATTATGCTATTGAACGTTGGGATATGGATTATGATTTGTCATCGTCTAAGATTAAGCCTAATTATATGCAAAAGAAAGCCCTTAAGGAGCTTAATAGATATCGGGCGACAGGAGTCAATCGTGCCCTTACTATAGCGTCTGCAGGAAGTGGTAAGACATATCTTGCAGCTTTCGATGCTCTTAATTTTAATCCCAAGAGACTTTTATATATTGTTCATGAAGGATCAATTTTAGAGAGGTCTTTGAAGTCTTTTCAAGATGTGTTTGGTAAAAATGTTACATATGGAATCTATAGTGGAACTAGTAAAGAGTCAGATGCGGATTTTGTATTTGCCACTAACATTACTATGTGTAAGACATTAGAACTTTTTTCTAAAAATGAATTTGATTACATCATAGTTGATGAATGTCATCATGCGACAGCAGAGACTTATAAAAAAATAATCGGATACTTTGAGCCGGAATTTTTATTAGGACTTACTGCGACTCCGGAACGAATGGATAACCAGGATGTATTCGAATTGTTCGATCACAATGTTCCATACGAATTAAGACTTAGAGATGCTATTGCTAATGATCTTGTTGTTCCATTTAAGTATTATGGAATTCGAGATAAATTAGTAGACTATGGAATGCCTAGAAATGAAGAGAGAAGAATGATTGCTCAAATGGCAGACGAGGAGCATTGTGAATTTATCTCAGAGCAGATTGAGAAGCATCGTCCGCAAGGAAAGCTTAAGGCACTTGCATTTTGTAGAAATGTAACACATGCGCGAATGATGTGTGAGGCGTTAGGCGAGATGTATCATACGGCATATCTTACAGGTAAGAATGATGTTGGTGAACGTGTAAGAGCATATAATAATTTGCAGGATGATACACATGAATTAGAGATTCTGTGTACAGTTGATATATTGAATGAAGGTGTAGATATACCGGGTGTAAATATGGTTTTGTTCCTTAGACCTACAGAGTCTACAACCATTTTTATTCAGCAGCTGGGTCGTGGACTTCGTAAGTACACGAATAAAGACTATGTTACTGTTCTTGACTTTATTGGTAATAGCTATAAGAGAAGTGTTCAGATTGCATTTGCACTAGGTTCTTTATCAGAGAATTTTGTAATGGAGAAACGCCTGATGGCATCTTTGGTAAAAGATAATTTTACGGCGTTAGGACTATCTGATTATGGAGTAGAGATTCATATAGATGATTTGAGCAAAGAAGAAATTCTTGAGTACATAGATAAAGAAAATTTTAATGCTATAAAATATTTGAAGCAGGATTATTTTAATTTCAAGAAATATATTGGAGCAGAATTCTATCCCCGTCATGTTGATTATATTAATAATGATTGTGCGCCTGATTTGATTCGTTTTATGAGTGTTAAGACGCAGGGAAGGAAGAATTGTAGTTATTATAATTTCCTTCAGGGAATTGGAGAGGAAAACCTTCCTGTATTCTCTGATAAGCAAATTGTTTTTATTAATTATCTGTCCGGTCTGTTACCGCTTGTTAGAGTTGATGAATATCAGATTATAAAATGTTTGTTAGACGGAGGAAAGACATTCGAGGAAATAAAGAATTATTTAGAGACTGTCATTTCTGATTTTAGCATTGATGAATTACATCACGCTTTGGAGTTTATTCAAGGAATAAAAGATGAAAATGGAATATTAAAGATTGATGTTTTGCTAGATGATCAGTTCGTTGAATATGTTGAAGATCTTATTGAGTATGGATTGACTCGATATATAATTGATTTTGGAGATGAAAAAGACTTCAAGCTCTGGTCAAATTACAGGATGGATCAGGTTCAACTTAAACTATTAAAGAATCCCGGCAGTAATCAAAAGGGTACATATTATTATGACGATTATGCCATAATATTTGCTTCACTCAAGAAGGATTTAGATGAAGCAGACAGGTTAAACTATAAGGATAAATTCTTAGAAGAGAGTTTATTCCAGTGGGAGTCTATGGCCGGCCTTTCAATGACTGAATTAGGAAGGCTTAATTCGACTAAGTTCGCACATTTATTTATCAGAAAAATGAGTAGTGAAAATGGAATAGTTCTTCCATTCACTTACGTTGGTAAGGGTAAGCTTTCTAATGCTCGTAAGACAGAAGGAGATAATGGAACATATCTGTTCGATATTCATATGGAAAATGTGTTACCCGAATATTTACAGTATGACTTCGGGCTGACAAAGGAATAGTTACATGAAAATAATAAGAGTAGTAGCAGCCATAATTAAACAAAACGGAAAGATACTTGCAACTCAAAGAGGCTACGGAGAATTCAAAGATGGATGGGAATTCCCCGGAGGCAAAATAGAAGAAGGAGAATCTCCACAGGAAGCTTTAAAGCGAGAAATATTAGAAGAGTTAGATACAGAGATTAAGGTAGGAGAGTTGATTGATAGAATTGAGTATGATTATCCAACATTCCATCTGTCGATGGATTGTTTCTGGTGTGAAGTGATAAGTGGAGACTTAGTACTTAAAGAACACGAAGCCATGAAATGGCTGGATAAAGAAAACTTGTATAGCGTAAAGTGGCTCCCGGCAGATGTGTCGTTGATTGGTATAATAAGTGAGATGATGTAAGAGACATGCTTAAAATGTAAAGTTAAAAGAGAAGGCATGATAAAATATGTATTAAAGGCACAGATATTCAAACAGACCATTGGGTTATGTACGAATAATGTGATATGTTTTTTCGAAGATAGAAGATAACAGCAGTGAATTTTTGTGACTGTTTTAAATGAAAGTTGAATTTGCGTTGTA
>JAIKVT010000216.1 GCA_024685495.1 Lachnospiraceae bacterium
GCTTGGTGTGTCGGAAGAGATGTTAAGAAAGATGGGAGCAGCATTCGGCGGCGGAATGGGATGCATGGAAGGAACCTGCGGAGCCCTTTGCGGAGCTGAGATGGCACTCGGTCTTAAGAAATATGAAGGAAGACCGGTTGGTGGCGATGCTAAGAAGATTCATAAAGCATTTAATGAAAAGTGCGGCGCAACTATCTGTAAAGATCTTAAGGGATTTGGCACCGGAAAAGTCTTATGCGAATGCGATGATTGTGTAAGAAATGCTACGGAGATTTTGGAAGGGTATATGATATAAATAGAATACATTTATAATGAAGCAACTGCTTGAATTGTGAAAAAAATGAGAGTAATATAAAAAAGTACCTTAAAGCAAGAAAACAAAAGGAGGAGCATGTATGCGCAAGACTGGTTGGAAAAAGATTGTTGCGGCTGTATTAATTACTCTTATGATAATACCGCAAGACGCATCATTAGCTTATGCGGCGACAGAGAATGATAATAATGTGCAACAAGCTAACGCATTGACGGAGAACACTAATGCTGTTTTGGAAGTAAATGCGGAGACAGAAAACGAAATTGATTTAGAAAAGGAAGCTTTAAATAAGCCTGTTGGCGGCTTGCAACCGAAGACAGGAATTAAGGTAGAGGATGATGTTGAACCTGATGAGTCATCTTCAGAAGAAATAATATGTAGAGCAAAAGCAAAATTCAGTTCCGGTTCAGAATCATCGGACTCTATTTATACAAAAACCAATACGAATTATGCTTATAAAGTTTTGACTGATTCACAGAAACAGTTTTATAACAAACTCGATCAATATATACCTGCGTTTCAAGATGCGGGGGATGTCTCAATAACAGAGTTTTCAAATGCTTCCGGTTATATAATTGCACGTGTTAATTATTCTGATTTGGGACTTTCAGATGAAGATGCCATTAAAACATATTGTGCATACGATTTTGATCATCCGTCGTATTATTGGATGAGTAACACATATTTATACACGGGCACAACTTTTATTATTTTAACAGAAGAGGAGTATGCTAAAAAATCTGAAAGAACTCGTATAAGCGCACTTATAGAAAATGGTGTAAAAGAATATGCAGCATTAACGAACGGTTATGATAAAAATATCGATAAGATAGCAATTATTCACGATAAGATCGTTTCGGAAGTCGATTATGCATATAAAAATAATGACGGCGTAACTCCCGAAACGAAGAAATGGGCACATAGTGCGCATGGTGTTTTTGATGATAATTATAAAAAGGTAGTATGCGAAGGATATGCAGAAACGTTCACACTTATAATGAATTATCTTGGCATACCTAACTATTATATAACAGGAACAGCAGGTTCCGGTGGTTCCGGCGGAGGCGGTCGCCATTCATGGAATGCAGTATATGATGATTCAATACAACAGTATATATACATGGACCTTACATGGGATGATTTAGGAGGCTCAGAATATTATTATTTATACTTTGGAATGCCAAAATCATTGTTTGAACAGTCACATATAAAACATTCATCTTCCGGAACAGGAATCAATTGGACCTTTGATCCGACAGGAACATTTAATAATGATATTAATAATTCTTATTACGGAAGAAGTCTTTTTACGGGAACTGATGTATCACAAGCTCAGACATTTGTTAATAATATAAAAACAAATAATTGTCGTTATGGAAAAAGGTATACCTTTAGCACAATAGATTTTCAGGAAGCCGAAGACAGAGTAAAAATTCTTGGCCAGGCAATGAAAATAGAAGAGGTTTCATACAGATATATAACGATAGACGGTAAGAAGTACTATTTGTTAAGTTATAATCTTGGTAATAATGAAACAATAGATTTAAGTAATGCGGAAGTTACACTTGATTCAGCGGAGTATGGATACAGTAGTTCCGGCGTAGAGCCAAAGCCTACCGTGACATTAAACGGTGTCAAATTAGTAGAGGGCGTAAATTATACCTTATCTTATTCGAATAATACTCAACTCGGAACAAATACTGCAAAAGTAACGGTTACAGGTAAGGGTAACTTCTCAGGTTCTTGTGAAAAAGCATTTTCAATTGTTCAAAATATACAGCCTCTTACCGAACAAATGGTGACACTCAGTGCCGATACATTTACATATAACAAAGCGTCTCAGAAGCCGAGTGTTACTGTAAAAGATGGAAGTACTACGCTTACTAAAGATTCTGATTATACCGTAACTTACAGTGATGATACGACAAATGCCGGTCAAAAGACAGTTACGGTAACAGGAAAACAAAGTGGTAGCAAGGGTTATAGCGGTTCGGTAACGCTTAATTATACTATTAATCCGGACAATTTAAGCGATTCAACAGTTACTTTGTCTGAAAATTCTAAGACTTATACCGGTATGGAATTGATGCCGGATGTAACGGCTGTAATAAATGATAATACTGCACTTGTAGAAGATAAAGACTATACGGTTTCATATGATGATAATGTGAATGCAGGCAGTGATGCTAAAGTGGTTATTAAAGGTACGGGTAACTATACAGGTACTTGCAATAAAACATTTACCATTAATCAGGCAAATATATCAGAGACAACTATGAGTTTGTCGCAGATATCTTATACACATGACGGAGAAGAAAAGAAACCGGAAGCATCGTTGACATATAAAGGTAAGACTTTAGTTCAAGGTACGGATTATAATATAAGTTACAGCAGTAATGTGGATAAAGGTACTGCCAGCTGTATAGCGAGCGGCACAGGCAATTTTATCGGAACGAAAACGGCAGAATTTGTTATTGTTACTAAGAGTATAGCAGATGCGGAAATAACACTTACTCCTGATACCTTTGTCTATAATGGCTCCGATCAAACTCCTGAGGTTACGGTAGTGCTTGATGGTACAACACTTACTGCCGGAGAAAACTATACACTTTCATATAATACGGACGATAGAGACGATGTCGGTATATATAGCATAACAATTACGGGAACGGGACAGAATGTAAACAATGTGCCGATTTCCGGTTCTACTGTTGTTGAATACAGTATTGACCAAAAAGCAATAACGACGGATATGATTACGGTAAATGATTCAAATCTTACCTATGACGGAACGATGAAAGAGCCGACGGTTACCATAAAAGACGGAAGCACTACACTTGTGAAAGGTACAGACTATACCGTTACATACGACAATAATGTTGCGGCAGGAAGCACTGCAAAGGCAATAGTAAAAGGAAAGGGTAACTATAAAGGAGAAGCCACTAAAACATTTACAATTAGTCCGATAAATATCAGTGGGACAAAGATTACCGTAAATGACGGACAGTTAGTATACGATGGAAATGCTCAAAAACCTGAAGTATCGGTAATGTATAACTCAGCGCAATTGGTACAGGACAGAGATTATACGGTTGGCTATTCGAACAATGTCAACGCAGGAGAAGACACAGCGACAGTAATTGTTACGGGAAAAGGAAACTTTGCATATGCAAAGACAGAGAAATTCTCTATAGATAGAAGAAATGTTACTGTTAAGGCAGATGACCTGTCAAAGAAGGTCGGTGATTCGGATCCGACGTTAACTGCAGATGTAACAGGACTTGTTGGAAGTGATACTGTTAAATATGAAATTTCCCGAGAAGAGGGAGAAGAAATCGGCTCTTATAAGATAACAGTATCGGGAGAAGCTAAACAGGGTAATTATGAAGTAAGTTACGTTAACGGAACATTTAAGATTAAGAAAAACGCCGACGATCCTGATGACCCAACCCCCGGTAAGGTAATTTCTGTTGATGAAGAAGCCGGTACGGCTGTTATCTACGATGATGCGGCAGGTGGAAACGCGACGGTGCCGTTAGCAGTTATTACAGCAGGCCAGGTCTATCGTATGTACGATGCTAACAGAGGAGAGCACTTCTATACAAAGAGCGCAGCCGAGGCGGAAGCTTTGATGGCAGCGGGCTGGACGCACGAGAGCAATGCTGACTTTACGGTAGTTGGAGCAGATGAAGAAGACGCCACACCGATTTACAGATTATATAATCCTAACGGTGGCGGAATGCATTTTTACACAGCAAGCTCAGCTGAGGCATTAAACTTAAAAGCTCAAGGTTGGGGCTACGAAGGAATCTCTCATTACGTATATGCAAAGGGTTCATCGCAGGGAACTGCTCAATACAGACTGTATAATCCTAACAGTCCTAACGGAGAGCATAATTGGACCACGGATATCGGCGAGAGAAATATGCTTATCGCAGCCGGATGGACAGATGAAGGTGTAGCTTGGAACATTAAATAATGCAGCATCTAAACAACTAAATATTTCTTAAAATTATAATCAAACCGAACTTACTGTCAAAAAATCTGGCAGAGAGTTCGGTTTGTGTTATAATGGATAATATCAAGGCATAAAGGGGAGACAACATGGATAAATTATTTTTTCGAGAGACATATTTAGATAGACTCAGATCATATTATGATGATACGGATGTTGTTAAGATCATCACGGGAGTTAAAGGATGCGGTAAGACATCTTTATTAGAAATGATAGTTTATGAGTTATTAGAGAAGGATGTGCCGGAAGATAACATTATAAGGGTGCGTCTGGACAAAAGGCCGTACAAAGGAGTTAGCACTCCTAACAGGCTTATGGAAGTCATTTCTGAGAAGATGAGTGAGACTGAAGGTATAATGTACGTTTTCATCGACGAAATAGGCTCAGTTGAAAATTACGAGGAAGTTTTAAACCGTCTTAATGGGAAATGTTCTGTATTCATTACGGCCAGCAGCGGATATATCTTATATCCTGAGCACATCAAGAGAATAGAAGCTCGTTTTATCAATATTGAGATGTTTACGTTATCTTTTGATGAGTACATTGGTATGAAGCAGTTTTTTGGACATCATACATCTAAGAATATGATGGAAGAATTTACCGATTATATGCTGCAGGGCGGCTTTCCTTATGTAGTAAAGAAGGGTACAAGCGGTAATCACCAATATACGAAGGATACGCTTGAGTATATATTTGAGCATTTATATACTATTCTGGCATCTTCGAGTATATTAAGATAGTTATATAAAGTCTCTTTTCTAATCGGCTGTCTAAGCTTCTCAAAAAGGCTCTCTTGCATGCTTTTAATCGATATCGCTCTCCCGTAATTGTTGACAATATAATCCTGAATCGCAAAGTACATATCCCTG
>JAIKVT010000009.1 GCA_024685495.1 Lachnospiraceae bacterium
AATACTGCCTGAGAAGTAATTGCTTCGATACGTCTTGTACCTGCTGCAACTCCTCCCTCAGATATAATCTTAAATGCTACTATCTGCGAAGTGTCTTCTACATGAGTTCCACCGCAAAGTTCAATTGAGAAATCTCCCATCTTAACGACGCGAACTTTATCTCCGTACTTCTCGCCAAATAAAGCCATCGCACCTGTCTTTCGAGCTTCATCAAGAGTCATCTCTTCCGTTACAACTTTAAGCGCTGCATTAATCTCGTCATTGACAATCTTCTCGACTTTCGAAATCTCTTCAGGTGTCATTGCAGAGAAATGACTAAAGTCAAATCGTAGCCTGTCCGGTCCGACTTCAGAACCTTTCTGTTCAACGTGATCTCCCAATACAACTCTAAGTGCTTTTTGCAATAAATGTGTAGCAGAATGGTTCTTCATAATAGAACCGCGACGTACTTTATCCACGTCCATCTTAGCCACTGCGCCGATGTTAACTTCACCCTTCTTAACATATCCAAGGTGAGCTACTCTGTCTGCTCCTACTTTAATGGTATCGGTTACGATAAATTCACTCTGCTTACCGCTTATGCGTCCCGTATCACCAATCTGTCCACCCATAGTAGCATAGAAAGGTGTCCTATCAACGAATATAGCTCCCTTCATTCCTTCAGTGAGCTTATCTTCTAAAGACTCTTCCGATGTCAAAGCGATTATCGTAGAATTAGCACTTAACTTATCATAGCCTACGAATTTCGTTACGATAGACGGATCAAGCTGCTCATACACATCGGCATCTTTACCCATGTAATTAGTCTCACCACGAGCGTCTCTTGCCGTCTGCCTCTGCTTGTCCATACATTTCTCAAAGGCATCCTTATCGTAAGTCATACCTGACTCTTCTAATATCTCAGCAGTAAGGTCTACAGGGAATCCATAAGTATCATATAACTTAAACGCATCCTCCCCGGGGAGTACCTTAACGTTCTTCTTCGCAAGCTCTGATGTCATCTCTTCTAAAATGCGAAGTCCCTGATCTATTGTCTTATTAAATCTGTTCTCTTCTTCAGAAAGAACTTTCTTAATATATACTTTCTTCTCATCAAGTTCAGGATAACCATCCTTAGATTCATCTATAACAACCTGACAAAGATCTGATAAAAATGCGTCTTCAATTCCAAGTATTCTGCCATGTCTTGCGGCACGTCGAATCAGACGACGAAGTACATAACCTCTACCTTCATTAGAAGGTGATACACCATCAGAAATAAGGAATGTGGCACTTCTGATATGATCGGTGATAAGACGAATAGATACGTCGTCAGCATCATTTACCATATATTTCTTGCCGCTTATTGTACATACCTTATCGCGAATTGCCTTCATAGTATCAATGTCAAATACGGAATCGACATCCTGTACAACTACAGCAAGTCTCTCAAGACCCATACCGGTATCGATATTCTTATTCTGAAGTTCTTCATAATTGCCGTGTCCGTCACCGTTATACTGTGTAAATACGTTATTCCATACTTCCATATAACGATCACATTCACAACCGACCTTACAATCGGGCTTACCGCAACCGTACTTCTCTCCGCGGTCGTAATAAATCTCTGAACAAGGTCCGCAAGGTCCTGCACCATGCTCCCAGAAGTTATCACATTCACCCGTCTTAGGGTCACGATAGAACTTAGTAATCCTATCTTCAGACACACCAATAACATCCGTCCATATACGAAGAGCCTCATCGTCTTCTCCGTAAATAGATGGATACAATCTGTCTTCTTCTAACTTAAGTACTTTCGTCAGATATTCCCATGACCATTTAAGTGCCTCTTCTTTGAAATAGTCTCCGAACGAAAAATTACCGAGCATCTCAAAAAAAGTCAGGTGACGCGCTGTCTTACCGACATTATCGATGTCACCTGTACGTACACATTTTTGACAAGTACACATTCTCTTACGCGGTGGTACCTCCTGACCTGTAAAATAAGGCTTTAAAGGCGCCATACCTGCGTTAATGAGAAGTAAACTTTTATCATTGTCCGGAACAAGAGAATAACTTCCCTTAGATAAATGGTCTTTACTCTCGAAAAACTCTAAAAAACTACGTCTAAGATCATTAACTCCGTTATTCATTACTTACATCTCCTTCAGCGGTAGCATTCGCAGTCTGTGCAGCCTGTGCTGCAGCGTCTTTAGCGTCTTTTCTCTTACGCAACGCTTTGCCTACCATGATTCCACAAAATGCAATTGCCACAAGAATTATTAAAATAATAAGATACTGTAAAAAACTTGCTAAAAATGCCATTATTATTTCCTCCATAAAGAAATTCACAAATCTTCATAAATTATATACGATTTTATAAATATTATCAAGATTTTAACGAGTTCATTATGGCAATAAATATAATTATTGTTTTACATAAAAAATCCCCTAAGCGGATTTTAATTAATAATCCTATTTGCTTAGGGGAAATATAATAAATAATTTTTTGCAAACTCGAGATAACCCAAGTTAAATTCATACACTATTTAATCTTTATTGCAACGTCCCATGCACCCCAGATTACACTACGAAGATTTCCAACCTTCTTAGCGTCACCTATAAGATGAACATGTCGAGAACTGTTCTCAATCGGCATACTGTGATATCCGACAGACATAATAACCGAATCTGCAGGCACCTTGGTCTGTCTCTTATTCTTCTCTTCTATGATTACATAATCTTTACCGATTTCTTTAACTCCACTTTCAAGATATACAGGAACCTTATTGGTTCTGAAGAAATCGCGAAGATAACTTGAATTAGCAAGACACAGATTAGGAACAGCCATAAGGTCGTTCTTCATCTCAACAATAATCGGCTTCTTACCCTTATTATATAAGTCAAGTGCCATCTCGCAGCCTGTAAGTCCTCCACCGATAATTACAACATTATCGCCAACCTGCTCTTTCTCAAGAAGATAATCACAAGCATCCATTGCATACTCTTCTGCTCCCGGAATAGGAATACGATTAGCCTCAGCACCCGTTGCAACAATATACTCATCAGCATCTATATCTGCCAGATTCTTAACCTCATAGTTAAGTTTAACTTCGATGCCTCTCTTCTTAACCTGACGCTTATACCAGTCTATAAGTTGCTTGTCTTTTTCTTTAAATGACGGCGCTGCTGCAGCGATAAATATTCCACCAAGCTTATCTGACTTCTCATAAATGGTAGGAATATGTCCGCGAATAGATAATATTCTTGCAGCTTCCATTCCACCGATACCACCACCGATAATAGCAACCTTCTTAGGATTTCTTGTCTTCCTAAGCTTATAATGCTCTGAATTCATGGATACGGGATTAACCGCACATCGACACATATGAATTGTATCGTTGAAGTCCTGATCATTTCCTGTTCCCTCATGCTTAGATAAATTAAAGCATGCAGCATGACAACAGATACAAGGACGAATATCCTTTTCTTTGCCCTTCATAAGCTTTGTTACCCAAGTAGGATCTGCAAGGAACTGACGTCCGACAACCATAGCATCAATATCGCCGTCTTTAACTGCTTTCGCACCTACATCCGGTTGCATACGACCGGCACAGGTAACAGGTATATCAACAAACTTCTTAATATGCGTAACGTCCTCAAGGTTACAGTTAAGAGGCATATACTGTGGCGGATGAGCCCAATACCATGCATCGTATGTTCCGTTATCACAGTTGAGCATGTCATAGCCGGCATCCTGTAAGTATTTTGCAGCCTTCTCGGATTCTTCCATGTCACGACCGATTTCAATATAGTCTTCACCCGGCATTGCACCTTCGCGGAATGCCTTAGTCTTAGATAAAACAGAATAGCGAAGTGATACAGGATAATCTTCTCCACACGCAGCTTTAATAGCCTGAACAATTTCTACAGGGAAACGATATCTGTTCTCAAAAGAGCCACCGTATTCATCTGTTCTTTGGTTAGTGTATTTGAGAGTAAACTGATCGAGAAGATATCCTTCATGAACAGCGTGAACTTCTACACCGTCAACTCCCGCTTCTTTACAAAGTCTTGCTGTCTCTGCAAAAGCATATATAATATCTTCAATCTCTTTGATCGTAATCTCTCTTGTAGTTACATTATCAGCCCATCTGTTGGGAAGTACAGACGGTGCCGCCGTAAGATATTCCGCGTCAATAATAGGTTTGGCAATTGTATTAAGAACCTTATTGCTTGCCAGCATTGCAAGAGAATCAGAAAGAGCCATTGAACGTCCGAATCCGGCTGTAAGCTGAATAAATAATTTTGCACCGGTCTTATGAACCTCATCCATAAACTCAGCAAGCTGATCAAATTTCCTCTTGTTCTTGTACAACCACTGTCTTCCAAGAACATCACGAACAGGCGCAATTCCCGGAATAATCAGTCCGCAATTGTTGTCTGCTATCTTCTTAAGCAACTTAGCCGCTTCTTTATCAAAATGGTTCGGCTCCATCCAACCAAACAAGCATGTTCCACCCATAGGTGCGAGAACAATTCTATTCTTGATTGTAAGATCCCTTATCTTCCATTCCGTAAATAATGGCTCATAATCTTTGTTCATTGGCATAAAATCCCCCCTTTGTGCTTTAAGCAACTTTGATTATGACTCTGTTATCTTCGAGGTCAATATTCGCAATAACGCCTTTAATGCGCTTAACCCCACCAAAAAGATCTGTAAGAACCACAGTGTCTCCTTCCACTTCTATTGTTTTAGTATTCTCCATAAGAATCTTTTTAGATTCCATATCATATGCATTAGCAAGACACATATCAAATCTCCTTAAATAATAACTACAATTGTTTCTTAAATTATAACTACAATTGTTTCTTAAATAATAACTATAATTGTTTCTTAAATTATAACTACAATTGTTTCTTATATAAGTCTCTGGCTTCGACTAATTTCTTTACTGCTTCATTAATATCATTTGCAGCACTTTCAGCTAGTTCTGCTGCTTCATTGGCTCCGGCATCTCTTAAATCTTTCGCTATAGAAACAAAATCTTCAGCGTGATGCTCGTTATGATGTATTGTATGATCCATTAAAATGATTATCTTGTTATCTTCCATTGTTTATTCCTCTCTAGCGTTATTTTTTCTTTTTAGCCATTCCAAGATGCATCTCTCTCATGCCCTCAACTTCATCACAAACCGGCTTAAAATCACAATGGCCGCAATCTGTCGCAAGTCCGTCATAAATGTGTGTAAGTGACCTTGTTATATCATCAGCCTTCTTGGCATACTTGCCTAAACTCTCTACAACATCTTTCTTAGTTATAAAAATTACCTGAACATTTTGTACATGCTCAATGGCTTTATACTTCTCAAGGTAAGCTTTACCTACTGCAGAGAAATTTATTCCTTTTTTAATTGCATCCTGTCCTATACGAACCTGTTCCTGATTGCTTTGAGAAGATACACGCACCATATATCCTTTCGGAAATACGTGATAACGTGCAAACTCCATATTGCGAATAGCATTATAAGCTTCTTCAGATTCCCCAATCTCTTCAGTCTTAATTATAACTATTCTGGCAAATGCGCAATCAGACTTTATATCCGGTATATCAGGCCCAACGAGAAAGATACCGTCATCTTCTGCAACATCTTCCGTTGAAACAAGAGTATAGTTCGTCGACGGTGTTGTTCCGCCGCCAAGTTCAAACGCACTCTCCCATCGCATAACAAGTTCACTGTGCTCAGTTACGGGCCATGCTTTTTTTGCGTTGTCAGTGATGTCAATCACACCTGCTTTTTTTGTCTCCTCATGGACCGTTTTAATTATACTATCATATAAATTCATACTCTACATCTCTCCTGATATTAGAAATTAATGTCAGCTTTCTTTCTGTCAAATATCTCATTTACACGACGATATGCCCATTCCATAAGCTTTTGGTCTAAGTTCCAGAAATATACAACAAAAAGTGCACCAACAGCTATAAAAAGAATGGTTAAAATCTTTTTAATAACCTTCATTAGCGTTTCACCGATCCTTTCTGACGTGCGTATTCTGCTGCACCCAAAGCTCCCATAAGCTGAGGATCTGTCTTAAGTTCAACAACCTTTAATTTGAGTACCTGCTCAATTGCCTTCTTAAGTCCGTCATTCTTAGCACATCCGCCTGTAAGTGTAATATGACTTGTTGCTCCTGATTTCTTAGCCATAACGAAACATCTCTTTGCAACTGACATTTCAATTCCTGCAGCAATCTCGTCCATAGCTTTACCTTCACCGACAAGTGTAATAACCTCAGACTCTGCGAAAACGGTACACTGCGCAGAAATAGGAACCACATTCTTTGCCTTAAGTGAAAGTTTAGAAAAATCACTAAGTGACATTTCAAATGATCTTGCCATTGCCTCAAAGAAACGTCCTGTACCGGCAGCACATTTATCATTCATGGCGAAATTCTTAACTGTTCCGTCATCATCGATAGCGATACCTTTGATATCCTGTCCACCGATATCAATAATTGCCTTAGCAGTAGGATCTGTTACATGTACGCCCATAGCATGACAAGAAATCTCAGATATATTCTCATCAGCAAACGGAACCTTATTACGTCCATATCCTGTACCGATAAGATATTCAAGATCCTTAGATGTCTTTAAATCATCAACCTGACCAATTACTTCTTCCATAGCAGCTTTAGCAGATTCCTCTGCATTAATCTTAGATTTAATTGTAGTACTGGCAACGATCTTACCGTTCTCATCAAGAATAACTGCTTTTGTGTATGTACTTCCTACATCACATCCTCCAAAATATTTCATTGTTAAACCTCCTATACTTCTCTAGGTATGTATTATATCACTTACAACTATATATCGAAATTACATTTTCCGTATCAAATTCACATTTCCTATTTCGAACGCACATTTCGTATCAAATGCACATTTCCCATATAATAAAACTTCATATTACCAGCTTGCATCATCTTCAAAATCTACCAATGAAGGGTCAACAGGCTCTTCACGCATTACTGTTCTCATGTATTCGTTAACCTTGTTACGCATATCCTTTCTTGATACGGTACGAGGATCCATCAAATCATGTTCTATCCAAATAAGACGAACGCCATGCTCTCTGGCTTGATCTTCGAACAAACCGTTAAGAGTAGACATATTCTTGCAGGATACGTGTTGATACATAATAACAATGTCCGGCTTCCAGATTTCCACCTGTCTCCAAAGCTCAGTAAGTACGTGGTCGTATCCGCCGTTAGTATGACGTCTCATAACCATTCTCTCGTATAATCTTGCCATATCCTTAAGAGCTTCTTCTTTATCTTCCGTCTCAAGAGGCTTAGTATAATTCAAGCTCTCCATCTCGACTAGGACATTGATTCCCCAACAGTTAGCGAGCCAGTTAGAGAAGTTAGCATAATAATGTGCCGGCACAGACCATACAATTGCACGATGTCTCATCTTGCCTCTCCAAGGCTCTTCTCTATTCTCATAAGCTTCCATCATAAGCTTGTCAACTTTTTCAAACGTCTCTACGATTCGCGGATCAATACCACCGTCCATCTCGTAATTCCATTTTCTAAAGAGCTCATAGCAAGGTCCGATAAGCTGTGGATAAGGAGTCTGGTTAACTTCCCATTTCTGTAATTCATATTGTGTCTCTTTATTAAATCTCTTCATTGCAGAGAAATATGCATCCCAGCTCCACTTTTCGCCTGTCTGCTCTTCAATAAATTTGATACAACCCTTAATATCCTTAACTGCGGCGTTCATTATGGATTCATCCTCATAACGAACCGGGAATGTGAGGTGATATGTAGGAAGATCTTTAAATCTTCTTGAAGTGTAGCTTGAAGCCATAACCGAACCGTCACAGGGCATAGAACTTGATATAAAGCAAGAACCCATATGAGGTAAAGCATCAACTACACACGCACCGCATTCCGATGTCGGAACGGGACATGTATCTGAAGGAAGTCCGTAAGACTCTACAGCGTCGATATATGGCATACAAGCTAACTGGTCGATTTCTGATAAAAGGAATACAGGCATAAGCTGATAAGGTATTCCTACAAGATCCGGGAAGCCTGCCATAATCTGTGCCATGGTCATCTCATCTAACAGGACAATCTTCTTAGACAAATCTACACTGTTACCGCCCTTTTCATCCGACTTCATAAGAAGAACGAGATTCTCGGCAACATATCTGAATATTGCAAATATAAGTTCATGATGCATCTTTAACGCTTTACCGCGAAGACCTAACGTATTCTTATCCATAAAGCTATGACAGCAGAAATAAGATATCATCCAGCGATAATGAAGTGCACCGTTAAGTGAAGGAACGAGGTCTTTGCTAAATGTTGATAGGAGCATTCCCCACATTCTCAACCACTCATAGAAATCAACGGCAGTATCTTTTACGCCGCGAAATTCGCGTCGAACAGTTGCCATCTTGCCACTTTGATATAATTTGCCTAACTGTTTCTCTCCATTTATGATGAAATCTTTCCAGTCGTCAGCATTCATCTTTTTCGCAAGATTAAGTTCTTTCTTAAGTCGTTTCTTGGTTGCTTTAAAATCCGACTTAATATTATTAGCAACATCCGACCAATTAATTTCTTTAACCATGTCTCCGATTATTCCGGAGACTTCTTTTATATTTTCTGCCTGAAGCTTAAAATTCATATGATCCTTCATGCGGAAAAATTTGGAATCAGGATATCCACTCACTATGCATTACCTCCTTTCCCACTACGTATTCTCTTGATCTCAAGAGCTTCAACAAAAGCCTGGAATCTGGTACGAAGCTGTCCGGAGCTTCTGACATTGTAAGGTCTGTCAATTGAAAGAACCGGCCAATCATACTCTTCCTGCAATATATGGGAAGCAAGAGGTCTCTCAAACGCCCAGAAATCACAAAACTTCATCTGCTCATAAATGATTCCGTCAGCATTATAATCTTTAGCAAGCTTATCTACGGTTTCTCTTCTTTGTGTTATCTTTTCTTCACTCATATAACGAGCACATTCTGATGTTCTCATATAATGCTCAACAATCTGAGTTAAGATATCTTTATCCTTGTCGATTACAATCTCTTCTCGACCGGGCTTAGAACCGTAACAATAACGGTCTGCCACAACAAATGCTCCTGCTTCTTCGATAAGCTTTGTCAAATCCAAATCGTCAACCTCTGAACCTGCAAGAACAACTCTTGTACGATACCAGGGCTTAGGATCAGGTTTACGATTTTTTATTTCTTCTAAAGTCTCTTCTAATTTAGGTAAAATAAGAGATGTGGGACAACAGTATGATACGAGACACAGAAGATGATACTCATATCCCGTAATCGGAGGATTCTCTTCTTTCCTATAGTTACCTATCTCGGTCATAACACGACACATCTTATTATGCTCTTCTACTGCTTTAAGAAGCGATTCATCTGATGTATCAGCCCCATACTTCTCAGTCAATACATCAAGCAGACGAAGTCTCATCTGCGTCGTCATGGCCTCAACTGTGTAGTCTTCAATCTTATACGGAATGTCACAATGTGTTACAAAGAAATTCTCCTTGTCATTAATCTTAAGAACTTCCATATGCTCGTAACATCTGTTCATTGCAGAGCAAGCATCTACACCCGCAATACCATCTAAGAATTGATATCCGCCTTCAATACCTCTTTCAAGTAAAGATCTGGCAAATTCACAAGTATAATTACTCATGTAATACGTAGATATATCAATGGATGTACTGCGAGGCGCACGAAGACGAACTGAGAAGCAATTGTCTACATTCATCAGTACCTCCGGCATGTGATAACAGGTATAGCCAATAGCTTTTTGTCCATCCTTTTGAGCCTGCTTTACAAGATCATTGTCCGCATCCTGCAAAAGATTTTCGAACTCGATCATGTACTTTAAATCTTTCACTCTCATCCCTCCTCTCTTAGTTTGTGAAAAACCCCATATAACATTTTCCCTTGATTATTTATGCTTAAATAATCTCTATCTTCTTAAGTGCTTCTTTCGCACCTTGTAAAATCTTAGCATCACTCGGCAAATCAAAAGAACTCATTCCTTCAATGTCATTTTCAACCAAAACATCATCAGCTCCGATAACCGAAAGAAGCGGAATACCTTCAAGAATCTCTTCGTTTAAATTCTCCGGATGAAGAATTCTGTTAAGAACCGCACCGCTCTTATCAGCCATTACAAGTTCTTTAGAAACTTTATCGATAGTCTTAATGATTTCGATTCCTTTTCTGCTTTGATCGGATACCAACAGTAAATGTGTAACCTTCTCCATAACCCGTCGATTAATTTGTTCTATTCCTGCCTCTCCATCGATTACAACATAATCGAATTCTTCAGCAAGCATACTTATAACCTGACGAAGATATGTATTAATAGCGCAGTAACAACCTGCCGCCTCCGGTCTTCCTATTGCCAAAAAAGCAAATCCCCTATCTTCATTCATTGCTTCTAACAATCTGAATTTTGCTTCTGCTAATATGTCTTGAGTCTCGGACATGCCTTCTGTCACATCTTTCGCAACACGAAGACGTATATCATCTAACGTCTCTTTTGCTTCAACTCCAAGTGCAACGGAAAGTCCAATCGCCGGGTCAGCGTCTATTGCAAGTATTTTTTTGTCCTTTTTCTCTTCTGTCAGAATTCGAACAATAGATGCAGATAGTGATGTTTTGCCAACCCCACCCTTACCGGCGAGAGCAATCACTGTAGCCATATTATCTTTCCTCCTTTAGTTAAATGTTCTTTTTTCAACCTCAGAATCAGGCATAACATTTTCCTTCTTCTCATAAGGTGTCTTAGTATTGTCTTTCTTCTTCATCTTATCATAGCGTGTAACTATATTCGGCTCCCAAATGTAGTACAAAAACTTTCCATCAAGGTCGAAGTAGAACACGATGAAAAGTATTACATATGTCAAACCAAGCACCTTCAATAAACCAATAATAAATTTCTTCATAATCTTCCTCCTACCATGACTCACTATCATCAAAATCAAGAAGTGTCGGATCAAGCGGTTCCTCTTGCATTACTGTTGTCATATAATCATTAATTATAGAACGAATCTCTCTTCGTGATACTGTTCGCTTATCCGGCAAAGCATGTGGAACCCAAATAGCATGGATATTTCTCTTTCTGAATTCATCCTCGAACATACCCTTGATACCCTGCATTCCTTTACATTGCAACTGGTCATACATAATAACCATATCGCAGTTAAATCTCTCCATGTAATCCCAAAGTTGGAATATATGCTCATGTCCTCCGACAGCCATAGAACGCATCGGTGCAAGTTCGTTAAATGTTGCCAAGTCTTCCAATGCATGCTCATAAGTATCTGTTCTAAGCATCTGATCAAACATTAGAGAATCCATATTAATTATAGTATTTATTCCCCAGCAATTGTATGCCCAAGTACACCAATTCGAGTAATAAAGCGGAGCACACGACCAGGCGATTGCACGATGGCGAGTCTTTGGAAATGTCTCTATCTTATTCTTCACACATTTATCAAGTATCTTCTTAACATGTGCATCAGTCTCATGCCAAATCTCTCTGTCGCCGTCTTGCGAATAATAGATACGATATAAAGCCTGTGCAACACCGTTAATCGGATAATAAGGAGTGTTCGCAGCTACATCCCATTTCTCATGCTCAAATTCAGTCAACTTGTTAAAGCTCTCGGCATACTTCTTATACTGCTCAAAATCAAACGGTACACCCATCTCTTTTTCGATGAATTTCCAGCACTCCTCTATCTCTTCCTGACAATGCTTCTGAACAAGAGGATCATCAAATCTCATTGGCTGAGGCATTGCAAAAAGCGGTCTGTCTAAGAACCAGTCTGTAATAATTGATGTTGCAACAGAACCGTCGCAAGCCTCATTACTTGTTACCATAACAGGACTGTAATCAGGATAATCATCTTCTACAAACAATCCCGACTCTGCCTGACACATAGGACAGGGATCTGCAGGAAGTCCTATTGATTGCATTGCATCGATATAATTAAGAACCGTCTTGTTATTAACATGACATGAAACAAAATACGGTATCATCTGAAGCGGTACATCATCAAGAACATCTCTCCATGGATAGAAGATGTTTCCGGAAACTGTCTCATCATGAGCGATAGTCTTCTTCCAATACTCATTTTCCATACCCAGATGCAATTTCTTATCAGCAGCAAACATTCTCATAAACTGTCTGATTGTCTCGGATACCATCGCACGATAATGCCAAGCTGACGCCTTTAACGCCTCTCCTCTAAGTCCTTCAAGTCCTCTATCAAACCAATGCATAACGGACAGATAAGTCTGTCCCATCCAACGATAACGCCAAACTCCTTTGAAAAAGGCAAGCGGCTCATCACCTTTGAAAATATCCATAACCATATGACCATAGTTATAAAGCCATATCATATTAAAGTAATACATTGTATCTTTGAATCCACGCCACTCACGATGCTTATATAATCCGGTATTACCAATATATAAATCTCCGAGTCTTCTCTCTTCATGCGGTCTACCGTTTAAGAAAACATCTATTGTCTTTTTTAAATCAAAGTTCTTTATTCCATTACCTATTCTTTCCTGTATGCTTACACGTTTATCGCGGATCTCTCCGGTTTTGGCATCGTCTACTACTTTTTTTCCGGCCTGGACGCTGATGAACTGATTTAAAAACCCTTTAACTGTAAAATTCTTCATATCACACCTCCTAGTCTACTTGCCTGCATTAAGCTTCTTTAGCTCAATGCTTTCAATAAATGCTTGGAAACGCGTTCTAAGCTGACCTACGGCGTTATTAACATATTCCTTCTCGATTGAACATGTAGGAACTCCAAAATTCTTCGGGAAGATAAGTGTGTCAATAGTTCTTTCATAGCTCCAGTATTCACAGAATTTCATAGACTCTACGATAATTCCGTCAGCCTTATATTCATCAACCAGATTAGCTATATAATCTTTACGTTCACGCATCGTATGCTGTTCCATAAATCTGCAACACTCATTATTCTCAAGATAGTGTCTGGCAACTGCTCGAAGAGGTGTCTCCCCTTCTCTTACTTCAATCTCTTCACGGCCGGGAAGTGAACCGTAACAATGACGATCGGCTACAACAAGCGCCCCGCATTCTTCAATTAATTTTGTAAAATCGGGATCGTCATTTTCAGAGCCTGCAAGAACAACTCGTACACGATAAGGATTCTTCTCATCAGGCACTCTTGTCTTGAGGTCTTCAAGTACTTCTTTAATCTTAGGAATAATAAGATATTTGGGACAACATAGAGAAACGAGCATAATAAGTTGGAACTCATATCCCGTAATCACAGGATTCTCCTTCTTTCTATACTCTCCGATTTCCGTAATCAAACGGCAAAGCTCATTATGTTCTTCAATCGCCTTCATGATTGCTTCATCAGAAGTATCAATGCCAAAATGTTCTTTCAAAGGATTAAGAACATGGGCCTGTAATTGTGTCTCATAATGATCAATAGAATTTTTATTTTTCTTGAACGGAACATCTGTGAATTCAGTGAAGAAATCAGGATTTTGTATTACATCCATCATCTGTAAATGTTCCTGAAAACGACAAGTAACCGTACACGTCTCAGTTGCCATCTGCGCGTCAAGGAAATTGTATCCTCCTTCAAGAGCGCGCTCTAAAAGACAACGTCCATACATACATGTACGATTACTCATATAATACGTTGCAATATCAGGGCTAGTACTTCGTGGCGCACGAAGTCTCACAGAAAAACACCCCGGCAAGTCCAAAAGAACTTCCGGCATAAAATAACAGGTATATCCAAGCGCACGCTTCCCCTCGTTCTTGGCCTGTTGCACCAGTTCGTTATTTGCTTCCTGAAGCAAATCGTCGAACTCAATCAAATGCTTAAGATCTCGCATATAACTACCCCCTTTATTAACTTGTCAAACCATTACTAAACCATCATCATACCATTGTTAAAACCTTAACTTCTCCATATAAATAATATATCACTTTTGGAAAACAAAATACACTTTTTTTCACAAATTTTTCACATTTTTAAAATTTTGTTTCTTATATTATTGCATTCTAATTATTGCATTCTTCTTGTTAGTGCATTCTAATTATTGCATTCTTCTTATTATCTCATTAGCTTTCTTATAGACATCCTGTGTGTCAAATCCTATATCGAATTTGCCCTCGTCGTATAACATCTTACCGTCAACCATTGTAAACATAACATTCTGCTTACTTCCGGAATAAACGATATTCTTAACGATATTATTAACAGGCTGCATATTAGGCTGTAGTAAATCAATTCCGATAATGTCGGCCTTCTTACCAACCGATAATCTGTCACAATCTTCAAGTCCCATACATCTTGCTCCGTTAGTAGTTGCCATATACAATACTTCTTCGGCAGGAACGCAAGCTGCGTCACCCTCTCTTACTTTAGCGAGTGCCGTTGTTAAGAACATTTCCCTGAACATATCGAGGCAGTTGTTGCTGGCAGGTCCGTCCGTTCCGATAGCAACAGGTATCTTAAGCTGCAAATATTTATTAATCGGCGCAACTCCGCTTGCAAGCTTTAAGTTACTTGCCGGATTGGTTACTACATATAAACCTCTGTCTTTAAAAATCTGAAAGTCGTTATCAGACATATGAACACAATGGTATCCGCCACCGCCGTATTTATACATTCCAAGTTCATCAGTAAGTTCAGTCGGAGTCTTACCCCATCTCTCTTTACATTCGTTAACTTCCGTAATGGTCTCAGAGTTATGCATAAACATCGGTGATTTATATTTCTCGCAAAGTCCGGCAATGCCTTCCATAATCTCCTTAGAAGTAGTGTACTCAGCGTGGAAACCTATGATAAATGAAGTTAAATCACTCATCTCATTTACAATATTATAATTCTCTTCAACCTGCTCAACAGAGCCTCCGAAGTTGTTAAGACCCGAAGTCTGTACCGTTCTAAATCCACAGTCAACAGATGCCTTGGCATTCTTAGGCGGGAAGAAATACATATCGAAATTAGATGTAATTCCCGATGTTAGATATTCCATAATTCCTAAGATGTCGAGCCAATAGATGTCGTCTTCTGTAAGCTGTCCCTCTTTCGGAAATACTTTATCAAAGAGCCAGCTTTGAAGTGGAAGGTCGTCCGCAAAAGATCTTAGAAATGTCATTGCAGTATGCGTATGCGCATTCTTAAAGCCGGGCATAAGTAAGTTGCCCTTCATATCCCTCTCACTGTCAAATGTGAGGAGAGGCTCTCCCTGCTCATAAGAAGCGGCAGACTTAATAACACTTCTGTCTGCTCCTACGGGAGTACCTTTAATGTATGCTATCACATTATCTCTAATGTGCATCTCACCTTCAATAATTGTAAATGTCTTATCATCGTGAGTTAATAAAATAAGTGAATTGTAAAATTTTGTATTCATTGCCCTCTCCTTGGTTAATTAATATTATGTTAAATGTACTTTCGATTCGTAGTGCTTAGCAAGCTTGGTATCCGATTCGGCATTGATTACACATTTCCCAGATCAGAAATAATCTTCGTAACCAGTGCGCTAAATTTATCTGCTACCATTCTACCCGCTTCTAATACTTCTTCCTCAGATAACGGATGCGGGCTGATTCCCGCAGCAAGATTGGCAATACAGGAAATTCCGATAATGTCCATTCCCATATGGTTCGCGGCAATCGCCTCGCAAGCTGTCGACATTCCGACAGCATCGGCGCCTAAAACCTTCGCCATCTTAATCTCTGCGGGCGACTCATAATTAGGTCCCGGCGTCTGAATATATACTCCATCCTTGAGTTCGATGTTAAGTTCATCCGCACATTTATGAGCAAGCTTTTGTAACTTCTCATTGTAAATGTGTGACATATCCGGAAATCTCACACCAAGTTCGGATATGTTCTCACCCCTTAGTGGCGATGGGACTAATTGGGAAATCTGATCCGTAATTATCATTAAATCTCCCGCTTTAAAATCAGGATTGATGCCTCCGCTTGCATTAGTTAGAAACAATGTCTTAGCACCCATCATCTTCATTAAACGAATAGGAAGCACAACATCATTCATGTCGTATCCCTCGTAGTA
>JAIKVT010000019.1 GCA_024685495.1 Lachnospiraceae bacterium
TGCGAGTTCAAGTTGAGCTATAAACCACTCTCTTTGCAGTTTGTGATTTTCCTCTTCTTTATCCCAGTAGTAATCGAATCCGATTTCTCCTATTGCCACACATTTTCCATCCTTCGACAAATCTTCAAGTCTTGATAAGACGTCAGGCATCCTGCTTTGTTCAAATGTGTTATCCTCATCCCCATCAATTGGAAATGCGACTTCGCTTGGGTGAATTCCGACTGCTGCATATACATCCTTATAGCTGTTTGCTAAATCTATCGATTCTATTGATGTATTAAGAGTCGAGCCGACGTTAACTATACGTCCTATATTATTATCGTTCATCATAGAAAGAAGTTCGACTCTATCCTGATCGAACTTCTTATCTTCATAATGAGCATGACTGTCAAATATCATGTACATTTCCTCTTAACAAATCTCTGCTCCGTTAGGCATATCTTTCTCAGGTGTAACTAAAGAAAGATTACCATCCGCATCTTCTGCACACAGAAGCATTCCTTCCGAAAGAACTCCTGCAAGCTTAGCGGGCTTAAGATTAACAAGCACCATTACCTTCTTGCCAACCATCTCATCGGGAGAATAATATTTCTTAATACCTGATACTATCTGCTTAACTTCTTTTCCTATCTGTACTTGTGAACAGAGCAATTTCTTAGACTTGGGAACTTCCTCGCAGCTTATAATTTCGCCTACCTGAAATTGCATCTTAGTAAAGTCGTCAAAGGTAATTTCATCCTTTGGCTCAATATCGATTCCCGGCTCTACCGTATTTTTTGTATCATCCTTATGAAGCTCTTCAACCTTAGCGAGTACTTCTTCTACGTCAAGTCTCTTGAATAAGATTTCCGGCTCTCTTGTAATACAACTTCCCGTCGGATAATTTCCGAATTTATCAAGGTCATCATACGGAACAGGCTCTGTATTAAACTGCTCTAAAATCTTATCTGCCGTCTCAGGCATAAAGCTGTGAAGAAGCGTTGCTCCCGCTGTAATTCCTTCTGCAAGATTATATAAAACCGTAGCGAGACGGTCGTTTTTGTCATCGTCTTTCGCAAGAACCCAAGGCATCGTCTCATCAATATATTTGTTACAACGTCTGAACAAATCAAATATTATCGAGATTGCATCAGCGACACGAAGCTCTGCCATCTTAGCTTCAACCTTCGCCTTTGTTCCGGTAATTACCGCTTTAAGATCGTCGTCAACCGGCTCGTTTTCTTCTTTATCGAAGATAACTCCGTCGAAATATTTGTTACTCATTGAAATGGTACGATTAACCAGATTACCTAAGATGTTGGCAAGATCTGAATTAACACGCTCTACCATTAACTCCCAAGAGATGGCACCGTCATTTTCGAAAGGCATCTCATGAAGCACAAAGTAACGCACCGCATCGACTCCGAAAATATCTACGAGTTCATCGGCATATATAACATTTCCAAGAGATTTACTCATCTTACCGTCTGCTAAAATAAGCCAAGGGTGGCCGAATATCTGCTTTGGCAAAGGCTCGCCTAAAGCCATAAGGAAAATAGGCCAATAAATTGTATGGAATCTTATTATATCTTTACCGATAAGATGTAAATCTGCCGGCCAGTATTTCTTATAATGAGCGTCGTGATTGCCGTCAGCGTCATATCCAAGTCCCGTAATATAGTTAGACAATGCATCAAGCCATACATAAACTACATGCTTGTCGTCGAAATCTACGGGAATACCCCATTTAAAAGAAGTACGAGATACGCATAAATCAGTAAGACCGGGAATTAAGAAATTATTCATCATCTCATTTTTACGTGATACAGGTTGAATAAATTCCGGATGCGTATTGATATGCTCAATAAGTCTGTCGGCATATTTACTCATCTTAAAGAAATATGCTTCTTCTTTAGCGGGCTGAACTTCTCTTCCGCAGTCAGGACATTTTCCATCCTTAAGCTGTGACTTTGTCCAGAAAGATTCGCAAGGAGTACAATACATTCCTTCATAAGAGCCTTTGTAGATATCACCCTGATCATATAACTTCTTAAATATCTTTTGAATCTGCTTCTCATGATACTCATCTGTTGTTCGGATGAATTTGTCATAGCTTGTATTCATCATATCCCAGATATCTTTTACCTGAGCCGCTACCTGATCTACAAATTCCTTCGGCTCTAATCCGGCCTCTTCAGCCTTAATTTCGATTTTTTGACCATGCTCATCCGTACCGGTCTGAAAGAACACGTCATATCCTTCCTGCCTTCTGAATCTTGCAATCGCATCAGCTAAAACTATTTCATAAGTATTGCCTATATGAGGCTTACCTGATGTATAAGTAATCGCTGTTGTTATATAATATTTTCCTTTGTTAGCCATTAATCTTCCCCTTGTACAATATTTAATAAATGTTTTTGGGAATTCCCATTCTGATTTTATTCTTCTGTTTCTTTTGTCTCTTCTTCTACTACTTCTGCATCAACGTTTTCTGCAGCTTCTGCTTCGGCTTTTGCCTTTGCTTCTGCAAGGTTAACTCCGCATCTGCTGCAGTATGTAGCATCTTTGCTGTTCTTTGCTCCGCAAGCATCACAAGCTACGTCATTTCCCTGAAGCTTGTCGATTGCTTCCTGAAGATAATCAAGCTTATCTAATGCTTCTGTAATATCTGCTAATTGATTCTTAGCTCTGTTTTTATTTTTCTCATAATATTTTTTACCGAGTTCCTGATAGCGATAATTAATACGCTTCTCTGTCTCTCTGTATTCTCTTTTTAAACTTGCAATTTCTTTTAATTCAATCGCTTTATCTTTTGCCTCGCTGGTTACGTCATTGATTACGTCCGCCATATCGTCTAAAAATCCCATAATTACTCCTCCTTAAAAATTTAATATCTTAACTTACTTATTGAGATTTATTTACTGAGCTTTTTTCATTATAAATCTTTTTATATTCTATTTCCATCGGTTTTAACTATTATGCAAACATTCCCGTTTCCCGAAGACACACATACACCATAAAAAGCACATACAGTGCAACCATTATCGCACCTTCGATCTTATTAATTGCCTTCTTCGTGATACAGAATATATATATGAGTACCGAGAAGAATATGAGTATGCCTATATCAATAACATTTTCTATTGAGAACGGTATCGGGCTTATTGTCGCTGCAAGGCCCAGTACGAATAATATGTTAAATACGTTAGAACCGACTACATTTCCTATAGCCATGTCAAGCTGATTCTTGCGTGCCGCAACAATTGATGTAACAAGCTCGGGAAGCGATGTTCCGACTGCACAAATCGTAAGTCCGATAATCGTATCTGATACTCCGATTGCACTTGCTATTGCCGTTGCTCCGTCTACAACCCAGTCACCACCGAATTTGATTGCAACCGCACCGAGGATAATAAATAATATTGATTTCCATACGGGATGTTCTGCAACTTCATCTTCCATCTCGTCTGCAAGACTTCTCTCTGCTGCAACTCCCGTCTCGCTTGCCTTTTTTCTGGCTTTGAGTGCGGAGATAATAAGTACCGTAATAAATGCTATAAAAAGTACGAGATATATTATTCCGGCTTCTCTTCCGATTTCCCAGTTCATTCCATAGCTGCCGTCAGGTAAGAATCCGAATACACCGAGGAAAATCATAAGTACGGCACATATAATTGAGAAGGGATAATCCCGCTTTAGAACATCATTACTTACTCTTAATTTATTGAACAATGCACATGTTCCAAGCACCATCATAAGATTGAAAATGTTTGATCCTACGACGTTACTTACTGCAAGAGAGTTAGCATTATTCATAGAAGCCGCAATGGATACTGCTGCCTCCGGCAAACTCGTTCCCATCGCTACGATTGTCATACCTATAATTAGCGGCGGCACCTTGAGCTTTTTCGCTATTGATGAGCTTCCTTCCACAAATATATCAGCACCTTTAATAAGTAGTACAAATCCTACTAAAAGAAGTATTATCTTAAATATCAAAGAATCCGTTATAGCAAGAAGTGTTGCCATTTTGATATCTCCTCTCGTTTTTCATAATTTTAGTATTTCTAAATTACTTTCCACGATTTATTAAAAATCAATTATTCCCAAACCTTCCAACAATATCTTTATTCCCAAGAGAATTAACACTACTCCGCCAAGTATCGTTGCCGGAAATTTATATCGGCTACCAAACACATTTCCAATAACAACACCAATTGCGGCTATCACAGCGGTTACTATTCCAATGATAGAGATTGCCGCCCAGACATTGATATTTTCGTAAAATGCGAATGTGACACCCACCGCAAATGCGTCTATCGACGTTGCTATTGCAAGTAAAAAGAGTTCCTTAATATCGAGCTTTCCGTCGTCTGATAAATCGTCGTTTCTTTCGCGAATCGCATCGATAATCATCTTAACTCCGATTGCAAGTAACAAAGCACACGCGATGTAGTGCGAATATTGTGTGACATATTCGGCAAATGTGTTGCCGAGCAAATACCCGAGCAGTGGCATCAGCGCCTGAAATCCTCCGAAGAACACAGCGATTAAAACCATATTCTTCTTGTTGATTTTCGACATTCCAAGACCTTTGCATATCGATACCGCAAACGCATCCATAGCAAGCCCGACTCCCAAAACAAAAAAATCTAAAATATTCATAAAACGACCTATCTTTTACGAATTGGCATAATTAATATGGCCAGCATTTCTTTGACAAAATATGTAGGATACAGATATTTTTCAGTAGGTGTGTTTATTGCATACGGATGAAGTCTTGCCTGTCTGGCATTAATTCCCGCTCTGTATTGATGAAAATCACTCGTGGCAATCGCTACCAATTTAGAGAGGTTCCTCTCCTCTATGATTTTCTTTGCGTTCATCATATTCTCATAGGTGTTAATGGATGTCGTCTCCGTTATGATCCTGCTTTTGGGAATTCCGTACTTTGCAAGTTCCACCGCTATATATTCGGCTTCCGTCTTATAATACTCGCTGCCGATTCCGCCACAGGCAATACATATTGCATTGTCGTGTTTATCAAGATACCTTGCAGCTTCCTTGATACGGGCGTTCATAATATCGGAAATGTAATATTTATTTGTACTACCCAGCACGATCACCACTTCTTGATTTCTTGCAATATTTCTCTTAGCTTTCGTCATCTGATTATTAATCAAAATAACCAGTATAAGTATCAGTAAAACCAATACCAGAAGTACTATCTTAGTTACTCGGGAGAAGAGCCATGAGAACGTACCAAATAACAGGACTAATACGCTAACGATTAACCCCGTAATATTTCCCGCATTGGCAATACCTTTTCTTCCCATCGGCAGAAAGAATACAACTATTCCCGCTATGCCGATTAACATCAGTATTATTCTTATTATCATAGTCTCTCCCTTACTATGCAAAATTAACCCCTTCTATCCGTGATAGAAGAGGTTGTATTTTATTCTGACTTCTTGTCGTCTAAATCCTTTGCAAATCTTTTTTCCTTAAACTGCTGCAACTTTTTATTTATAACTTTCCATAAAGGTTTAGCGATTGCCCATCCTGCAATACCGCAGATAATACCGACAATCATGCCTCCAATTACGTCTGTAGGCCAATGAACGCATACATAAAGTCTTGAAATACCTATTAAAAGAGCAAGACAAAGTGCACCTACACCCCACCACTTATATTTATTCTTAAGAGTGGCAAAAAGTGCTGTTGCCGATGCGAAGCTTGCTGCCGTATGTCCTGACGGGAATGAAAAATCGTTAGGAAAGCTTACTAGCATCTCTAATTGTCTTATCCAATCCGGTCCGCTTTCAAAGAACATCAACCATCCCGGACGACACCTTATTACTATAGGCTTTAAGATTCCGTTACATAATATAATATCTAATACAAGTGCTATAAAAGAAGCCAATCCCAAATGTCTGGTCTTAGGAATAATCAAAAGAACTAATGTCAAAATAATCCAAAATATTCCCGCATCACCAAGCTTTGTGACAAGTGGCATAAACACATCAAGAAATGCATTATGAATACTGTTAAACCACTCAAGAACCGCTAACTCCCAATCCCAGTAGAAAATATTACTTTGTTCTACCA
>JAIKVT010000044.1 GCA_024685495.1 Lachnospiraceae bacterium
GCTGTTGTCTTCCACAGAGAATCCGGCTGTGTAATCACGTAAATAGAAACGTCAGAGCGTTAACAAACTGATTAACAGTAATAGACGAAAAGCTGTGGTCTGAGTCACCTCATACCAGTCAAAGCTGTAATTAAATAGACACAGATCCACAGCGCCTTAATAAATATATCAGATAGAGATTAGATTACCCAGTAGAACCTGGGAGAAAGGGAAAAATCCAATCATCAAAACTGATAATTGGATTATACGTGATTTTATGATTAAGAAGACTATAGGTAAGGCGGCTGCTTCCGTTATAGTTTGTGCGGTTGCAGCTATCGCCGGTGTTGCAATGATGGTTGTTGCGGGGGATAAGAATAAGAAATAAGTCGCATAATCCATAAGAGTTATTTTGCATAAGCGACGAAGCACAAGAGATAGAGAGCATAAGGAATAGAAAGCAAAAAGAATTAATAAAACATGAAATGCTATATTGACATATGTCAGAATAAGGCCTATACTTATTTATGACATATGTCAGTTTTGTTTATGGAGGTATACGAATGCCCAGAACACCTAAATGTAGAAAAATATGCAGTTTTCCGGATCATTATAGTTTTATTCCAGAAGAGACAGACAGAGAGGATATAGAAACGATAATGATGTCGATTGATGAGTTCGAAGTAATTAGATTGTTAGATTATGAAGGACTTAATCAAGGGGAATGCGCGCAAAAGATGGGTGTTGCGAGAACGACAGTGACGGCTATATATGAGAGCGCAAGGAAGAAGCTTGTGGGTGCCATTGTTGACGGTAAGAGGCTTCGTATTGCCGGAGGTAACATAGAAATTGACAGAGGAACAAACCGGTTTAATGTTAATATCAGAAGTAAAGGAGAAAACGAGATGAGAGTAGCAGTAACATATGATAACGGAAATGTTTTTGGACACTTTGGTAAGACACAACAATTTAAGGTTTATAATATCGAAGACGGTAAGGTTGTAGATTCAGAGATATTAGACACTAACGGCGAAGGTTGCGGCGCACTTGCAGGAATTCTTAATGTTGCAGATGTGGATTCACTTATCTGCGGCGGAATCGGTGGGGGTGCACAAAGAGCAATTCAGGAAGCTGGAATTAATTTATATGCAGGCGCTAGTGGCAATACAGATGAAGTAGTTGAGTCATTTCTTGCAGGTACTCTTGATGCAAGCGGAGAAGCTAATTGCGATCATCATGGTAAGCATCATGGCGAAGATCATCAGTGCGGTCATGGTCATGGAGGTCATGGAGGTTGTCATCACTAACTTAAGTGATATGAAGGCACCTAAGATTTATTCTTAGGTGTTTTACTTTTGCCTCAAAATCGTGTATAATAAGTTGGTTATTGTGTTATTTTTTTGACGACTACGAAATGGGGCTAATAAAAAATGTCAGACAAGGGAAAAGATTCTAAACAAATAGTGGGTATTCACATTAAAAATGTGAATTACGCATTTATAATGATTCTTGCATTCTTTGCTATAGTTCTATTTGTTATAGCACAGAACATTTACTCTGAATATAAAGAGATTGAGCAATTAGCAGATGATTATGAAAGAATCCAACAGGATGGGCAAAATGTTCATGAGGCTTCAGATTATCTAACCAAGAACGCACAGCTTTTTGTTATGTGGGGTGATACCGCATGCATAGATAATTATTTTAGAGAAGCTAATGAGGTAAAGCGCAGACAGATTGCAATTGAAGATTTGAAGGAGCTCAATGCATCGAGCAATCTTATCGAACTTCTGGAGAATTCCGTAGTTCAGTCAATGGAACTTATGCAGCTTGAATATATTGCGATGCGCTACGCTGCAGAAGGTTATCATCTTAATATAAGTGAGCTGCCACAGGAAGTGCAGGATGTTGTTCTTCCTGAAGGAACTAACAAGTTAACAGATCAACAAAAACTTGAAAAGGCTAAGGAATATGCTTTAGGTGATGAATACTATGCATATAAGAGTCGAATTGAAGGCTATGTGACACAGTATCTCGATCATGCGTTAGCAGAGGTTTCTGATAAGAGAGATAATGAGAACGCTGAAATGAAAGGTCTCATAATACTTCTTCACATTTCACTTGCTATTGTATGTGTAATCAGTATCATCTTATTTGTGACCATTTCCCGTATGATTATCAAACCTCTTAATAATGCGGTGGACAGCATTTCTAAGAAGAGAAAGATTGAACCGCTCGAGGGTACATACGAGATTAAATACATGTCGCACGTGTACAACGAATTCCACAGCGACAGTGTCGAGATACAAAAGCAGCTTAAGAAAGATGCAGAGCGTGACAGCTTAACGGGAGTTCTTAACAGAAGAGGTCACCAGACTGTTATCGAGAGACTTTCTTCGGAGACATATCCGCTTGCATTTTTGCTTGTTGACATCGACGACTTCAAATCAGTAAATGATACATACGGTCACGAGACCGGAGATGATGCGTTAATGAAGCTTGCGAAGGTACTTCTTGAGACCTTCCGCACAACCGATATTACATCGAGAGTCGGCGGCGACGAATTCGTGGTAATAATGGGTGAGACAACCGAAGACGATAAGGCAGCTATCGAGCAGAAGGCACAGATAATTAACGAACGATTATCCGTTCCCGGCCCGAACAAATGCCCCGCCCTTACTGTATCAATCGGATGCGCATTCTCGCATGCCGGATACAACAATCATATATTTAACGAAGCAGACAAGAAGATGTATGAAATCAAGCACAAAGGCGGCAATGGAATACAGTTTTAGCTTGTTTAATGTTATGACATTGTTTCGACATTAATGAAGTCGTTAAGACTTTGGCGACTTTAGTGGTGATATAATATAATTATTTGAATTATGTAGATATAATTTAGGATGCATGTAGGTATAATTTAGGCTGCATGTAGGAATAATTTAGGATGCATGTAGGAATAATTTAGGATGCAGGCCCTGATATTCGCATTTTAGCGATTATCAGGGCTTTAAGATTGAGATAATCGAAGTAGCAGGCCCTGATAATCAAAGGAAGCGAGAAAATCAGGGCCTTCAGTAAGCCATAATCTTGATATCGGGCCCTGATAATCAAAGGAATTGAGGAAATCAGGGCCTTCAGTAAGCCATAATCTTGATATCGGGCCCTGATAATCAAAGGAAACGAGAAAATCAGGGCCTTAAGATTGAGATAATCGAAGTTGCAGGCCCTGATAATCAAAGGAAGCGAGGAAATCAGGGCCTGGAGGAAGATTTAGTCACGGATTTAAACTTTTGGACTATAGAAAACCTCGGGAATGCTAAAAATCGTGATCCCGGTGCATCTAACGGGATGAAATTTCAATCAAATGCCCCGCGATGAGCAAAATGAAGCATCCCGGGGCATCGAGCAAGCAATAAGAAGAAAACAATGCCCCGCGATGAACAAAATGAAGCATCGCGGGGCATCGAGCGAGCAATAAGAAGATTTCTTATTGTAAATGTTTAAGTTCCTTTTCAGACCATAGCTTTAATGATTCAATTGCTATAGACATTTCTTTTAAGTGTTGGTTAAATGTTGCAAAATCGGCTTCCTCTTCTTTCGTCACCTTGCCGTCGGCTGCAATATCTATAATACGATCGCGCTCATTATTAAGAGTATTCAGATTCGACAGAAGCTGCATCGTTATCTGAGGCAGTTCATGAACTGTTGCAACCTGCGGTACATATTGCTGGCCTATCTGACAACGATTGGTACAAAAGTCATTACATAATTCAGGTTTGTTATATATTTTAGCGAGAATCGCAACATCATCCTGATGAATGGCCTGTGTCTCATTTTCAATCTTAACAAGCTTGCTTTCGGTAATCATTCCGTCAGATGCATCCTCAACATCTGCGCGAGTCATGTTGACTTCTTCGCGAGCTAACTGATATATGTTTTTGTTTGATTTCGTAGATCCTCTTCCCATAATAATCCTCCCCTTAAGTCACTTTACTTCATTATATCCCAAAGACTTCTATTTTTCTATATGGGGAAAAATCTACAGAATGTCAGCTTCGCAATTTCCGTCCGGACATAGCCGGAATTCCATGTTTTCTAATTTTCCATATTAGTAAAAATAGGGACGCTTAAGTTGCCGGAGTCGTCATTTATCAATTCGCATTTCCAAGGCATAATAGAGTTATAAAAAAGAAAGGGGACAGGGGTTATGACAATACAAGAGAGGATGAGATTAAGCATGTTAGTAAAAGAAGTCAATAGCAACAAAGACGTAGCAAAGAAGTACGGAGTAGAAGACACGTCATATATTAAGAAGAGCGTTAACGGACCGGGAGATAAATAGCAGGTGATTAAAGTCGATTATTATATCAAATTATTACAGTGGTTCAATAAAGCTAATCAAAAAGGAGTGAACGAAAATGTTAACAGCAATATTTACTATTTTATTAATTGTCGTATTAATTCAATTCATTGCATGGGCAGTGAAAATCAGTTGGGGAGTTCTAAAAACAGTGTTAGGTGTAATCTTAGTCCCCATAGTTTTTATAGGGCTTTGCGTCGGCGGGTTATATGTCATAGCAATCGTAGGACTTATAATACTAGGAATTGCAGGCTTGGTTGGACTTATTAAAGCGGTTTAGTTGGAGAAAGGAGAAGGTTTTATAATGGGGGAAAATATGGAAGATCATAGTTCAAAAGTAGTACGAGAAGACACATACGTTCATATTTCAGAACACGCATACAAACGAATGAAGGAACGTAACGGTTGGAACAGGAAGACGGCTAATCGAATGATTAAAAGAATCTACATTAACGGACAAAGACCGGACGAAGTAAAAGGTTATATTAAAATATGGATTGTACACAAACTAGGACAGGTAAGAGAAAATGATGAATATGTGTTATATGGTGATTACGTCTATATATTTAATAATAATGTATTAGTAACGTCATTTCGACAGCCTTGCAGAGAAAAGGTTTTGAAGCATTATAAATATTCATAAAAGACTCGTTGGCAAAGTCAAGCAAGGCAGCAGGCCCTGATATCCGAAGGAATCGAGGATATCAGGGCTTTAAGATTGAGATATACGCAGATGCAGGCCCTGATAGTTAAAGAAAGCGATGAAATCAGGGCCTTCAGTAAGTGATAATCTTGATGCCGGGCCCTGATAATCAAAGGAAACGAGAAAATCAGGTCTCTGCATGTGCTCTAAGAAGGTATCCGGGCCCTGATAATCAAAGAAATCGAGTAAATCAGGGCATTCA